>PBDV01000025.1 GCA_002718215.1 Methanobacteriota archaeon
CTTTCAATCGGTGAATCTGAATAAGCCACCATAATGATGTGATTTTCAAACTCGTGTGAAAATAATCGGTATCGAGTGGATTGATATTGGGCAAAATTGTCATGAAGATTGATTTCTTTGGCAATAGACATTCCTTTTCCTGTTGCCTTGGATACTGCTTCCTTGGTCATCCATGTATTCAATCTATGAGAATTAGAATTTTCAGATGATAGCAATTCAATTTCCTTTGGTGTACAAAATTGATCTAAAATTGAAACTTGAATTTCTCGATCTAGTGGTTCTAAATCAACTCCTACCTGAGACCCTTCTCTTCCAATAACAGCAACAGCTAGTGAATCACTATGTGAAATACTGACCGGAAAAACTCCACTTGAAGTTTCAATTCTCAATGGAAAATCTTCAGAAAGGGAAATTTTTCCTCTAATTCCTTCTCTAGTAATCGCTGTGGAAAGACAATAACGCCCTGCAGCATGTTGTTCTCTTCTGATTGGAGTCATTCGATTGAAATCTGAATGTGTAAGAGGGATTTCAGAAAATAGCCTATTTCTTGGTTCTGAGGGAATACGTAGTACACAACATGAGAAATTAGTTCCAATTTCGAGGAATATTGGTTCATGGATTGGAGTCCATGGGATTTCTACCATCGAAATACCTCAAACATCAGTAAATGTGAATCGGGCATCATCTTCCAATGGTGCCATTCCCTTCAATCTTAGACCCTTGAGTTGCACCACTACATCTTCATCATCATTTACGATTACAGCATCATGGGTAGTTACTCCATCATCACCACCAGATCTGCGGACCGTGCGTATTCTCAAAGGACCTCTGAGCGATTCAACATCTAGATCCACATGTTTAATCCCAATCGGAAGTGATTCAATTCCATCAATCTCCATAGAAACAAGACCTGCATTCTGGAAACAAGCTTCCACCAACATTGGCAATGATTCTAGTTTCATCTGTTTTCCTCCCACTTCCTCTACAAACAAATCAGTCTTGGGCAACTCATCACGTGTTAGTGCATGAGCATCCAAACCCCGATCACCATCAACGTATACTCCGCCGATGACTCCTCCATGCACCTGGAACCTTGGCCCGTGGAACATTCGATCGTACACAAATTTTGGACCATGAATAGCTGAACCTGAAGTCACATTACCCAGTTGGAGAGAGTCGACTCGTTCTGCATTTCCACCTGATTTCAACATCCTGACCAACCCCCTATGATGGGTTTTTGGTTCACCAAATACTTCTCCATCAGAATTCATCAGATCCGTTTCCAAAAGACATCTGATCCAAATGTGATTGTCATCTTGTCGATCGAAATTTGCCCGTATCCGAATGTGCTTGGAGTCCTTTGTTACCTTCACTGGAAGACCGAATTCCAATTCTTCGAAACCATCAACCGCGCACATTGGCCAAATCAATTTAGCAGTCTCTGCAAAGGCTTCCATGGCCATTACACCAGGCATATATGCTACTCCATCTATTGAATGATCAACCAAATGAGGTTGGTTGGAAACATCAAGTACAGAAGAAACCACTATCTCAGAAAATGGAGTAATGGATTCAACTCGTCCAATATATGGGAACCGCAGTGAGTCTGATATTAGTTCAGCCACTTCTTCTGGAACATTCTGGGCAGGTAGACGGGTAGAATTCTCATCATCTAAAGCACCCAAAGAACCGGCCACCATGACCATTCTTTTACCACCTCGAAGGGCTTCTTCTGCAAATCTTCTTGCTCCTTGATTGGCAGGAATCATATCGATTCCAGCACTCTCAAAAATTGACTCCAATGAGCCACGAGTGGCCATTCCTATTTCCCCCCAAGGAGCCCAGGCTATAGCGACCGCTCGGGGTGCGTCCTCATGAGTTGCAATCCTGGCCATCTCTACATCGAGGATTTGATTTGCAGCACAGTATCCAAATTGCATCGCATTTCCTTGACGGCCAGCTATGCTAGTAAAGGAACAAAGGAATCTCATATCGGGAAGATCTTTTTCCAACGCAGTGACGATATTTCTCCATCCATTTACTTTAACTGAAAGGACTCGACTCATCATTGAAGGATCCTTTCTCTCAAATGGTGTTGAATCCTCAATACCTGCTCCATGAATAATTCCAGTAACTGGTCCAATNTGTTCNCTCACTCCTCCAAGAATTTGCTTGGTTGCTTCAGAATCGGTTACATCTACNCTGAGATATTCTGCTTCATTNCCTGTTGCTCGAATCGCTTCNAGNGTGCGATGGATTTCCAATCCNCGNAGCCATCTNGCCCATTCATCATTCCATTCTTTCAATGAAATCTTCTCACCGGATTCCTCAATCATTCGTTCACGTAATGCGATTTTTTCTTCTTCAAGAACTTCAGGTGATGCTCCAAGCATTGAAGCCTGTTCAGNATTCAATNGAGAACGGCCAAGNAGAACGAAACGAGCCCCCGCTCCTTCAGAACGTTCTGCAGTCTCAATAATGCATGCAGCCGTGACCCCTGCGGCTCCTCCTGATACNACCCATATATCNTCCGAAGAAAGTGGAGAAAGTGGTGCTTCCAATTCTTCTTCATACAAACTTAGCCTGTAACGAGTTCCNTCTTTTTCTACCGATAATTCGCGAGGAGAATCTTGCTCAAATAATTCTGTTAACAGCATCTCTGCNAATGTTTCAGGCTCAGCNAACAAACCNGGATCAAGNTCAATTGCTCTAGATCGGAGATGTGGNCGTTCACGCCCATAGCTCTTCACTCCTCCATGTGCTCCNGCAGAAATTGAATTGAAACGAGCACCNCCAACTCCATGTCTTCCATCCAATGCTGAAACAGAAGCAATCAAACCTGAATCTGCGGATTTCAAATCCTCATCAAGACACTTGAGAATTCCGAAAAGNGCTGTAACTGAATAATCAAGATGAGAACCAGTCGTTGGATCTTCCCANGGTACNCCTGCTAATCGNACTGGAGCAAGATGGATTATTCCTGCNGGNGGNGCAATTGAACGAACTATTTGACCCAACTCTTCCATCTGANTGAAATCNGAAGGATCAACGCGTAGAACATCCACTTCACCATCTCGTTCCTGAATCNGTCCACTTGTTACACTGGGATCAAGGAANACACGAATNGCTTCAACNCCCCGTTCTTCCAATGCATCACATAATGTTCCTGCAATTCCCCATGCATCATCNGTNACCACNATGCTTCTTCCNTCTAGATTAAGAGGTTCNGAAGNTGACCATTCACATGGTTCAACTTCAACCTGNTATCGTTTGGATTGNACGTCGGACAAACTCCTTGNAATCGGAGGTGTAGANACAATAGGTGATTCTNCAATTTCAGTTGGAGNTTCAACATCCTGAATGGTTGTAGTTTCTGTTTCTACTGTTTCTGNAAATGAGCCAATGTATGAGACCACATGGCCTAAGGAAGGGTAATCTCGAAGTTGGAATTCTTCATCCACAGGAAGNCCAAATCGTNCNCTTAANTCAGCCATAATCTCGGCCTGTTTAATTGANTCAATTCCTAATTCCCCCTCCATATCTGCATCCATCTCTAAGAATTCAGCAGGATATCCAGTNTGNTCTACAACTACGTCAAGAACACCTTCAACAACAGATTCAGATANGTTAGTTACAGGNGCAGAAACCACCNTTTCTTCAACTATTTCTTCTGAAATTGTTTCTTCTTCAATGGAAGGTTCATCNATTANAGNNTCAACAACNNCTTCAGNANCNCCAAATGATGCAATGTATCCAATTACATGACCNAGTGTAGGATATTCCCNAAGTTGGAAAGTATCGTCAACTGGAATTCCGAATTNNCCCCTCAATTCNGCCATNATCTCNGCTTGCTTAATCGAATCTATTCCCAACTCTCCCTCCATATCTGCGTCCAACTCTAGGAATTCAGAAGGATATCCTGTTGCCTCTGCAACAACATCTAGGACTCCTGATTCAATATCTGTCGAAGCCGGAACNGGTGACTTTTTCGGTTCTGAATCNATCGTCACAGGAGGTTTTTCTTCGACAATTTCTGTTGGTTCTACNGGTGGNNTTTCATCNGNGNTATTTTCAGAANTTGNAGATGATTNNGCTTNNAGATTCAATATCTCTCCTACNACACCACCTATCAAATCATCATCGGGATCAATATAAGCAACCATCTTTCTATCGAGTAAACGAAGATGAATCGAAGAAGAGCCAGTTTGTTCTTGAATCCAAGTTTCGATTCGACCAGGGGTAAATCGAGCCGTGTCTGATTGTGCAATCCTCTTTAGNAATGTCAGAGCAATTTGACTACCAAAACCTGCACCGTGACGAAGAGCATACGTCAGGTTATGTTCGCCTCCTGTACAGAGATTTAGTTCACCGAGAGAGGNGTCTGGTTCCGAAAAATTTGCAATNGGTGGAAGACGNCCTGCAGCAAGTCCACGAATTACAATGGCATCTTCAAGACCAACACCCATTGGATGTCCAGTATACCCCTTTCCATTNGTGATCAAAATCCTTGATGCACCATTTCCAAATACAGAACGAAGAGATTGTACTTCTGCTGATGCTGAACCACCCCTAGGNGGAGTGTAAGGTTCGTGAGACATAAAGGTCATATTATCGACAAGAGAATCTCGATGAAGATTCCATTTTGATTCCATCCGAGATACAAATCGTTCCATCACCTGAGATGCATGCTCTGTGTCTAATCGAGTGGGNTGGAATGCGCTATTTGCGATTTCAGCGCCAAGAACTTCGACATACGGTGTTACTCCTCTATCCNTAGCATTTTCATTTCGTTCAATTACAAACGCAGCGCCACCCATTCCCAACAACATTCCATGGCGGCGAGCATCGAATGGTAACGCTACTTTGTCCACCTCATTGCCCATTGCATGGGCTCCTGCTGCTGCGAAACCTGCACCAATCCATGGCATCAAACTGTCTCCAGTGGAATCATCNCCACTCACAATAATCACTCGATCACAACGATTGGTAGCCATCCAATCTTCTGCGATTGCGAAGGCAGCAGGAGTGGATGCGCAAGCATTGTTGATTGCNAAATTGGGCCCTCTAGCNCCAATCCAATTGGCAAATTGACTGTGTCCCATCGAAAGAACCTGCAAGAGGTATTTGCGGTCAAAATGACCATCGCTTACTTGGCCNTTGTTCAATGCATGATCTATTGCCTTCTGTAATCCNGGGAATACGGAAGCAAAAATCACGCCNGTACGATCTCTTTCTCCATCNGGAAGTGACCANCGACGAATTATTCGNTTNCCTGCACTGTTGGTTTGCTCTACTGGAATTANAGGCAAGCCTGCATCAGAAAGGGCTTCGAGACCCGCAGCGAANGCTAAGGAAGTAGCAATATCNAATGCATCTACNAAGTGAGGNTCAATTCCATATTGGTCTGAGAGATCAAAGTATCCGCCNCGTCCTGCAAGTTGGGGAATAGTATCTACAGAATCNGCAGGAACTAGATTTGCAGTTCCATCCTCTTCCTTCACAAGACGAACAATTCGNTTTTCCAGAAGTTTCTGTTTCATATCNTCGGGCAATTCTGAAATTAGATTCTTACCACTCAAGATNGCATCCCAACCTTCAGAATCAAACACTTCTGAAAGCCCTGGNAGGCCCAATGAAACTCCAGAAACTACTGGGGGNGATGNGGTTANAATTTCTGATTTGATTTGTACTTGANTGGTTGATTTGANTTGNGGTTTTTCATCAATCCAATCAGTNAATTCTTGAATTGTAGNAAATGAACTGGGATCTAAATTAGAGACCTGATACTTGGATTTAATTTCNNCAGCAATGGCTGCACTAACCTCNGAATTGACNCCAATCTCACTNAGNGAAACTGCTCCTACCAATACCCCNGNAGGAAACCCAACATGTTTGGAAAAAATTTCTGAGATGGANGAAGTAATTCTTCGATTNAATTGNAATTCNGTTTCCATTTCCATTNGATTGGNATTTTCATTCGCAAGATTACTNNCCATAACNGGAGATTCAATCGATGCTNNTCCACTAGGAAGAGGGCGTGCACGNATGCGAAGTGATTCCTCTTCTGTTGAATTAAGACGAGNTGGANTTGTTCCAGACTGGATTGGNCCTGCACGGAAGGNTTCTGTATGTATTTCAGATGTTAGTGCATGAATTTCTGGACATTTNCCTGCAACGGCCAACATTCCCAAAGCACCAAAGAATGAGTTTATTCCTCCTGCTTTGGGATGATTGGTGATGTTGANCAGTACCTCTTCTGATTCNAGAATCTGGCTTGCAAACAGAGCCAATGCTCTCTTTGGTCCGACNTCAAGGAAGGCTTTCGCACCGGCTCCGTGCATTGAACGNANTTGAGANGTCCATTCTACTGCAGAAGACATCTGNGGAGCTAGTTTCTCAAGAATTGCAGATTTCGCATCTTTNCCANCTGGAACTTCATTCGGATAGAATTCACCATCAACATTCGCGGTAATTGGAATAGAAGGAAGGGAAATTTCGAGNTTTTCTAAAAAGNGACGNAGNGGTTCGTTTGCAGGAGCGACAATTCTGCTATGGAATGCATGNCTTGTTTGAAGTTGNACAACCGTTGCACCCCCTNCCTCAAATCTNGCCATGACTTGTTTCATTGGCTCTGTCTCTCCAGCAATTACAGACATATTGGGAGAATTCTTGTTTGCTGCAATCACGTAACCTTCTGANTCNGCNAANACCGATTCAATCATCTCCAATGGTGCAGTTACTGATGCCATTATTCCTCGATCTGGAACCTCAACATTNCCCATCTCAGTGCCCCTNGCTGCTGCTGCACGCAAAGCATCCTCGAAACGCAATATTCCTGATACCATTAGAGCAGCATATTCGCCTAAACTGTGTCCTGCAACCATATCTGGATGTATACCGTGCTGATTGAGCAGACGTTCCATCGCAAGATCTGCCGTCAACATTGCAGGTTGAGTATATTCAGTCTGCTTGAGCTTCTCTTCTGCNGCAGACATTTCCTCAGAAGAGAGATTTTCACGNAGTACAAATTCTGAAAGTNGTTCTCCAATTATTTCATTCATTACAACNTCCGCTTCTTCCCAAGTTTTNCGAATCACACCGAATCTCTTGGCTAANTCTAGAGTCATGCCCACATATTGGCTTCCTTGTCCAGGATACATATGTGCAAGTAAATCATCAGAACCAAGTGGAGGCGAATCAGAAATGAAAATATTCTGTTTACTAAGAAATGGCCATTTCTTTTGATCATCCAATGAATCTGAAACCATGTTAATTCGTTTCTCTAATACGGCCCATGAATCCGCGACAATTCCTACGCGTATCCCTTCTGCCTCGAAGCCTTTCGATAATTCTGGTAAAATGGATGATAGACGTCGACCATTCGGATCCGTATCGAAAGTAGGTGTTCCATCAAATAATTTCGAACTAGTATCAGAAATAAGTTGAAGCATTGAAGTTTGATTTTCTGCATTCAAAAGAAGTAAACCACCCTCAATTCTCTTGAGTTCTTCCCAATCCATTCCATCATTGGTTGAAAAGGCATCAGCCGCAGCAGTCAACTCCTTTCTATTCAGGTAATCATTACCATCTGCATCGAAATTGTGAGCATGCTTTAGGAATGCTTCTCGATCATTAATGCCGTATTTCTTCAATATGCTATTCAAAACATTATCAGAAAATCCTGCCTGAGGGCGAATCATGTATGCATCTCTTCGGAGTTTCCATTCAGATGCCAAAGTTGAATGGTATTCAGAATCAAATTGCTCTAATGCACAATGAAAATTCGTACCTCCAAAACCAAACGCGCTTACAGAAGCACGGCGAGGATTCGATTTCGGTTTCGGCCAATCACGAGCTTCAGTGGGAACAAAGAATGGAATCTTTTGCCAATCAAGACTCTCATTGGGATGCGAAAATCCAGCAGAGGGGGGAATGGTGCGATGATGGAGTGCATAGGCTGCTTTGAGAAGCCCTGCCCCTCCAGCTGCTGCCTTTAGATGTCCAATCTGACTCTTTATGGAACCTACAGCAACACTACCGACAGATGCCTCCTCTCCAAAAACTTCGGCCAATGAGGTAAGTTCAGTTGCATCACCTACAACTGTGCTGGTTCCATGTGCCTCAACCAATTCAACCGATTTAGGACTATATCCTGCTTGTTGATATGTTCGAGAAAGTGCCTGAATTTGGCCTCGCGTACTCGGAGCAGTGATCCCTTTTCCTCGACCATCGCTACTGGCACCTATTCCACGAATAACTGCATAAACTCGATCTCCATCATCAATTGCATTATCCAATCTTTTCAGAATAAAAGCAGTGGCCCCCTCACCCATAACAAATCCATTCGCATCTGTATCAAAAGGTGTAGAATGTGAAGCAGAAAGAGCGCCTATTGCGCTAAACTTGGCAAATGTTGCAGGATCCATCGTTCGGTCTGAAGCCCCGGCAACCATGAGGTCGACTTGCCGAGATTGGAGTAATCGACAAGCGTCCAAAATTGCAGCAAATGTGCTCGCACAAGCCGCATCTGTGGCATAATTAGGCCCTTGTAGATCAAGCAAATTGGCTACTCTTCCAGCAACAACGTTTGCCAATTCTCCTGGCATTGTATCTTCGTCGACTCGAGGCAAACCTTCTGTAATCGACTCCTTGAATTGGCCAACAGAATCTTCGGGCATTCCAGCCTGAACCGCTTTCCTAGCAAAAGAATCTGCCCAAACACGATGATTCGATAAATTACGATTTTCACCGCCTAAGGCATTGGCAAAAACAACTCCTGTTCGGGCATTCGGGACTGTACTAGACCCGTCCTCTCCTAGATACCCCGCATCTTCCAATGCAGCAGCAGAAACCGATACTGCCCATTGTTGACTGAGATCAATTTGAGGCAAAGTGCCTGGTGGAACTCGCCATCTTTTCCAATCAAACTCATACTCTTTGACGAATGCCCCAATACGGGAGTAGGTCTTTCCTTCTGGGATGTTCTTGGGTCCACCCTCTAACCAATGATCTGAAACTACCCACCTACCTTCAGGGATGTCTCCAATTGAAACGTGTGCATCAAGGACATTTTGCCAAAATGATTCTGCATTCGTTGAATCAGGAAGAATCGCTCCTAAACCAATTATTGCAATTGGTTCGAAGGGATCTTGGGGATTTTCGTCAAGCTGCATTGATACACCTCAATCATTGATGCTCTCCGGTACCATTGTGATGCTATATCCACAATCTACATGCAGAATCTGTCCGGTTACCGCACTACTAAGTGGACTGGCTAGCCAAACTGCAGCACCTGCTACATCGTCCTGAGTCGTATTGCGTCTCAAAGGAGAGTTGCGTTCAACGTGGTTCAAAATTCGATCAAATCCAGGAATGCCCCCTGCAGCGAGTGTCTTGATTGGGCCAGCAGATATCGCATTTACTCGATGGCCGCTCTCTCCTAAACGGGCAGCCAATTCCCTTACCCATGACTCCAATGCAGCCTTTGCAACACTCATCACACCATAATTTGGCACATAGCGGGTACTGGCAGCATAAGTCAGAGTGATTGTTGATGAACCCTCATTGAGATACGGAACTGTGTGCCTCATCAGGCGTTGCAAGGAATGAGCGCTGATTCTCATTGCCAAATCAATCGAGTCCATCTCATTGAACAACATATGACGATCAAATGTTTCTCGAGGAGCAAAACCAATTGCGTGTACCACAATATCAGCCTTAGATCCTGGAGATTCTTTCTGCCATTCGTCGAAAAATTCCTTAGTTTGTTCGTCTGTCGCTACATCGCAGGGATAAAATGCATCAATTGAATCCAATTGGTCCTTGAGTTGAAACAATCTACTGCGGTATCTAGGCTGGTATCCTAGAATTAATCGGCATCCTGCTTTGGCCAAATGTTGGCAAATTGCCCATGCAATTGAGTCCTCAGATGCGACTCCAAAAATTAGTGCGGTTTTCCCCTCTAGTTCCAACATAGAATCGAACAAACCCCCCTCGATTGTCCAACTCGGCCACTGGACGCATATGACCGTTGCCGAAGGATAGGGGTCTAATCATCGACATTCGCCGTACAGCGTGTCCGGCCAAACCCGATGAATATGCCAAAGAAAATTGGAGATTTCTTGGTGATTCCAACCTAAACCACCCTCTTCTTTTGACCTCTGTAAATGCCTTCCAAGTTCGTTTGTTCTTTTTGGCACTGTTCTAGGGCCAAGTACTGCCCCTGGCCGTCTAGGATCATCAAGATAATCTGTTTCCATTAATACTGGAGAATGAGTTCCTTCAAGAACAGATTCAAAATCAATAGTTTTGGCAATCTTTTCTACTGAACCTCGCCCCATACTAACGGTAACAGGAAGATTAGATGTGAAATTAGAAGAAACATCAGCAGGAGCATAATGACGCAAAGCAAGGGAAAGCGGAAAATTCGCACGGGCACAAATTTCACTCAATTCCTGGCAGGTAATTGCACCTCTATCTTCCACATGGAATTGAACTGGAGCATTGTGATTTGCACAACGACGCAATACTTCTTCCAACATCTGATTCGCTGAATCCCATACTTCTGAAGAAACTGGAAAATGGGGGCGACCAATCTCACCAATTCCAACACATTGGCCCATTTCAAAATGAGATAAAGCAAGATCAATGGATTCAAAATGTAATTCAGTGGCAGTTTTTTCACCAAGTGATTCCAATTGATGGGCCCAGACTACTGGATGTGGTCCCAATATTACTTGAATGTCGATATTTGTTGATTTTCTAACCTCTTCAGCAATCAATAATGTCTCTTCATATGCAGCAGAAACCTCGTCCACACTCACGGGCAATTGACTAAAATTTGGTTTATGGACCAAAATTAGACGTGTGCCACCTGAATTCTGGAAATCCAAAGCTGCATCTAGAAAGCGCCCTTTGCGATCCAAATGCATGTGAGCATCAGTAATGGGGCCCGTCCATTTCTCGCCATCCCAGAATTGATTGGGGTCTTCCATTGTCACCCCTCGATAAAGAGACGAAGGCGCTGGAATCTTTTCATCCAATATTCTGCTGCTCGTTGTGCAATTCTTTGACTGATTGCACCCACTATCACAGTTCTTCCATTTCTAAAAACTAGAACTTCCAATTCATGACGCATATCAGCAATACGAATTGCATCCAATGCCTGCTCCATTCGAGCAGATGAGAGTGCATCTGCTGCTCGTTCGAGGTCTAGAGAATGAGGCATGCTGCAGGAAGAAGTTACTGGGCCAATTTCTGTTTTCAAACCTGAATCTGGTAATCCCAATCCAAGGAGTAATTCAGAAACTGCCATTCTTGCAAGTACCTCTTTTGTGGAACCGTGAACAGTAATTGAGCCATTGGCTGAATCAATTAAAATGGTGTATGGAGGGGCCCTCATTTGTTTCACGAGAAAGCTGCCGGAACGAACTGCCCCTGCTTCATTTACGATGGTGTCGGAATCCAACGACACTGGTGTGATAAATCGAAAAACCTGATTCTCAACTATTGTTTCAAGCCCTGACATCATTCTTCCTCCTGTTTCATTTCTTCAGCATCGGGTAAACTGTTGAGAGCTTTGAGGACTCCTAGTAAGCGCACCTGCGGTACCGGTACAAGCAGGACCACAGACTCCTCATCATCAATCTGTCCATTGAGTGAAAACCGTAAAGAAGACAAAGAACCTCGAATTCTAGATGCGATTCTACGATTGATTTCTTCTTGTAAATCATCAGTTAAATGGGAGCTTTCCACCAACCACCAAGCTGCTGAAAGAGATGCTGCGATATGGTGTCCTGAATCATCTGTAGATGGTGTATTTTCTGAAGCAATGGATTTAGCTATTCTCATCATTTTTTTTGTTGCACCTATGCTACGCAATAAATTACGGAAATTTGTTCGAAGATCTACTCCTTTGAGCACTACTTCCACCCATTCATCATCATCCATATCAGGTTCCAAATACCAAATTGGCCTTTGTTTTTCTTTGGCATGATTGAAAACAGAATATGGGACAGGATCTGGAAAACATCCAATTGATTCTCGTTCCAACAATGCCATCTCTTTGACCATTTTTCCAGAATGTCCCATCTGTGCAATCATTGCATCTCTCACAACATTGGGGGATTTCTTTTCCTCATCATGTTGCTCACTCCAAAGAAGTGGATCTTCTGATGAGAACATCAAGGCTAATCCATGCCATTCGGAATGAAATTCAGAGTAATTAACCAAAGGGGCAAATGGAAGAAATTGTACCAATCCACCCTCTGGGTCATCCCAATCCACACAGGACCAGTCCAAGGAAATGCCTTCAGACATGGATCGGCTCACTTTTGCTCTGCGAGCCAATCCCTAAGTTGATCTATTGACCAACCCATGTCGAAATAACCTTGAATTGTATTCTCGTCCCAGAATGGGAATTCTCGTAGAGCTTTTTCCATCTCTGTTTCCTGCTTAGGAGGTCCGCGAGAAGGAGGTCCGCGAGAAGGAGGAGTTCGAGACTTCAGTGGTGAAACAGCCTCTCCCTCAGGCAAGAAGTCATCATCTTCGATGAAATCATCATCATCATCACTCCCTCTACTAACAAAGACAAAGATGCCAACAACAACAGCGATCAAAAGAATTGCCAATAATGCAATCAACCCAATGGTAGCGGCATCAAATCCTGCCGAATCATCTGACTCAGCAGTTACTGGGAAGGTTGTGGATTCTGCAATTACTTCGCCAGTATCATTGTTCACAATTTGATACTTGACATTCACTTGAGGTGTTGCAAAATCACCCATTGGAATTCTCCATGAATATTCTTCCAATGCTTGAATTTCAATTGGTGTTGAAACTTCCTTGGAGGATTGGACTTGGCCACTCACTACAGTCACAACTTTGCAGGAGAAGAAGCCGGCCTTGTTCCCGTTGTTCTTTACTGTAGCAATAATATCGAGACTGTCCCCAACAGCTGGAGTATTATCTGAAATCACGAGGTTCATTACCTCGAAGTTTGCAGACTCGTATCTTAATTCGAATACACCTCCGTCAAATCCACTCTGATAGTTTCCAGCACCTGAGATTTCATTTCCTGCAGAATCGGTTCCAGAAATCCAGAATCGTAATTCAACACCACTCAAATCACTAGGGATTGTTGCATTCCAGAGATTTACGCAATTCACAGTAGCTCTGATTGGATCAGCATTCGTATCCAAATTCATTGGAACGCTGAAATGTGAGACTCCTGGGAAGGCCTGGTAAAACTCAGTCCAATTTCCTCCATCCTTGAAATACATCCAATTCAGATTTACATCGCCTTCTTGCAATTTCTGACGCTCATTGATGAATGCCTTGACGCTAACACATTCAAATTGAGTTGAAGAAATAATTCCTGGTCCGATAACCTCTGAATTTTCATCGGTAATCTCCCATGATCCCGTATTTACAGCACTAGGGGCCTCACTATCTACATTTACGTAAAATATGCTGTCTACAGGGGATGTTCCATCAGTTGCACCTGCTGGCAAACCAATCAATGAGAAAGTATAGGTAAATGCATTCGATTGAGTCGGAGCAGGATGCAAGATGTCGAATGTACCATTCTCAAATGGATAGTCAGTTACCTGTGATGGCGCATAGAAGAAACCACGAGAACCATCTGGTTGAACCTCTTGACGTTCAATTCTCAGCGTTAGTGGGATTTGTGGATTAATGATTATTCCATCAGCAAGGCGTTCAGAGAAAGCATACTGGCCACTAATTCTTAGCATATCTCCAGGATACACGAATCCAGCTTCTCGATTACCCACATCTGGAGTAATGAATCCAATGGTATCTTCAACAGAAAATGTAGAACGATCTAACTTGAAACTATCAGAATACTTCCATCTCTGATTGTAGTTTCCTGAAGCAGATGAAATGGTTGTCCAACCACCATTGTTCGGATCAAAATCAGTAACTTCCACTTGCGGCGTAATTACTCCAGGAACAGTGGTGATTGACCAAGCTAGTACAATAGGAATATCGAGGATGAAATCTGTTTCAAACGGATCGATAAGCACGCCTCCATCAGTACGGCGCATCTCCGGCCCTTGGCCATCTGTCTCTAGATCAAGAATTGAAATCCAATCGGAATCGGTCCACGCAGTATCATTTGCTGGCCAATAATTGATGACCATATCACCAGAAACGAGTGGGTTCAAGTTAATTCGGATTTGAGCAATATCTCCCCATCCATTTCCATCTGAACCAGCAACTCTGAGATGGTATACATTTCCACCATACATGGTTGTATTTGCACTAGTTAATTCAGTTCCATAATCGTCCTGAATTTTGAAGGATGTTGCTTGTGGCTGAAGTGTCGCCATTGCTTGGTATGTTACCAAGTCAAATGGGACACCAGGACCACCTGAACCGGTGACACTGTTTCCTCCAACATCTGTTCCAGATATAAACAGGCTAACTAACGGACTATTCTCTAAACCTTGATTAGCAATATCGCTAATGCATTGAGTGCCTTGATTATCAATCAGGTAATATGATTCATTGCTTTCTGTTTGCCTTACTAGAGAAACTTGAGCATATTCCCCAACATCTGCAACACGGTCCAAGTTTGTATCATGATCTTTCTCAACCCAATAGTTTAGGAAAAGAGAATCAGGGGCGAGTGGATTGTCTCTAACCACAATTCGGAAAGTCTGACAATTTCTAGCAGGAATCCATGTATTATCCACTAGTTCACGCCATGAAGAACCATCACTTACACTGATATTGACCAATTGAGGAGGAAGCGGATCCATTGAAACTTGCATTCGAATTCCACAATCTAAGTCAGGGTTGTAATTTGTAGGAGGGCAGAGTTGATCCCCGCCTGTGAAATTTGCCATCCTAAATCTGTATGTCCTTGATCCAGCTGTTTGTGCAGGCAATGTAGGAGACCAAGTGAAATCTCCACCAACGGTTCCACCTGTACGGTCAACTTCTAACCACTCTTCAGTTTGGGTGTTTGAAGTATTCAATTCCTCCAAAACGAGGAAATAATTCGAAGGGTCAGGAGAAATATCGAGGTCTTCAAATCGCACCTTACCTGTAAGAACAAGTGCTTGGCTGCTCTTAACATCAGTTAGATCAGTTTGTTCTACATTTGCTTGGTTGTATACTCTGAATTCAGTTATTCTCACATCATTCTCTACAGCATTACCTACTGATGGCTGAAGAGATTCTGCTGCAGGCAATCCCAATACACCAGTGTCGCTAATTGAGGAAGTGTAAATCTGGACAAATGCAGTATCGTCCCAATCAGAAGAGACTCGGAATCTCCAATTTATTTGCAAGGGAGTAGAAGAAGTCGTCACACTTACTGCCAATGATATACCATCAACTGGATCAGATACTTCCCAAAATGTATCGTTAGACAAGGTATATTGTAACTCAATATTGCCTCTTGAGGTTTCCATCAAAAGAGATGCGCCAGCAAGATTTTGCCCTTGGCTACTCACAGTGTGAGTTGTCACGATCTCGTAGATGTTCCCGTCATCATACATACCGGAGAAACCATTGGTCAGAGAAATCGTACTCGAATGACCGGTGCTCGTCGTGATGCTTAGTTGGCCAAGAGAAATTCCCCCGCCCGATTCAGAAGACCATTTCATAGGAACATCAACAAAACCTCCAACAGCATTACCCATTGCAACACCTTGGGACAATTCACGCGCCAAATTGTTTCCGTCTGAAATTACACGTTCCCAATCATAGTTAATCATCAAATCTCTGAAAGTAATACTGGAACCAATGGTAGCAGTACTGCTCTCTACCTTCATTCTGAATAGAATCCATTCATTTCCATAAGCATCTTCCCAAGATGATGGCACGACTGTTTCATCATAATCTAGAAGAGTATTCAATGCAGATTCAAAATCTCCAAACTCGTTGATAACCAAACCTGGAACATATTCAGTGTATTCTGAAATACTTGCAATCATTTCTTCTTGAGCTGCTGCTGCAACAGTAATCTCTACATTATCTATCTGATTATTTTCAAATCCAAGAAGAGCATTGGTTACATCTGCTCCTCGAGGGAGCATAAACGTTGCACCTTGACCAACTCCTCCAGCAGTCAAAGTTACTGTAGATGAAGTTGAACCAATGTTCTCACCATCTACTGTTCCAGTACGGAACATTGTTTGTTCCCCAAATGCTCCAAATGCTGATTCCAACATACCCCATTCGATATCACCATCTCCACCAACATCCAATGAAACGCTAGAAGCATAATGTGAGAATTCCAAATCTGCATGTATTCCAGTTAATTCACATTGAACACTAGAGTAATTTGCTCTAATTCCAAATGCCTGCACGCCAGCTGAGAACTCATATCGTGTGTTGTTTGCCACAGTAGTCATAGGCATGGGTCCTGAAATTGCTAGAGGATTGTTGGCAATTATCTCAATGGATGCTGTACCACTGGGACAATCATCAGTAATGTAAGGTGTAATCGCCTTAACTGTCTTAGTAAATCCAATTCTGGTTAGTGGAGGAGAGAAACTTTGGTCCTCCCAAAGTGGAATTACACCTGCAAAAGAATCCGAAGTTGGTGAACTAATCCATTTGCCAGGCATTAGCATTCCATTGGATTGTTCAACGCCCATTGTGGAATTAAAGCCAAAACTGTACTGAGTGCCGATATTGAAACCAAAGAGTTCGGGCGAATTCAATTGATTTATACCAGAATTGAAATTCAATCTGAGATCAATAGATGGATATGCATCCGTATCAATATCCCATAACTCGATTATTGAACCATATAAGCCTGAAAGTGTGTTACCGTTTCTATCAGCGATGATATTGGTGGTTCCAGGTTGCAATACGTCAACGGTCAATGAACCATCGCCAGGAACTGATGCATCTAAATTCAAGAATCCGAATCCATTGGGTGAATTTGTTCCCATTGTTGAGCTACTTGAAAATGTTCGGAAAGTAACACTACCAGATGATGGCAATGCATCTCCAATTCTTAGTGCATCGATATACCAACCCTGGAGTTCAGGACTAACTGGAGGATCAGAAACATCATTCTTCTCAAGAACGAACTTCAAGCGCACATATTCTCCCTCATAAGGGGATAAATCGAGGCCAACAGTTGCCCAACCTCCAGTACTGGCAGTCTGAGAATTGTTGGATGTACCTCCAATAAGATTTGCTCCAGTAGGGAATGTTTCCTTGTTGCACTTCGTGGTTACTTGATTCACTGAGGTTCCACGCTGGTAAATCCCATTACCACCTGAAATTCCAGAAGTATTTGAGAGATCAAATGGCAAAAATTGGAATTGGCTCCATGAAGAACCATCAGTTGAAGACTGAATCATTACATATGCACAATCTTCGTAGTATACATTTGTACCAGCCCCAGCGCTTCGATAATACATATTATGGAAAGACATGAAAGATGCTGATGATTTACCAGCCCATACGTACACTGATTCAGAGGTCAACTCATATTGGAATTCTCCCATTCCCGAGCGATAATCAACACTATCAAAATCGGTACCATAGCACATATCTCCGGAACCACATTGAGTGATTGGGAATCCATTCTCAACTTGTCCAATTTCCCAATTATTCTCTGGCATTCCATTAATTGGAGGGCCAACATTGTAGTTTACTTGATTTTCAAAATCCTCATTATAGCCCAACGAAAACAAGGATAATGTGGTTTCATCTTCTGTGAAATCACTAGTTGAAGAGTACGATGTAAAGCCACCATTGTAAAGAGGGTTCCACAAAAATGAGCCATATCCAGTGGAGTATGCATCATAGCGTTCACCATAGCCATAATCTACGGATTCGGTTCCAACAACCATAGCTGCAGCATTTACTGTCTCCCCTTCAGGTAGGCTAATTGATCCAGTTACTGAATCAGAATATGTTGAAGGGTCATCAAGGGTAATATCAACACTTGATTGACCATTCGAATATGTATTCACTGACGCAGCCTGAGCAAGGCCCATGGTCAACATCAACACGGTAATAAAAATCGCCATCGTGCGTTGGGTTCTGTTCGTTCCATTCATTTTCTGCCACTCCTCACCGTACGGTAGGTATCCCGTGGACGTTTCGCCACCTTAAAACTCCACTCATGTATGGGCAGAATTTTTCATGTATGTCAAAGAATGTAAAGAAGCGCCATTCAAAAGACATTGTGAATGGCTTTATTGAAATGAGAGGGGCTACGACGAGAGATTGATGAGAGAGCCATATTCCACCGAACCGATCACAAAAATGGATGAGGTTTTTCCTCAACATACAAACGCATACAATACCCTATTTGGTGGTAAGCTGCTAAGCATTATGGATACAGCAGCAGGCATGGTTGCTAGTAAATTCGCACACAGGGAATTCGTCACAATTTCAATTGATGCTCTGAAATTCAAACGGCCGGCATTTCAAGGGGACTTAATTGAAACAATTGCAAAGGTAGTTCATACTAGCACCCACACTGCTGGAATACACGTAGTTGCTCGAAGATTAAATCGAAGTGAATGGGAAAGAGAGGAAATCTGTGTGGGTTTCTTTTTCATGGTAGCTATTGATTCCCAAATGAGACCTATTCCCATTCCACAATTTACACCTTCAACAGATGAAGAACAGGCATTATGGGACAGAGCTCAAGATGCTAGGAATGCTATGAAAAAATCTGAATCATAAATTATTGAATGATGATGTGATGAAATGTCCGTTCTCAATGTATTGTGTTTATCGGATGAAGATTTTGCCAGAGAATTAGGAAAAAGAACCGACGACAGGGATGTCGAATCATATGTTTTCAAGGAGAAAAGAGGAGATTCACTAGATGCTCTAACTTTTTTACGGCCTCGGAAACATCCTGAACGATTGAGACCGTTACTTGCAAGTTTAGATATCGTGGATTCAGCAATTATTCAAGTTAGAAGAGTGGATGCATCTCTCGGCGAAGTTTTTGTTGCAGCAAGTGTAGCAGGAATAGAACGAGGAGTTGCAGTAATTAATGCAGAAGATGGAGGTTGGGTTGATCCAGATCAAGTAGAAAAAATCCTCAAACAAGCAGGTCTAACTACATGGCAAATAATGGAAAAATTCGACCCTCATGCAGTAAAAGATGTTTCGTGGAAATTTCTAGATGAGCTCTCGGATACTCGATTAAATCGGTCATCAAAGAAATCATGCGTTCCTGTGGATCAACACTTCAATGTGAAGGGGGTTGGTTTGGTAGCAATTGGAACCGTTCAAAGTGGTTCATTACAGAAACATGACAATATCCTAGTCACGCCTGGAGGGCATACTGGAGTGGTGCGTTCACTCCAAGTCATGGATGTAGATGTAGAACAAGCAAATTCAGGAGATCGTGTAGGTATTGCAATTAGAAACATGAAAGATGGTTCATTGGAACGTGGTGTTTTAATCTCAGTTAAAGGGCATGAAAACATGCTTGAGACACATGATGCAAGCTCATTCGAATTAATTCGAGCCCCTTTTCAGAAACGAGAAATCGAAATAGGAATGGTTATTCATGCATCAATTGATTTACAATTTGTTGTGGGAAGAGTCTCTGCAATCGAAAATCAACGTGTTTCAGTAGAATGGGATTCTCCATTGACCATAAGAAATAATTCTGATCGAAGATTAATTCTAAGTCAACTTGACTCAGTGCCAATGAGAATTCTAGGGCATGGAATAGAGATACAAAAAACATGATTGGCAAAATGACTAGAGTCGCTAAATCAATAAAAATCAGAATTAAAATGATAAAATGTATAAGTCAAAAGTGAACATCTTCCTTCCGGATGCACTCTGAAGAAGGACCCAATGGGGTCCGACCAGATGAGGAAGATGCCGAATCTTTCGGCACACTTCGTCTGGCCGGAATAGAAGGGCGATTTCGCACATTACTTTCAGATGAGGGNTTGAAACTTTCNCGAACAGATGGTAGAGGACTTCGTTTGAGTCTATCGGCAATCGATTCAATTCGGATTACTTCCAAACCAGGAATNCCATCNGGATGGNTTGTAATTTCACTCCTTTTGTTGGTTTATGGAGTAAGACTTGCNCCTCCNNGTTCGAACNTTTTTGCAATTGGTATTTCTGGCATAATCATTTCAATTTGGCTAGTATACAGAAAAGATGTGTTNNGAATAGATGCAAAAAATGGAGATAGGCATCGAATTCATGGGCGAACAGAAAAGCTGATCAGACTGAAAAAGCATCTAGAATTGATGCTGGAAGGAGNTTCTCTNTCAGAAACAAGAACAATTTTACAAATTTCAACTTCTAACGAGCCNTCTGTTCATGATGAAATAATTTCAAGCATGCATAATGAAATGAATCTAGCAAAGGCATTGGCAACTCATNCAGGAATTGGNGGATTCAGGGATACTGATTTCGAACCACAAGTTAGTCAAACTGTTGAAAATGANTTCTCATTTGACCCTACAATGTTTGAAACTCCAAGTAGTCCTTTCTCATTCAATGNACAACCTGNAACTATGCCAGATACAGGNATTTTTGGTTCAGCACANAGAGAAAGAGCGAGNATTGCACTAACAAGTACGAATACAGANTNTAGNGANGCATCTAATGCATTTGCTGCCCCTTCTATCGAGACNCAAACAAGTTCATCTGATGATGGAGGGATATTTGGGAATCTATTCGACTCAATTGATGAAAATAAGGCACCTACATTTGAGTCGCAATATGGTCGTCCTTCAATCCAAGAAGATTTGGAATTGGCACAAAGAACCTATGCAGAAGTAACTTCAATCAATAANGAAGAACGCCACTTGCCNGTACCAACAAGANCGCCTAGTAGTATGCAATTAATTAGGCAAGCTCAGGAACAATTCGGTGCCCCATCANCGACAATNCTCCCTCCTCCCGCTGCTAATGCAGTTAGAGAGGAATGTCAATCTTCNGGGTTNGTATCAGATGCAAAACGAGAAGAANTTGTTGAAGCGGAACTTATCANTGATGGAATTAGNCAAGANATTCCAAATGANTTGAGTGAATTTCCTAGCCTTTCTAGAATGCTAAGACGNCCTGATCATCAATCAAGATTGATAATCAAAGGTGCTTCAAGAAGTAGAAGTAGTACTGTGATGAACTTACTACGATCATTTCGCCCNCAAAATGCTACCAGAAGAGCGATGGNGCTTCTTCGATTACGTTCTGATCAAGATTATCAGGCTCAAAGATCAGCAGNTATTGGGTCGATGACTAGNAATCATGGAAAAGAATCCAATGAAGACGGATATTCNGCTGCGATGGANTCAATTGCAGCAACAATTTCTCAACGAGACTACGTNGCNCCTGCATCTAATCTGAAATTAGANGAAATGAATCCTACGAAGAATTCTGAAGATGATAGTCAATANCCNGGTATGAGACGATTGGGTTAATCTTCAACAAATCATGTAGGACCGAGTAAATCGGGATGTTCTTCTAAGTAACGAATTGTGATTTTCCGGTTCAAAAAGTCATGTTCATCCATTATTGAACGATGAAGAGGGATGACNGTNTCTACNCCAATAATCGCTATTTCTGCCAATGCGGCTCGACTTCTAGCTATTGCCTCATCNCGATNTTTACCCCAAACAATTAATTTCGCAAGCAATGAGTCAAAACANCCCGGCATTTCATACCCTACATGGGCATGTGTNTCTACTCGAATTCCATTGCCACCNGGGAAATGACATTCCCAAAGACGCCCGGGNGATGGAACAAATGTTGATGGATTNTCAGCATTTATTCTAAACTGAATTGCATGGCCATTGAATTCTACTTCATCCTGNGTTAAGGGCAAAGATTCTCCAGCAGCAANACGTATCCCCAATTGNACCATATCTTCGCCAGTAATCATCTCNGTAACTGTATGCTCNACTTGGACCCTNGGATTGACCTCAAGNAAATAGAAGTCNCCATGNGAATCNCGTANAAANTCAAATGTTGCTAAGCCACGATAACCTACTGCTTCAGCACCTGCACATACCTTTGCNCCGATTTCTGCACGGACTTCATCNGATAACCAAGGACCTTCTTCTAACAACTTCTGATGGCGCCTCTGTATGCTACAGAATCTTTCTCCAAAATGAATTGCTTTCTTACCATCAGCTAACACTTGGAATTCTATATGCTGAGCGCCTTGNATATACTTCTCCACAAACACACGATCATCNCCAAANGCACTTCTAGCACGAGATTGACATAGATTCAACGCNGACGGAAATTCTGAGGCATCATGTACAATTTGCATACCTATTCCTCCACCACCTGCTGCAGCTTTGATGATTACNGGATAGCCTATTTCTTCTGCAAGTGATGTCGCTTCTTCNGTTGTAGAAACTGGTTCACTACTGCCTTTAGCGACAGGTAAACCAGCNGCTTCCATTGCTTTCCTAGCCTCAATTTTGTCTCCCAACAAACGTATAACATCTGAAGATGGTCCGATGAATGTTATTCCTTCCTCTTCTAATCGTTTTACAAANTCAGCATTTTCTGCTAAGAATCCATATCCAGGATGTACTGCATCAACACCCATAGTTTTGGCNGCTTGGATTACTGCCTCTATATCTAGATACGATTCCAATGGATTGGAACGNAAAATTGCTCGAGCATTATCTGAAAANCGAACAGGNGTAGAAAGGCGATCTTCTCGCCCATGAATCATGCATACNTCTACTCCAAGTGTTCGTAAAGCACGACCAATCCTGAGGGCGATTTCACCGCGGTTCGCTATCAACACCCGGTTGAACATGTTGTATCCACGAACAAAGAGGTTGATGATGAAATCGGGTCAATACACATCTCTAAGGTATCTCTTCTCATCCTTCATCATTCGCTGTTCAACATAATGTGCTGCTTCTTCATCAGACATATTTCCGTGTTNTGCACAAATCCGAATCAGTGTNTTATGGACGTCTTTTGCCATGTAATTCTTGTCACCACATACATAGAAATAGCCTCCAGCATCNATTCTTGCCCAAATTTCTGCCCCATTATTTTCCATTAAATGCTGAACATAGACCTTCTCTTCGCCTTCTCTAGACCAAGCTAAATCNATTCTTTCCAAATTCCCATCAGATTTCCATGATTCAATTTCATCACGATAGTAATACTCNCCNTCCTCTGTCCAATCTCCAAAGAACAGCCAATTTTTCCCTGAAGCNCCATCAATAGCCCTCTGTTGAAGGAAGGCTCTGAAAGGAGCNATNCCNGTACCTGGGCCCACCATGATGATGTCTGTAGAGCCATCTTCTGGAAGAACGAAACTTCTTGTTGGGGACATAAATACTGGAACAATTGATTCTTCAGCAACACAGCGATCTGCCAAAAATCCAGTAGTTAATCCGGTTCTATCTCTTTCATGATGATTGTATCGCACAATTCCTACAGTTAAATGGACTGTTCCGGGTTCAAAATCAGGNGATGATGCAATCGAATATAATCGTGGTTTGAGAGCATCCACNGNATCTACAAATTCTTGAGCATCTAGACGGAGATTGGGAAAATCCTCAAAGAAATCCAAATAATCTCTGGACCAAATATAATCCTCCATCATTTGTGAATCGTTAACTAATGAGGTCCACAATGCCTTCTCAGGATCATCAATAGGNCCCAAAGGNGTGTAATACTCNGGTAAATCTTCATCAGAAGANGAATGCCAATCTTCTACAATCAANCCAGAAGAATNTTTTCTAGAACGTGTTACTATTCTCATTTGAATTCCTGANGAATTCGAAGAAAAGTGAGGAGCTAAACCTTCNATAAAACGCTTAGATAAACGATGAATCTCACATTTTTGGAGAAGCGCNTTGCGCAACTCTATTTCTTCATCCTTTATNGTAACAATCTCGTCAGGAGGGCANCCTAACTTCTCAAGAANCGATTCAACCAAATCTGGAGGGCATGTTGGAAAAACGCCAAGAGCGTCTCCCGCTTTGTATTCTANACCAGAGTCACCTAAATCAAAAACNATNTGACGCGTCTCTTTCTTCGAACTTTTACCATTNAGAACATAGTTNACNGTNATGCGAGANGAATAAGGATTCTTGTTAGAGTAATCTGCCAAGGCACTCCCTCTATGATTCTGCGGGNTAGTCATCACTATTTCAATGGAGNCGCCCCAGTGNCATTCAGAGGGTTAGGTTGAATGAAGAAGACCTCATCACGAACNTTGCATGGCTTCCAGATTAAGGGTACTGGGTTCTGGAAATGCTTTCTGCCCCCCTGGGNGATTTCATTCATGTATGCTCCTAGATGATTCTATTCTAATTGATGCCCCTCCAACCATATTGCATCAATTACAATCAAACAACATTTCTTCGNCTCAAATTACTGATTTATTGATTACACATTGGCACGGAGANCATGTNTTNGGCCTACCTTTTCTTCTTCTTGATAGGCGTTTTATTTCNGATCGNGAAGGAAATGCAAAATTAAGAATTCATCTCCATCCAAATGGTATNCAAAGAATGAAAAATATTTGTGAACTTGCATTTCCAAATACCCTTCTAACAGTTATTGAAGAAAGAGTTGAGTGGATTACAAATGATACTGGACATGCNAATGGATGGGATTACGAACGTTTTCCAGTGAAACATACTCCAGAAACTGACCCACATGGGTACCTACTTAGAGATTGTAATGGATTTGTCCTCTTACATACTGGCGANTCAGGGCCGTGTGANACTATAGATCAAAGAATTCCAGATTCTAATTGNATATTACTAGAGATGGGGGTCCCTGACGGTGAAGGATTCCCCTATCATCATCGGCCAGAAGACATTATTCAAACCACAACTAAAGAAAATCAGAAGACCTTTTTGATTACTCATTCTTATGCTTCTGGTAAAGACGAAAAAACTGGATTCAGTATGCCTTCTTTGCCCCAAAATGCAATTCAAATTGAAGACGGACAAGTTTTCAATCTTGAAATTTCAGGAATTAAATTAGAATAATGACCTCTGGAAAGGGGTAGGTAATTTGTACAAAAAAGACATGGTGCTTGATTTCTCATGGACAGGATTAAGTCATTGACGCAGGTGTGCCCCAAGTCCCGTTCGCGCAGCCGGTTAACACCGTGCCTGTTTGAACATGAAGGAAGTGAGACAATATGGCGAATATTTTCGATTCTGCAAGTCGGAAAAATTCTGTATTTGTAGACAGAAGAGTATTCGACCCACATCATTCCCCCCCTACTCTAAATCATAGAGATACACAAATTAGAGCCATGGTGATGAATCTTGCAGATGCATTAGAAGGTCATATTCCTGGAAATATGATTCTTTTCGGACCTTCAGGCGTAGGAAAAACTGCTGCGAGTCGCTTTGTAGGTCAGCAACTCGAAGAACGTGCACAAGTAATTGGAAGCAGTGTATACACCCATGAAATAAACTGTCAACACGTCAATACCCGTTATCGCGTACTACATAGGATTGCAGAAGGCCTTCAACAAACTGGCGATCAAGTTATTCCATTCACTGGTTGGCCAGCGGACAGAGTTCTTTCTGAGACAATAAGAAGGATGGATCGACAAGGAGGTGTGCATATTCTTATTCTAGATGAGATGGATCAATTAGCTTCAAGATCTGAAGATCAATTATTGTACGATTTGACCAGTCTCAATGTCCTTCTCAGAGAGAGTAGAGCATCTATTATAGGAATCAGTAATGACTTAGGATTTACAGAAAAAATTCCAGGCCCTATTCGTTCAAGGTTATCTGCTGAAGATATTGTTTTCACGCCCTATGATTCTGATCAATTATCCGATATATTGGTTGAACGAGCAAAAATTGGCCTTAGAAAGGGGGCTTGGGACGAAGGGACGCTTCGATTCTGTGCTGACCTTTCAGCGAAAGAACACGGAGACGCTAGAAGAGCAATTGATTTACTTCGTGTGTCCACAATAAGAGCCGAATCAAACAATAGTGATACGATCGAAATTGAACATATTCAGTCCGCTCATAAACAAGTCGAACATGAAAGAGTAATTGCTCTGCTACATGGCCTTCCTCTTCATCAAAAACTCACGATGACTTCCATTATTATCAACGAACGCAATGGAATAATAACACAAACTACTGGAACGATTTGGGAAACGTATACTCAAGCTTGCGGTTTGGCTGGGATGAAACCATTGACTTCTAGGTCATTATCTTCGATAATCAATGGTTTCCATTCAGCAAGTTTAGCACATGTAAAGAATGTCAGTCTTGGAAGAAGAGGTCGAACCAAGCACGTGTCCAGTCTTATTCCTAGGGGGATTGATGCAATCCGTATAATGTCCGAAGTTGATGAAACAGTCAAATTAGCTGCTAATGGCTCCTACAAACTTCAACGGCGGTTGTGATTGTTTAACAATTTCATCCGGCAACGGTTAAGACGGCTTCAATGGTCGGCGGTTCATGGCCGAAGACGAAAGTCCCGATACATCCATGGGATTTGATTGGGTTCCTGAGGTTCCTTTTCTAGGTAAAATTGCAGTCATGACTGGCATTTGGGCTTTGGTTGTGGACATAGTAAACATAGCAATAGGAGCATATGCTTCTGGTCAAAAAGTAGTTTGGGCCGGATTTATTTCCTACGGTAACTTGGCAGAAAACACATTTACAGCACATAATGGAATTGAAATCACTCCTGGAGACATTGTTTTCACAATTATTGGAGGAGCAATCCTTGCACTTGGAATACTAATACTACAGAAAACCGAGGAAGGAGGAGTAGTTTCTTGGTTATCGTCTCTAGTATCCCCTAGTAGGTGGAAGTCACTTTTCGATTTTACAGAAGGACTCAATGTAACCCTTGGATCGTGGTTAATGATTTCAGGCGTAGTTTTCTACTTTTCATGGTCAATAATAAACAACACATGGGTAGACCCTGGCGTATATGCTGTGACGATTCCCCTGATTGGTTTTGGTTCGATCTTACCAATGCTTGAAAACGATGCAGAAAATGTTGACGAATGACTCAGTGTCCTCTACGTCGAAATATAGCATCTGACAAACCCAATATTCCCCCATACCACAAGGAAGCACTCCAAAGGATTTGAGTCCATTTGGTAAGGGAAAACAGCACGAAGATGAGTGTGGTTCCTGTAATTCCCCACCAATACGGCTTAGGAGTAAGAACTAGACCAAGACCGCACATTGAGAATCCAATGAGCAAAATCGGCAATAAGAAAACGACCTTTTCAGCATCACTAACAAAATCATGTTTCATAATTGAACCACTAGGGTTTTTTACACCTTGAAAACCAAATCTTCTAACAATTCTGAAATGTGCTCGCGCATCTCTACATCTCTTCCTAAGAAATAACAAGAGTCCTTCCTCTGCCACATGTTGAACTAATGCAGTCGATTCATAGATGATTGACCCCCCACTCTGAATTAACAACAAACTAACTTCCATATCTTCAGCATGATACCAACATGGATTGAAACCACCAATTGCAATCAACGCTTCTCTACGAAACATAGAACAAGGGCCATTTGCCAATGTAACTAATCTTGTTCTTCGTTCATATTTTCTTTGAATTGTTCGAGAACGAATTTTTGAAACACGAGTATTTCCTTCGGAAAAAATAGTTCTACCTGTTATCGCTACAACATTTTCACTAGTGTATTCGTCATAAGCAGATATCATAGCTGAAATCCAATTCGAATGAGGGCGACAATCAATATCTGTAATTGCAACCCATTCTCCATTGGCTGATTCAAGAGCGAGTTGTCTACCTGCTGAAAGCCCAAGTGGTTCAGAACTAATAACAGAAATTTCGATCTCATGATCTAATTTTGAATCTCGAAAATTCAACATCTTCTCCAATGTTCCATCCGAGGAGCCATCATCTACTGCAATAATTTCAATTGGCCTATAATCTTGAGAAACTAATGATGAAAAACACTGTTCAACCCAATTTTCAGCATTCCGTGCACAAACCGTGATACTAACGAGAGTCAAGGAGTTGCCTCCTCGATGAATGCATCGAGGAAACGACGGGCTCGATGTTTAGCGTTAATATCGATTGTTCTGACTACTAATCCTTCATTGGGTTGACCGTACATCAGAACACTATCAAGAGGCAACATGAGAATTAGTGGGATGGGAGCTAAATCTTCTTCTCCGTCTACATTGATAACAACTGATTCCTGATTGCTTGTTGCTTCAAAACATCCCTGCATCATACTGGCAGTCAACATTCCAGGCGGATTCTGAACCTCGATGATACGATATTCATTCGTTCGAATTTGACTAGATTTTCCCCATTTCCTTCGTTGAGTTTGTCCATCGATAACTGAAATCCAGGGGATTCTACCTGATTCTTGCATTGCCAAAACGGTTACATCACCTACTGCAACGATAGGTACATCATCGGGAATTGAATTTAAGGCTGAATCCATAGCAATAGCAGTATTATCTTCTGGCCCTTTATGCAAAACACCCATAGGTTGCTTTAATTCATCATCAAGAACTTCTGGCATGCGAAAATTCGTATGAATTTCCCAATCTTTAATCCAATAATTTCCTGATTGATCAACTAAACCAGAACGAATCCGTGATGATGAAAGAATTTCTCCTTCTTCATCCAATACATGTTCAACGATTATTATTTTCAATGGTTCTAATCCTCTTTTTTCCCTTATTGAATTGATTTCATTACAAGTAGAAACTGTTTCATTAGTACAACCAATTACTGAACATTCCTTCATAGAAATTGCAGGACCAAAACGATCTTCTAGAACGAAACAACTGGCATTTACTCCTTCTTCTTTGAGGAAAATTTCAAGATTTGAAAGCCGTACTTGAAGAGATTGGATTGAAGCATTCTTCGATTTTACCATATTATCTGAAACAACATGAATTTGCAGATAGTTACATTCTGAAGCAGTTGCAAGAATGAGATTCTTGTGCCCAGAATGGAGGTGGTCGAACGTCCCCCCTAGGACCCCAACTGACTCGCCCATATCTACCGGTACACGGGCTCAGAATTGAAACATGCGTAGAAATGTGCCCCGGGGCGTAACTTCCTGTATCATCGCCGTAGCTCACAGGCTTGACCCTGCCCCAGGGCGTCTGTTGGACGGTGTGGTTGTCCCATGAATCATTCCATTCGGTCAACTGGGGACCCATATACCGTCCAGCCGTCGTTTGCATCACGGATCATTCCAAATGGTCCCCGTGAACTTCGATCGACGGCGAAGTCCCCGTACGTGGTGCCGGGCATCATCCTTCCTTCCGGCGAGGGAGGTCGTCAGCACGGTGTTGCCGTCGGGGCAAACGTAGCCAGTTCAGGGTGCAATATGAATTCATCGTGATTAACGAGCAAATGAATTTCCTAGGCGTTCACCGATTGCTAATGTAATTTCAGAATCACCAGTAGAATCTTGTAATCTATGAAATGGAGGCCACGTATCCAAAGGACGAGTTAGCCAACCAACATATCGATGTGTCTTTCCATTTCTAGGTGATTTCTCTTCTCTAAAATCATCTAATGAGTCAATAATATCTGAGATATAATTGATTACTTCAGAATGATTTGTTTCCAATGAAAGAAAACGTCGTAAACGATCTGCTAATGTTAATCTCAATTTAGGATGCTTTCCCTCAAAACCAAAAGGTAAGGGAACATTGTGTCCTTCGGGTCGGAGAACGATAGCTGGCCATGGTAATGAATTGTTCAATATTATTCGTCGTGCTTCAGAGTGTTCTGTCATCATTGTTAACATATCAGCAGAATGAGAACTCCACCATCTCCAAGGTAGATACTTCACAAACAATATCTGATTCTCAATGGTTGGTTGAGTTCCTCTTTCATTCCATTCCGAAAGAAGAATCCAAAGATGTAAATCGTGAGATTCGGGTAAAGACCAGGCGAGTCGTCTAATCCGTTCGGACATTTCATCGAAATCTCCTTGTCTGACATTTGGATGGATTTGCATAAGATACAAGACTCCTTCTAACGAGTCTGCACATCTAAAGGGTGGAGTTTCAAGCCAAGTATTTACACACCAACGAACTATCTCTTCCGATTCAGAAGGTTTCATCCAATGAACAATAGAAAGAAGACGGCCTGCAGCCCAACCTCGAATCTCTGAGTTAGATGCATACATCGCTAATTTCCTAATTGTAGCTCTAGATTCCTGATTCTCAATAATTCGTTTTGAAACAATTTCGTTAAATGTTTCCATCCACAACTGAGGAACTATTTCCCATAAATCTACAATCCGGTCTAACTGAGTATGATGAGGAGAAATCAACATCGACCAGTGAGCAGGAATTCGATTTCCTAGTCTAACCCATCGATCAACCCTATTGGAGGGTATAGAAGAAATCCATGAAGCTAAGGGGTTGGCGGATTCAATTCGGTTTGAAAATACCTCGTCACCTTCAGGAAAAACAGATGAGGCGTACAACAATAATTCGTTATTGTCGTCATTATCTACAGGTCGTTCTAAAACAGGTAATATCTCAGAAATTTGTTTTAACTCATCGACGTTTTCAGGTATTTTCCAACCTTTGGGGAGAATTGGAGCTCTCCTAGTTTCTTCGCCAATATACAACGGTAAACTACGCCCATTAGGTTCCAATAGTCGGAGAAATGGAAGATCATGAACCTCATCAGGCAATAAAATAGACATCCCAGAATCATTGATTTGTGACCAAGGCGCAATCAATAGACGAATTCTGTCATAACGATGTAATCGACGGGATAAAGATTCACTAATTGGTTCAGGTAAATCTAATGAAATCCATTCAATCGATTGATGATTCATAATACTCAAAATCAATGCCTTTAGAGCTAGGGGGCCTAAACCATCTGTTACAATTGATTCAGGTAGTTGTTCATTTAATTCAAGAAATTCTCGATTCCCCCAATCCTCTCGAAATCTTCTAACGGTGATATCTGGCAATCTTGAGGGTCTAGAAGTACGTCCACTGTCTATCCAATTATTTAGGAATTGAAGTCTAGAGCGTCTGGCTACTGGACGTAAACGCGGATGAATGAGTTCTATCCATTCCTCTAATACTATTCGTGGAAGAGGACCCGGCAACGTCTGAATTATCGCCTGCCTTCCAATTAACAATGATTCATTGCTTGAATTTTTCATTAATTGGCTAGCTATTTCCTCTGACGTCGATGTACAAACCACTGAAGTAGAAGTCATTACTTCTGAACCCCCTCTACCTATCGAGCCAAGATACCAAGATCCAGGAGTTGATTCGATTGAATCACTAACCGATTGTGATTCTAAGGATGAATTAAACCAACGTCCAATAGATAATCGATCAGAGGATTCACTGTCAACTAACCTTAGCCGAATTAATCCGAAACCAGTTCTATCCCAATCCTCTATTGTTTCGAGATTGGATTCTCTGGGTGATGCTATTCTATCAAACGAATTAGAATCGTAATACCTTACATTTCTTTCTCTTGCTTCTGCAAGAATTGTTCTTCCATCAATAGTTGGGAGATAAATTAAGGGCGATGGTGGTTTTCTTGTTAACATCAATAAAACATCATTTCCGAGTACATCTATAATTTGATACTGTTCATCAACAATTGAATTGAAAGGTACTAATGGAATCCGAGATAATTCGTCTGACTCCAGCATTAAATGGCCTTTTTGAGTCAAATTTATTCTTCCTCCACGCGTACCTGATGAACTCGTTGAATGAACTAGTTCCTCCTCACGCATTTTCTTCAATTCTACTGAAACATGTGGGACACGTAAGCCTGATTTAGTTGCAATTGAGGAAACTGTTCCCGAGCCTTCAGACAAAGTCAATAGCAATATTCTTCGATGGCGGCCCCTGACTTTTCGACGGATTTTGGGGATTGACTCGCTCAAAATTTCCCCGCCCCTTGGAATCACTATAATAGCACTAGTTATTTCAACATTAATTTTTTACAACTTAAATTAGTATAATTGTTACATTTAATTACAGTGTTGAGGGAATAAGTTAGGAAAAATAACCATTTTAGAAACAAAAGTAAGAAAAATGACTCAATTTATTGCCTGATTGTGTAACGAAATTAACGAAAGTAAGGCGGTCATTTGATAACCCCCCCGACTCTCCCCAAGTCATCGGCTGCCGGTGTAAGAGCAAACGAAATTTGGAAAGAATGGAGGTGAAAAGATGAGCGAAAATTTGCGACATCTCATCAGATCTTACCTTCAATCCCGCCCACGCAATACTGCGGAAATCGTTGAATACGCACGCGCTAATATGGATGGAGATGGGACCAGCATCGAACAGATAGAAAAACTTCTGAAAAACGATGCCCAAGTAGTGCGAGTGGATTTAGTTCGAAGGAGTGGGGTGCTTTCTTCTGGATACCGAATATGTGAATGGGCCACAGTTGATTGGATGAAAAATAGGAGCGGAAAACAATGAGAACCACAAGACTTAGAGAACGAATAAAGAGATTTCTAGCTGAAAAAGGCGAGGCAAATACGACAGAAATATTGGAACATGTCAATACAACAACTAGACATGGAACTACACCTCAGCAGTTGGGGAATGTTTTGTCCAAAGACAAAGATATTGAGAAGGTCTCTACTACCAAAAGAGGTGGAGCACTATCTGGAAGATATGATATCTGTGTTTGGAGACTTAGAGATCAAGGAATCGGCGATCTCCACTGAATATTATTGCTAAACTTCTAGCATCCTGTTTAGTGCCAATATTGCATCATCTGATGTGCTTTTGTCTATTTTTATGATGTTTCTATCCTCTCCTTGAATTATTGATTCAAGTTGTTCTGCTAGAAATCTCGGGTGAATCATATACATCGTAGAGCAAGGACAAATGGAATCATCCAAACAATGAATTTCTTTATCAGGATAGAGTTCGTTGAGTCGTTGAACTAAATTGATTTCAGTTCCAACTCCGATAACTGAGCCAGATGGGGCTTCAGCACAATATTTCCTGATGAAATCAGTGGAACCATCTGCATCAGCAGCTGCAACTACTTTAGATTCACATTCTGGATGAACTACAATTAATGCCCCTGGGCATTCTTCTCGAAGACTCTCAATTTGCTCTACTGTGAATCGTTGATGGACAGAACAATAGCCATGCCATAATACAAAACGAGCTGATTCTAAATCACGAATATCGGGATGATTGTTTGGATCCCATACTACCATTTCATCTTCATTAAATCCCATCTTAAATGCAGTATTCCTGCCCAAATGTTGATCAGGAAAAAATAGTACCTTTCCGCGACCACCTGCTCGATCCAATGCCCACTGAATTACACCCATTGCATTCGTAGATGTGCAAACTATTCCTCCATGATGGCCCACGAATGCCTTCAAGGCCGCTGAACTATTCATGTATGTTACAGGAACTAGAAAATTATCCTCTTCACTTGCTTTTTCATCAGGGTTTGGCCTTGATTTGGGATCCTGAAGCCCTAGTTCTTCGATTAATGTGTACCAACAATCTTCAACATCCACTACATTCGCCATATCTGCCATCGAACAACCAGCTCTAGTTGTGGGCATAGAGACAATTTGTTCATCATTAGTGAGAATATCTGCACTTTCTGCCATAAAATGAACTCCACAAAACACAATATGTTCTGCAGTGCTTTCGGCTGCCATCTTAGATAATGTAAAGGAATCACCAGTCGCATCTGCATGTTCAACAATTGTATCTCTCTGATAATGGTGACCTAATATCATCACCCTACTCCCCAATTCTTCTTTTGCATCTATAATCCTAGATTTGAATGCATCATCGCTTTCAGCCCCATTTATGGAGCAAGAGGTTACAGGCAATCCCAGAGACATGGGCAACCATGCGTTAGGCCCGGTGCATTTGAATCCATCTTCGTCTCCGAGACACCATGGAGGACACGCCCCAATGGGTTTTAGGAGAAATTCTCCATGATGGTGCAGAAGCTAGAACTATCGCAGGTATATGGTTAGGCACTGATGCAGTAATGAAAATTCGGCGTCCAAAGGGGTACAGACATCCAAGCCTCGATAATTCCCTTACTAAACGACGACTATTTGCAGAAGCAAGAATTTTGGTTCATCTTTCAAAATCTGGAATTTCGATTCCCGAATTGTTAGACTTTGATGAAAAAACTGCTACATTAGTAATGACACGGTTGTCTGGTGCACCATTATTCGATATTCTAAGAGATTCTAAGAACCAAGAAAGGATTACACAATTAATGTATTCAACAGGAGAAGAAATTAGAAAATTGCATTCATCGGGAGTTTCCCACGGAGATTTAACCACTCACAATTTATTGTGTAACGAAAGTGATACAATTCAAATCATTGATTTTGGATTAGGACGTTTAGCGCCAGAAATTGAAGCATTGGGCCAAGATCTTCAAGTTCTTTCTGAGTGTCTATCTGCAAGTCATCCCAGTCATGAAAATGCTATGGAACATGTTATCGAAGGATATCGGAAAGGAAATGAGAACGGCCCCGATAAAAATGAAATCATAGCTAGATTTGAAGAAATTCGAGGGAGGGTTCGTTATCATGGGTGATGAAAATACTATTCTTTTTTTCACCTCAAATAAAGGTAAAATTGCCGAAGCAAAAGCAATTTTGAAGCCATATGGAATTAACGTAGAACCATTTGATTCGTTAATTGAAATCAATGAAATACAATCAGCAAATCTTGAGGATGTAGCAGCAGACAAATTAACGAAAGCGATCGCAAATAATCACTCAAGAAATATTTTGGCCGTTATGGTAGAAGATGCTGGATTTTTCATAGATGAATTTGAGGGGTTTCCAGGTGTTTATTCATCCTATGTCCACAAAACATTAGGAATAAATGGAGTTCTACGCTCATTGGTAGGAATAGAAAACAGATGTGCATCCTTTAGATGTGTAATTGGAATGCATATCGGTAGAAGAAATCTTTTCTTTACTGGTGAATGTAAAGGAACTGTATCAAGTGAAGTTCGTGGAAAGAATGGTTTCGGATACGACCCCATTTTCATTCCAAATGAAGGAGACGGTAGAACATTTGCTGAAATGAATTTGGAAGAGAAGGGGCAAATATCTCATAGAACAAAGGCCATCGACGCTTTCAAGGCACATTTTGATGAATTCAAACAATCGCCAACCTCAAACCACAGGAATGGGTCGTAAGGAAAGGAGGCAGGACATGGCAGGTTTCTCTAGACTAATGCTCTGGATGATTCTATTCATTGGAGGTGTTGGATTCCTGACACTAAGAGGAGCCTTAGAAGAAAATGCCCAATTTGGTGTTGCTGGAGGACTTTTGGTTCTCCTAGCATTCCTTATGTTTACTGGTGGAAATCCTGCCCCTCCCCCAATTAGAAAACAAACAAAGAAGGTTGATGTTTCTGTTGAAAATGGAGAAGAGGAGGAAGATGAAGAACCTGTTCCAGTAAGTAGAACAAGAGGCGTTGATGTTATTACTCCAGAAGTAGAAACCGTCGAAAATGAAGACATTGTAGAAGTAGAAGTAATGTTGGATGATGTTGTTGAAGCAAAAGAGTATGTTGTAGAAGTGGATGCTCAGTCAATGTTGGAAACTGAAATTGATAGTGTAGTGATTAATCGGAGAGAGTCACAAAAAGAAATTAGAGATGGAATTGAAAAACGTCGTAGAAAGCAATTAGCTAAGATTAGAGGGGATACCTTGCGTTCTCGATATGAAAATGATCCTAGAGAGAATCTACAAGAAATTCTCAAAACATCAAATGAAATTCAGGTATTAGATGAACCTGAGAACCCTCCTCCAGGTCACCCATATGGGCGCGTGCTAATTCGAATTGATGAGAATAAAATTCTCAGACTCCGAGTCCCATTAGATGTGGGCCTTAGAGTTGCAGAAAGTGAACCTGAACCTCTACCTGGTTTAGGCGATCTACCGCCTCCTCCTCTTCCGGGTGAAATCGGCGATCTACCGCCTCCTCCTCTTCCGGGTGAAATCGGTGATTTACCACCTCCTCCTGGCCCAAACTTGTGAAATTATTTCATCTTAAGTAGCAATGATGCTATGTAGCGAGTACACATCGAGCGTTCATGGCCGAGCGACCTGATGTTGACGAACTTACCATCGAAGAATACCCCTCTAATGATGGGATTATAATCATGGCAACTGTAAATCGTCCTGAAAAATTGAATGCACTAAACTTAGCAGTTAAAGAAGCCATCAAGTCACTCTGTACATGGGCTCAAGACTCGGAAAAAGTTAGAGTGATTGTTTTTCGAGGTGCATCTCCACTCCCGCCCCCTGAAGGAAAAAGGCAGAAGCCACATGCATTTGTCGCTGGAGCAGATGTCAGTGAATTCGTTGGAAAGGATAGTGTTGGGATTCGCCCTGAATTTGAAGATAATGTATGGGAAGCTGTTTGGAAACTGCGAAAACCAACAATTGCTCTAATCGATGGTTATGCATTGGGTGGAGGAAGTGAGCTTGCCCTTTCTTGCGACATCAGAATATCTACAAAAAGATCGATGTTTGGGACCCCTGAAATTAATCTTGGACTTATTCCAGGTGGAGGGGGTACGCAAAGGCTGACTTGGCTTGTAGGTTATGGGAAGGCCATGGAGATGATAATGGGAGGAGAAATGGTTGATGGCGAAGAAGCATATCGAATAGGAATGGTAAATCATATCGTTGAACCTGATGATTTGTTAACTAAAGGAATGGAAATTGCAAATAATTTGGCATCAAAGTCTCCTCTAACTATTCAGATTGCTAAACAATCTGTTAGAACTGCTTTAGATAATCCAATTAGTGATGGGATTCTCTTGGAACACAACATGTTTGTTGATTTGTTCGATACTAAGGACAAGGAAATTGGAGTTGGGGCATTCATGGAAAGAGGTAAGCCCGAGTGGACTGGGGAGTGAATCCCTTGTCTGAATATCTAGTTGAAGCAGAAGGATTAGCTAAAAGATTCGGGGACTTTGTAGCATTACAGCCTCTTGATGTAAAAGTAAAGGCAGGAGAATTCTTTGGTGTCTTCGGACCTAATGGGGCATGAAAATCCACATTTATTCGTTTGCTAACTGGCCAACTGCGACCAACTGCAGGTACTGCAAAGGTTTTGGACATTAATGTGGAAAAAAAACCGAGATTGGTGAAAGCAAATATTGGGATTGTTCCTGAATCCGAATCCCCTCCTTCATACCTTACTGCCTCTGAATTTCTTGAATTTGTTGCTCGTCTAAGAAAGGTAGACGATTCCAAAGAGAAAGTAAATTATTGGCTAGACTGGTTTGGAATGTCAGATAAAGCAGGCACACTTTGCAAGGATTTGTCTAAAGGTCAACGCCAAAAAGTAATGCTTGCGTCTGCTTTTATTCACGAACCAAGATTATTATTTCTTGACGAACCATTTGTTAATCTTGACCCAATATATCAAAGAAAATGTAGAGAATTGCTCATGGAACATATTGCAAATGGTGGTACTATTTTCCTATGTTCACACATTCTAGAAATCGCTGAAAGGTTGTGTACAAGAGTCGCAGTAATTGATCATGGGAGAGTTCTAGCTGCTGGACGAATGAATGAATTAAGAGACCATGAAAGCGAAACTCTTGAAGATATTTTCATTCGATTAGTAGGGAAATCTATCGATGAAATTGAAGCAGGAAACCAGGCCGAAGAGGAGTGATGCCAATGGGCGTTAGAAGGGAAGAGCCGGACCTAATGTCTGCTTTCCCGATTACATTTGTAATGATGTTCAAAGAAGAATGGAGGCAAAACGTTGATTTCGCTAAAAGTAGACGAATTTTGTTGTTTCCGGCTTTACTAGGCGTTGTCTCTATGGCATTAACGATTGGACTCAGATTCCTGACTGGTGATGCAATAACTGGTGTGGATGCTGAAGAATTATCTAGAGAAACTTTCACATTCGATGAATTACGTTCTGGAATACACTTGATGGTTTTTCTTTTTTCCATGGGAATGGGTACATTCGCATTCTTAGGCCGTTCAATTGTTTCTCAAAGAAGTGGAGGCAAGAACTTCCTTCTTGCTTCACCAGCCATGCAACCTATTGATTTACAATCGACTTATCTTGCGTATTATCTCAAAGAAGTCGGTTTCTATATTGTATTGATTCTGACACCAGTAACTATTGGAATGGGACTAGGGATTGCTTCTCAATCATTTTTGAATATTACAACCCCATTATTATGGACATCCTTAATTCCATTTTTAGTTTGTATTTCTTTAACTATGGCTCAAGGAATAGCAATTTCTTTCTTTGGTTCTACACTAATGAGTAGAGGGCATCAATGGAATTTCTTAGTTCCAATTATTGGAGCATTTATCGCTTCTATGGTCTATTTTGGAGCAATTCCAACTGATAGAGCAATTATTGGATTGTGGGCCCATTCTACTGCTATATTATGGTGGACGCCTTTTGCTTTCATCGGTTGTGCAATTTTAGCCTGGATCTCAGCAGGTTTGCTTCCGGAAGATTTCGAAGTTCAGATTACCGGAAGAGATGAATTATTTATTCCAGTTTTAGAACGTCTGGATAAAATTGGTATGAAATCAAATAGCAGAATCAGGATTCTAATCGCTAAAGAAATTGTAGACGTATTGCGGTCAGGAACTTTATTGAAAATGTTGGGATCTTTTGCTGTACCTCTACTTTTTCTTCTTCTTCTTGCATGGGGAGCAGATTTTGCTTCATTTCCAATCCCTTTCAATTTACTATCGTATGCCCCCTTTATTGGGTTCTTTGGATTTAATTTCTATTCGTGGTTAAATGCCATCGATGCCCCAGACCATCTGAATACAATGCCAGTATCTGTTCCAGAATTATTGCATGCAAAAATTTGGACATATTTTCTCCTAACTAGTTGGATTGGAATAATTTTCATTTTACTAATGGCACAAATGCTAGATCAATGGGATGATGCTATTTCAGCGATGATAGTAATGCTTGCTAACTCAATTTACATAGTATCTCTTTCAGCTTGGTTAATGGGTCTTCGTCCAAACAAAGCAATTTTTGATAGTGGAATAATGGCGAGATTTTGGCTAGCAACTGCCTTTCCATTAGTTGGCCTATTCCTATTGTCCTGGACTCATGGAGATACCACTTTATTGGAAAATTGGGGGATGCAAGTCTCAACAAGTGGTCTTGATGCAGAAGCTCAAGCAATCGCTTTGGAAGAGAGGCAAACCACTGATTTAACTGGAATCTTAGGAATTTGTGCAATACTACTCGCACTTTCATTCCTATTCCTTAGGCTACTATATCGTAAGTGGGGTAGAGCCCCATTTGAAAACTAATTGACGGTGTGTTCATGAGCGGGTCATTCACATCAGACATTATGTCGGAGGTTCTCGTGCTTACTGGCCTTCCTGGTTCTGGTAAAAGCGTGGCATCAGCAATCGCAGAAGAAATCGGTATACCCGTTGTGACAATGGGTGATGTTATTCGAAATGAGACTGCAAAACGAGGTCTTGAAGCGAATTCAAAAAATATTGGAATGGTGGCGGTTGATCTTCGGACAAAATTCGGAGAAGACATTGTTCTTCGAAAATCGTGGTCACGTATTTCTGAAGCATTGGAAAATCATCCACTAATTATCATTGATGGAATGAGAAGTTCTGCAGAAGAAAATGCATTGATTGAATTAATGGGAAAACGGCCTAAAATACTCGCAATAATTGCCTCTGAAGACGCTCGTAACTCTAGATTAATTGAAAGAAAGCGTTCGGATGATGCGGAAGTAATTGTCGAAAAGAAAGTGCAAAAACATCACGCAATTTCAGAACGAGATATTAGAGAACGAGGGTGGGGCGTAGAATCATTACTTGAACGGGCAGATTTCCGAATTGAAAATGAAGATAGTATTGAATCCTTCCGGGAAACTGTCAAAGCACTGTTGGAAGGCCTAAACTACACCGATTGAAGGCCAAAGGTTATCCCAATCCTCGTGCCTTTCAGGTACGTTCAGAGGTGGCACCATGGCACGACGAGGGCGGAAGAACCAAGGTCAAGGCCGAAGAAAACAGCAACAATCTCAGTTTGAAGAAATGGACAAGTACCCCGTTTCTCCTCCTCATTCATTCGCTAGAATTGTTCGAGATTTACGTACTTTGAACCTTATCTATCAAGTAATTGAACCACCACTCAACAAAAAGGAGACCGAACAAAAAGATCAAATTATGAATATCTTTGTTCAGGCTCTAAATGCAGACATAGAAGAAATTGACGCTGACCCTGTGGCATACCTTCGTGCTGCTATGGACCAGATTATCAAGTCCTATCGAATGAAAATCAGTAAGAAATCAAGATCCAAGATTTTCTACTATATTCGTAGGGATCTCATTGGTTACGGAAGAATGGATGTTCTGATGAATGATGCTAATGTAGAAGATATTTCTTTAGACGGTACAAATGTACCTATTTTCGCATACCATAGGAAATTTGAATCAGTAGAAACTACAATCGCTTGGCCTACGGATGATGAATTGGAAGCTTATGTGATTAAACTCGCACAACGTTGTGGAAAACATATCTCTGTAGCAGAACCTCTTTTGGATGCTACTTTAATGGATGGTTCAAGAATCGTAATGAAGCTAGGTAGAGAAGTTTCTACACGTGGTTCTGCTTTCTGTATTCGACGATTTAGAGAAGACCCGTTCAGCCCTTGTGATATTGTGGCATTCAGAACAATGACTAGCCTAATGGTTGCATATCTTTGGATCGCATTCCAACAAGGTGTTTCCATGCTATTCGTAGGAGGTACTGCATCTGGAAAAACCACAACACTAAACGCTATGTGTTTATTCATTCCGTGGCAAATGAAAATCGTAAGTATCGAATCAACACGTGAGGTTAACATTCCTCAACCAAACTGGATTCCAGGGTTAACACGGCAAGGATTCGGAGGTGAATCGTCTGAAGGTGAGATTACCGAATTCGAATTGCTCAAGGCAGCTCTTAGAGAACGACCTGAATACATCATCGTGGGTGAAATACGTGGAGCAGAAGCATACGTACTATTCCAAGCAATGGCTACTGGTCACTGTTCATATTCAACTGTACACGCAGACTCAGTGGCCTCACTAGTTCATCGGTTGGAGAATAAACCAATTGATATCCCTCGGGTTCTACTTCCAGCATTGGAAGCAGTTGCAATTCAGATTCAGACCAGAATCAATGGCCGGCGTGTTAGACGAACTAAACAAATTGTTGAAATTGTTGGAGTTGATCCTCATAGTCAAGAAGTAATTACAAATGAAGTATTCAAGTGGGACCCTTCAAGAGATGATTTTGACTTTAGTGGAAAATCGTATGTTCTAGAAAAGGTGATGGTAAAAATCAACTTTTCTCAAGAAAAGATGCGGAATGAATTACGAACAAGGAAACGTATCTTAGATTGGATGGTTCTGAATGATATTCGTAAATCCGATCAAGTAGCTCAAATCATTACAGAGTATTACGTCCGACCTGACGAAATTCTCGCTCGCGTGGACGGCCTACGCTGACCTAGAGGAGGCGGAATCTTGGCGAAGAAAAGAGACCTGAAGTCAAAGAAACAATATGACTTTGAAGGAATGACTCTGACTTCATGGCAGAAGATTTCAACTACCTTTTTTGGTGGTATCTTTCGAGAGAGATCTCGAAAAGATCTCGAACTAAAGAAACTTTTAGTTCAAGCTGATATCAGGGTAATGCCAGAAGTATACAAATCAACACAATTGATGAGCACTATTGCTGTAATGATTGGATGTGGCGCCCTAATAGCATTGGTTTTCTTACCGGGCGCAGGACTTATTGAAATCTACGAATCGATCCAGGATGAAAGTACTGTGATGCCATGTATGGATTGGGAATTCTGGCATAAAGCGGATATCAATCCATCACTTCCAGGTAATGGTTGTCCACACTATGCCACTCAAGTTTTCCCATTCTTGTGGAAGGTAATGGTCGTTGTTCTTCTAGGTTTAATTGTCCCCTATTCTGCTAACAAATACTTTGGTGGTGAAGCCGAGAGAAAGAAAACTGCTCGTGCAGAGCGATTGGAAAAGTTCCTTCCATACGCTTCATCTTACACTGCAGCAATGGCAGCAGCAAATGCAACTCCAGTGAAGATTTTCAGATCTCTAGCAAAAAATGGAGACATTTATGGCGATATTGCTTACGATTCTTCAATGATTTATCGAGATATGACTTTATTTGGATATGATATCATTACTGCAGTTAAACTAGCGGTAGATCGTGCTGCTTCTACTTGGGTTACCGAATTCTTCCAAGGAATGGTGGGGACTCTATCTTCTGGAGGTAATCTGAAATTGTATTTCCTAAATCGTGCTGAACACTATATGAGAGAAAATAGGATTAGGCTTACTGTGTTCTTAGAAACACTGGCAATGTTTGCTGAAACATACATTGTTGTTGCAGTTGCAATGCCATTGTTCCTAATCGTAATGTTAGTCATTATGTTCTGGGTTTCGGGAGCAGGATCACAGATTTCTGAAGGCATGGTATATGGAATTGTAATGGGATTACTTCCAATGATTCACATTGCCTATTCTCTATTCGTTTGGCTAATGTCCCAAGAACAGGAAATGTAAGGAGGTGAAATCATGGCTCGGAAAGATCGAAAGAAAAAGAAGATCAAAGTTAGATTAGAGCTTCCTAAGGATGATAAAACTGAGACTAACTTTTCTATAATTCTAGCAGTATGTATGATGTTAGGAATGGGGTGTATGGGTTTTTGGATTACCAACGCAGACTTGGTGTTCAAACCCATGAATCAAATGCCAATGTTCCTCAATTTAGCGTGTCCTGATTCATTCGACCCGAATATTCCAGTTCCACCCACCTACGCTGACAATGAATCCTGCTTCCTCACTAAGGAATCACCATCTGTCGAAACATGGAATGAAGAATGGGAAAAAGTCGGTTCCCCGGGTGCAGCAGCTTTCTTCGTAGTGCCAGGGATTGAACAACAACGATTAGGTTCGATGCCTCATCCACCCCAATTCGTTGATGTAGAGTGTGTCGCTGAAGCAGACAATAGTGGAACATTCACACTTTCAATTGTTGAAAGAGCATACGATATGACTACTACAGTGCTGTATAGTGAAGGACATGTTTCAAACAGTGAAGATTGTGGACTTGCAAATGTCCCAGTTGAAGCAAACACACAATACGAGATTTGGGTAGAAGTTGCTCCAGATCAACCGCCAATTAGAACATTTGAATTTACACTTAATGTAGATGCGTATGATGGAATACCTGAAAATATGAACAATAAATCATTGTGGATTGGACCAGAAGTTCCAATCGGACCATTTTCTCTTCATCCTACAATTTTCGTGAATTTCTTTGGCCTAGGGCTTCTGATAATGGTTTTCCCACCTGCATTGTATAGTGATGCACAAGCAAGGAAAATTAAGGCGATTGAAGATAAATTCCCGGATTTCCTAAGAGATTTGGCAGAATATTGGAAAGGTGGTTTATCCATGGTAGTATCAGTCAGAACTCTAGCAAGTTCAGAATATGGTGCACTGAACAATGATATCCAGAAAATGTCGGATCAACTTTCATGGGGGATTCCATTTGGGGACGTCATGAGAATGTTTGCTGGAAGAGTAAATACTCCTCTTGTCCATAGAGCCGTTTCTCTAATTGATGAAGCAAACAAAGCTGGTGGAAAAATCTCCGATATCCTAGTTACAGCAGCAAATGACTCTCGAGAAATAAAGTTCCTAGAAGGTGAACGAGTTAGGGCAATTGCATCCTACATTTCTGTAATCTGGGTTTCTTATCTAGTATTCATGGGGGTAATTGTAGTTCTATCGAAGGTTTTCATCCCCGCTATTGCAAATTCGAACAGTGGAGGCGAATCAGAAAGCATTGGAAACATGCAAATCAATGCTGTGGACCCTCTATTTTTCTTGGTGGTCTTCTTCTATGGTGTTTCTGCTCAAGCCGTAGGAAATGGGGCAATGGCTGGATTAATGGCTACTGGGAGATTAGCTAATGGAATGAAACACTCCGGATTCATGCTAATTCTTGCACTACTTGCATTCAACTTCGTAGCTTTCTCTCCAGATCTCATTGGAGTCCCAATAGCAGAAGGATTAGTACATTCCATAGGGCGAGTAGCACCAGGGTGATTTCTATGGAGAACAAGGAAAGGGAGGAAAACGCCCAAGTTCACATGATTGAAATGATTACTCTGTTTTGGTTATTCTTCCTTTGTGCTGCATTTGTAATTCAATTACAAGTTCCAGATACTAATCCAATAGCTTCAGATGCTGCTTTACTAATTGCTGCTGAAGATGCCCATTCTCTAGCATCTGCAGAAACTGATTCTAACGGAGATTCAATTATTGGGTCCCATTTAGCTGCTGACGAACGACATGAAGCATGTACCCTTCTAATCGAAAATCTTCCTGATACAGTTACCGGAAATTGTTGGTTAGGAGTTGATGCTCAAGCAATGGAAAGAGCAGGAGAAGGGGAAATACCTCCTGCACAAAGTCTTACTGTAATGCATTTACATTCTATTGAAGGAAAGATTTGGACAGTAGGACTACAAGTATGGCACATAGGAAGTGGTGCCTAATGAACAACAATAATCAAGATGAAAATGCACAGATGTTGTTAGCCACAGGAATAGTGCTTCTATTGGCCCTGTTATCAATGGCAATTTATGGGGTAAAAGTAGTTGGAATGGGAGAGCCATACGACTCTTCTGATGATGCTGTTCTCCAAACTGCAACAGAAATCGACAATGTATGGGAAACTACAATTCAGTACAGAGTTTCTGAATTAGAGGGGCTTGGTACCGATTCAGAAATTTGTTTTAATGCAGCAGAAAGTGTACAAAAAGACCTCATGAGACATGGCGAACATAGAGGAGTGGAAGTGATTCTAGTCGGACTAAATGTTTCAATTGATGGAAACGAATGTAATGTCTCAGCAGAAGCTGGAATTGCTGATAGAAATAGTAGAATGTTAATGATACTAGAGGCGTCTGTAATTCTACCTTAATTATTCGATTTTCTGACGGATTCGTAACATTGGATCATCATGCAATAATGGATCTATTCTAACCCAATCTGCAACTCTAGCTCGCTCCATTATTGCTCGCTGAACAATTCTAATTCGATCAAATGCCAACATATAACGCTCTGAACCACGATAAGTACCTGCCTCTCGTTTCATGATAAATTCTCTATGTTGATTTTCAGCATCTGCAGTTGCTACAATTCCAATGGCTCTTCCTCCTGCCTCTCTCCAATCCCGCAACCATGATGATTTCGGAATGATATGAACGCCTTCAACTACCAAATCCACACCTTGAGTGCGAGCCCTATCTATCACTGCATCAATTCCTTTTTCTACTGCTTCAGCCGAATCCAACCAATCATTAACTGGATCACCAGTTTCACCTGTAGAATATGATGAACGGTGCAGAGCTGGGGAATCAGCCAAACTAGCACTAATCCTCATTACCTCTCGAATAGTATCAGTAGAAACGCATCGACTAAAACCAAGTTCATGTGCAATCATATGCGCAAGTGTAGATTTGCCTGTCCCGGTAGCACCTGCAATAATTGCTAACCGAGGAGACCTTTCTACCGTAGAGTCCTCAGTCATGATTTCACTTAATCCTCTAAATCGTTTTCAAATTAGGTTGTTTACAATATCATCAACTGATTGAATTCGGCCACAATATGCACATCGAAGTTCCAATGGATCTTTAGAATGTACTAATATTCTATGCGGAAGGGGTTCTCGAGGATTTGTAGTGATACAATTGGAAAAGGAGCAGCGAGCAATGTTCCGCAATTCAGTGCCAAGTTCTACTGTTCTTTTCTCTACAACTCTATAATCACGGATAATAGATACTGAAGCATTGGGTGCGATTATTGCTAATCGATCAAGTTCTTCCTGAGTTAGTTCCCTATCTTCAACTTTCATTACATCCTTTCGTTCTAACTTCTTACTTGGAACGTTCATTACCAACGAAATTGGAGTACTACGGCTATCTAGCAAACCAAGCATACCCAATATTTTCAATGATGAACCAGATGGTACATGATCAATTGCTGTACCATTTTGAATTGCAGTAACTCTACGCATGCCTTCTTCACTCATTCACTCACCACCTCTGAAACTTGAACGCCAAGCAAACGACAAAGAAGAGACATTCGGGCTACAACACCATAGAAAGCCTGCTCAAAATACATTGCATGGGGTGTTGAATCAACATCGGAGGAAATCTCGTCAACACGTGGAAGTGGGTGCATCACAATCATGTTCTTCTTGGCCGAATCAAGATCTGATCTAGAAAGTTTGAACACTCCTGCGACTTTATGGTACTCATCTTCATCTGGAAACCTTTCTTTCTGAATTCTAGTCATATAAATCACATCAAGGTCTTCAATCGAACCATGCAAATCACCAGTTTCAGTTATTGAAACTCCCGCAGAACGAAGATCGGAAGTTATCTCTTCTGGCATACTCAATGATGCTGGAGAAATGAACGTTAAGGTACATCCAAATCGCGCTAATGCTTGAGATAAACTGTGAACTGTTCTACCATAGCGAAGATCACCCACTAAAGCTACATTTAATCCTTCTAAAGTTCCGTGAGAAGTACGTATCGTGAATAAATCAAGAAGTGTCTGTGTAGGATGATGTCCAGCTCCATCACCCGCATTAATTACGGGAATTGATACCGCATCAGCAGAATATCTAGCAGCCCCTTGGCGAGGATGGCGAATTACTGCAATATCTGCATAACCATCCATCATTTGCATTGTATCAAAGAGCGTTTCTCCTTTCACTACTGAAGAATTAGCAACATCACCTAAATTCAAAACTGACCCCCCTAGTCTCTTCATTGCAGTCTCAAAAGACATTCTAGTTCTGGTCGATGGTTCAAAGAAAAGATTGGCTAAAACCTTTCCAGCAAGTATTGGAGCATGCGTTTCCCCCCTTGCAATTGGTAGCATTCTTTCAGCATCATCCAGTATCGAAATTATCTCTTCGTTCGTTAGGTCATCCACAGTGATTAGGCCACTCATGCTCGTCCCCTCCTCAAAGGGGGGAGGACTTCGACCATATTCCTTCCCGTTCAATCGGGTTATTTGTTCACACCACTCCGTCGGCTTGATGAAAGGGGACTAGTTCCCATAACCATGCTGATTAGTAGGACACCGGTCCGTGTCTCCTTCTGCGGAGGAGGAACAGACCTTGCCGCATTCTACGAAAATCATCCAGATGGTGGAGCAGTAACCTCTCTTGCGATGGCACGTTACCTCTACGTCACAGTCAATCCACGATTCGATGATTCAATTCGGATTTCATATTCATCAATGGAGTTCGTCGAAAATGTAGATCAAGTTCAGCACGAACTTGTTCGAGAAGCTATGAAATCAACAGGTGTTACTTCGGGAATTGAAATTACCACTATTGCTGATATCCCTTCAAGAGGGACTGGGTTAGGGTCTTCTTCCGCAGTAACTGTAGGCCTCTTGAATGCATTATCTACCTTAGCAGGTAAACCAATGAGTGCTGAAGAATTAGCAGAAGAAGCATGTAGAATTGAAATTGATGTTCTCGGCCAACCAATCGGAAAACAGGACCAATATGCTGCAGCAATTGGAGGGGTGAATACCATTGGTTTCCTTCCCGATGGTTCAGTAAGTATTGATCCGCTGAATCTTTCTGAAGATGTAAAAAATTGTATTGAAAACGAGTTTATTCTAGTTTACACTGGATTAACACGTTCTGCGAGTTCAGTATTAAAAAAACAAAAAGAAATGACTTCTAGCCGATTTCAAGAATTGACTGTACTTAGACATCAGGCATTTGAAGTAAGATCTGCATTGGAACAACATCATTTGGATTTAGCAGCCCATTTCCTAGAAGAGTCTTGGCAAATTAAACGAACATTAGTTGATGGAATTACAGGGGAAAATCTAGATCAATTACATGATTTAATTATGGATTCTGGAGCAACGGGAGCAAAACTCTTGGGAGCAGGTGGTGGAGGATTCTTCTTAGTTCATGCTCCAGGAGAGTATACCAGACGACGACTAAATGAGAGGCTAAAACCAGAGAATAGAATACTCCCCCTATTAATCGATGAACAAGGATCAACAATCATTTATGACGATGGGAAAAGATGGGGGTGAAACCCATTCGTCGTAGTGCACTGTTAATCATTGCAATACTGCTTCTAATGTCTACTCCCATTGGGCAAGCAGACGAAGGGAGTGAAACGATTCTGCATATTCATTTTTTGACTGATGGCTCTCCCCTTGAATTACAAAATGCTGAGATAGAATTAGTGAATGTCTGGTCAGGACAAATTATTCATCAAGAAATTACCAACGGAACAGATGTACAAATTGCTCTAGAAAATTCTGAAGTTATTCGCCTAAATATCAAAATACAAAACAGAACAACGGACGGATTTTCTTCGAGTAATCTACAAAGAATCCCTCTTATTCAACCAAACATGTCTGAAATAACAATAGTTGAAGCAAATTTTCTTGAAAATATTCCAATAATATTAGACGGATTTGATCAAGAAACTTCATTCAAATTTTTAGGAAATCAAACGATTGATTGGAGTCCTTGGGAAGAAAACATCTCTTCAGGATTGCCAAATGGAACCTCAGGTTGGATTGAAAGTCATGTTGCAGGGGGAGATTGGAATCTAATTTACTGGAATGGAAGTCAAGAAATTAATGCAGTAAATCAGGGTAATCTGCGTCTAATGGCTCAAGATCATGGATGGAATGGAACTATTTTGGTTCGCCATTCGCCTAGTGGGTGGGAAAATTCATTCATGGTAAATGGAGAAGTGGACCATATTTTACCTCGAATAGATGGAGGCAAATGGCACATGTGGAGATTGATAGAAGGAATCCCTGAAATGCAATCCCATTCTTTTGACGATGCACTTTTTGAATCTCTTGACTCGTGGTTATCAGCCCCTCCAATTCCAATTAACAACCCTCATTCGACAATGTACCTAGATTTCGATGAAGATGAAATTGAGAATAATGCAACAATTTACGCGAATTGGGATGCTTCAATTAGGCTTCCATCCTACATTGGACACCCTATGTTGCCTTTCTCACATCTTGGGATAACATACCAGATTGATCGTTTCCTTGGAAATTGGGATGGCGTTGTTGATTCATCAGAATCAACATTATTTTCAGAAAAACTTCACTCTTTAGGATGGGTTGATGCTAAAGAAACCGGATGTTGTGCTCTTAATCATGAATCTATTAAAGCTACAAACCCAATTTATCCAACTGGCGCACATTTAGATCCGGCAATTAGTGATGTGTTCCAAGATGGAATGTCATGGGGTTGGGATGAATCAGGCAGACTTTTTGGCAATTCTGGAAATTCAGAAATTCAAATTCTTAGTATTCCATTTAGAGCAAACCTTAGAGATACTGCAAATTTATCCATTGAACTACCGCATGAATGGGAATTAAGATATTCTCCTCAGAATGAAGTGCTAAATGCTACAGCAGAAAGCATTCATGTTAATCGAAGTGAATTAATGGTGACTAGTGAAATTACCCTAAATATTGCAAAAAATGAACCCCCCACAATTTCTATTGATGGAACTGGAGCAACTGAAAACTACGCTATTCTTGGTGGACCAATTAATCTCTCAATGACCTGTGTAGATAATGGTCCCGATATTACAGAAATGCGATGGAGAATCACAGACTCAAATGGATTACAAATCGTTAATGGACCACATCTGCATTATTCTACCGATTCATCTCATGAAAATGGTGATGACATTCGTATTTTGGCTGAATGTGTTGATTCTCATGGCTCTATTGGAAGTATAGACAGAAATCTTATTCTTGATGGAAATGCCCCCCAATGGAGTGTAATTATGTTGGAAGATCATCCAAGTTTTTGGGCACAATTAAATCATTCAATGGATGAAATATACCTTGAAGTAAATGCAACCAGTACACTCATTTTTGATTTCAAAGCAGAAGATGATAATGGAGAACCAGTGTCAATTACCCTCACATCAAATAGGAGTGAAGGTTGGGAACGAAGTGCCGAAAATCGATTATATTTCGCTGAACTATGGCCTCAAGGTGACGAAATTAATGGCATGCATATGACCAATGAAGAAAGACATCTTGAAAGAGAACCGGCAATAAGATGGATTCAAGTTTCAATTTCAGATTCTGTCGGCAACATTATAGGAAAAAATTGGTCAATTACAAGTTTAGATCTTGATGCTCCAGTTCCAAGGCCTGCATTACTCATAGACAATGAAACATATGGTATCAACAATATTGGAACTCCTTCATCTCTGATCGAAATAGATATGGATGCATCTTTTGATGACCTAAATAATATTGAAGATATTTTGTGGTCTTCAGAATTGAATGGTCAAATTTTGTTTGAAAATGAAAGTTGGGAAATTGTATCTCGATTTACTCTCTCTCCATTGAATCCAGGAAGACATGATTTGGTTGTTTCAGGAATAGATCTTTCTGGAAACATTGGATATCATAGTATGACAATTGAAATCCATCCTGATTTGAAACCATTCTTATCAATTACAGATGTGATGGTACCTTCAGGGATACAATCTGGACGACCTGGAGAAATTACTGTCGTAATTGCCAACTCTGGATCTGAATCTACTAGTGCTGAAGTTTGTGTTCAAGAACAGTGTGTTTCAATTAGTGCAGTAGGTGCAACTTTAGATGGTCCCGGAATAACCTCAGCATCCCTTACATTTGGCTCTCTTCCGGCTGGCTCAAGTCCTGTATCTGTAAAATGGAATATTGATTCAGAAACATACTCATCTGAATCTAAAACTCCTTCAATTGAACCTGCATGGAGAGAATCTGCTCGCTTCATTATCAAAGTGATACTCATTGCGTATTGTGCTGGAATACTGTTTGACCGACGGTTTGGAGGCACATGAGTCCGCACGCTTCATGACGGGTGAGCCTTCGTTGTAGCACATGCAGGAGACCGAAGTCAGCCAAGATCCTGTTGAAAAGGCATTATCTCGATGGAAATTAAACTCTGATCGATTTGGTTTTATTGTGATGTTTGGGGCCATCATTTTGGGGACATATTCTGCATTTCCTGGAATTCAAAATGGTATTGATGCTTCAACAATAGTTCCATTGATTGCTCTTGCAGGAGCCGCATTATTAGTGTCAGATATAATTCAAAATGGGCCAGAAGAACGAACTAGAATGGCAACCCTCTCTGCATTAGTTGGCCCTCTACTAATCATTGCGGGAATTCAGGCCATAACTGTTGAGGGAAGATTTTCTCACCAATTAGCAGGGGGAATCGGTTGGATTGGAACAGGCGTAATTTTACTCTCCTGCAATGCTTTCATTCTTCAAAATGAGAATAATGTGAGTGTAGTCAGATATCGGGCAATGACTAGGTTGCTTGGAATGGTAGTTGCAGCAGCTTGGGTTCTATCAAACATTGATGATGAGTCCATAATTTACTTCCTATTACCTATAATGATTGTATCGATTATATTCTCAATGGACCTTCGACGAGGAAAAAAGGATAGGAAATCTAGAAAGATTTTCTCAGACAAATATGATTCTCTAATGCTACGTGTCTTGGAAGTTAGATCTAATGGAGAGATTATTGATCAATCTGCATCGTTGTTGAAACGAGCAAATGAAGTTGGATGGACCGATTATGAAGAAGGAATGAGATTGTTGGAAGCAGCTGAAGATGATATTAATCGAATTCTATCGCTTTCAAAGGATATTACAGATATAGAAAATGATGCGGAAGAAACTGTGGTCGTCTCAGAAGGAATTGCTCCAATGGCTGAACGACCTAGAAGGGCAATGTTGCAAGGAAAAAGAGAAGCAGAGTTAGGAAGTTTAAGAGAAGCTGAAAAACTGTTCAGAATGGCAAAAATTAGGGCATTAGATATCATTGATCATTGGGAAGATGCGGAAAAGGCAATTCAAGATGCTAAAGATTCGATATCAGGGTTATCTGGTTCTGATTTTGAACGAATGCAAGCGTTGATGGAGGCAGCAAATGATGCAATGGAGGCTGAAAATCCGGGAGATGCTTTGACCATTGCTCAAGCTATACCCGGTCATGTTGAAAACCTTGGAGAAGCCATGGGGGCAGCAATAAAAAGGTAGAAGAAGCTACGGAAATTTTGTCTCGAACTGATGGATTAGATACTCAAATTTGGGACGATATGCTTGCAAATGCCAACAACGCTCTCAAAGAAGGAGATGGGTCTATGGCAAGAGGATTGGCTGATTCGATTATTCGAGAAATTACGGCTACTGAGGAAGCTAAATCATCAATGCAACGAGCACTTCGACAACGGAAAACATTGAGGAAACGTTGGGAGGGGCATAAGAAAAAGGATGAATGGGAAGAAAGATTACAAAATATTCTAGAAGATACAAAAGACGGAAAATGGAGACTAGCACTTGAAAAAATGGACCAATTAACTTCGGATTTAGCTGCCATGGCCGCTGCTGAAGGAGATGCTAAGGAATTATTGGATTTCATTGAAGAGGAATGGAAAGGTCTTCGAAATCGCCTTGACTCATCTGGAATTGGACCAGGGGATGAAGAACGAAAATCCTGTGAGGCTTCAGTTTCTAATGCCAAAGATGCTTTAGATTCGGGTGATGTAGAATCTTGTCTTATTTCATTAGGTGAATCTGATGAATTAATAGAGCGATTAAGAAGAAGAGTATAATCAAAGTTTGAAATCTGCAACAACAGGTGCATGATCTGATACTTGTAAACCTCCTGCACGAACAATTCTAGCATTCTGAAAAGTTTCTCTTGCGGCATCATTTCCAAGAATGTAATCAATTCGCCATCCTTTGTCTTCTTCTCTTGCTCTGCCTCTATTGGACCACCAAGAGTAAGGTCCCTGGGTATCCCCCCAATCCTGCCGGCATAAATCATGCCAACCCATCCCTAAGAGACGGTCAAACCATGCACGTTCTTGAGGAAGGAAACCAGAAGTCATCTGATTAGATCGTGCATTCCAAATATCGATTTCTTGATGAGCTATATTCAAATCACCTACAACTACTACTGGAGTATCAGTAGAAAGATTAGGAGAAAGCCATTGAAGCCAATCTTCCATCCATCTTTCTTTGAACTGTTGACGATCATCTCTAGCGGAACCACTTGGCAAGTAGGTGTTTATACAACGAATACCTGGATGTTCAGTGGTTAGAATTCTACCTTCTAGATCCATTGGATCATCACCTATACCCATCCCAGTACCAATTACATTCATTCCAACCTTAGACCATGTTGAAACTCCAGAATACCCCTTTTTTTCTGCGGGATGCCAAGCCAAATCATATCCATTGGGAGATTCCCAATCTTTCGGTAATTGCTCTGGAAATGCTCGAACTTCCTGAAACATCCAGATATCAGCATCTAAAAGAGAAATGAAATCATCCAATCCCTTACGAATAGCAGCACGAATCCCATTGAGATTCCAAGAAACTATTCTCATTCCTCAGGCCTCTAAATCTTCAGACCATTTTCCAAATCTTGCTAAATGTGCCATCTTACATCTATGTGCAAAGACGGAATGTGATTTCGAAAGATCATTCTGATTATCGGCCCACGTCTTCAGAGTAGTTGCCTGTAATGCTCTACCGTAAGAATACGATAATTCAAACGGATGGGGGCCCATGTTGTTCATCATGTTGAGGTGTGCCGTCGCTTCAACCTCGGTTTGGCCGCCTGAAAGAAAGACAATCCCAGGGATTTCATGTGGGACATGTTCATGCAGTAAATCTACAGTCATGCGCGCACAAGTTTCTACATCGATGCGCGTTGAATGATCCTTTCCTGGGAGCACCATGTTCGGTTTTAGCAGTACACCGGGTAGATAGACTCCTTGAATCTTGCACTCGTCCCATGTGGCAGACAAAGCATCGACAGTTACGTCGTAGCATCGCGCAGCATCGTGATTACCTTCCATCAGGACCTCAGGCTCGATAATCGGTACCAAACCTTGTTCTTGACAAATTGCGGCATAACGTGCGAGAGCGTGCGCGTTAGTAGAAATACAAGCATCCGAAGGCAAACCGTTTCCAATCTTAATGACGGCTCTCCATTTTGCAAATCGTGCACCCATGCTAAAATATTCAGCACATCTCTCTCTCAGTCCATCCAATCCTTCCGTAACAGTCTCATTTTCATGACCTGCCAGGGGTTTTGCCCCAGTATCTACTTTAATTCCGGGTAATACATTTCTTGCATGAAGATAATCCGGAATTGATGTACCATCTACAGCTTGTTGACGAATCGTTTCATCATATAGGATGACTCCGCTAATCGCCTCAGACATTGTAGGCATTGCAAAGAGGTTCGCTCTGTATGCATTTCGAGACTCAGGGGACGATGCTACCCCTACGCCTTCAAGACGTTTTGACATAGTGCCATTGCTTTCATCTGCAGCCAAAATCCCTCTACCTGGGCCCACGAGGAAATTCGCAGTTTCTTCCAACAAGTCAGTATCCATGTTCAATGGATAATGAATGGGTCCTTGAAGGGTTCGACCGAGATTCAATCAGAAGAATACTGGCGATGCATGTAAGTTCGTTCACCTTTCTGCACATCAATTATCTCGCTATGTACCATCGCTTGACCATTTCTTTGAAACTCAACGCCTGGAAGATAACCCGAACAAACACCACTAGCCACAAAGATTGCATCATCTGACATGCATAAATCGTCTCTCTGCCAAATTCGTTCAATGTCTCCGTCAATCATTTTCTCTGCCCTTTCTCGATGACCGTCATTTCTAAACACAAGTTGCCCCTCAAAATGGGCGCCCAGTCCTCTAAGAGCTGTTGCTGTTATTACTCCTTCAGGAGCTGCTCCAATTCCCATCAAAAGGTCAACTTCAGAAGTAGGACCAGCCGCATCTAATGCCGCTGAAACATCTCCATCACCAATCAAACGAATCCGGACATCCAATTCTCTCAGTTGGCGAATTAAATTCTCATGACGTGGACGATCCATTACTACAGTGAGAATATCTCGAATCGGTTTATCCAAGGCTGCAGAAGTCGCCTCGATATTGTATGCGACATCTGCTTCAAGAGAAATTTTTCCCGCTAATTCTGCAGAACCTGCTATCTTATCCATATAACAATCAGGAGCATGGAGCAATGTCCCTCTTGGTGCAGCAGCAAGTACTGCAATTGCATTGGGAGAATCTGTTGCGCAATTGTTGGTGCATTCTAGGGGGTCTACTGCAATATCTATGCTCAATGCTTCCGAGTCACCTTGACGACTCCCTAAAGGCTCACCAATCCATAACATTGGAGCATCGTCTCTTTCTCCTTCACCAATAGCAACTCTTCCATCAAATGGTACTGAATCAAAGACTGTTCTCATTGCCTCTACAGCGGCCCCATCTGCTAGTTTTCTTTCGCCTCTACCTCTCCATTTGGCTGCAGCAATTGCTGCCGCTTCTGTCGCTTGAAGAAAGGAATCGGCAAGATCGCCAGTTCGTCCCATAACATATACGAGATGAAGCCAGTGTCTAAACCTGACCATTCGCTTTTTTCTTACTTACTACCCGAATACCATGAATTTCAGTATTGGGATATTGTCCATTGTCGTCCTTCTCAATTGACTTAACCATATCAAGAGCGCAAAGAAGGCCTGTGGAAACAGCACATAACGCCTCCATCTCTACACCTGTTTTCCAATGGGCTGAAACGCTAACAAGACATACTAAATCATCTGAATCCCAATCCCATTCAACAGTACAAGATTCCAATGGAATTGGATGACAATGGGGAATTGAACGATGAGTTTCTTTAGCTGCTTGAATTGCTGCTATAGTGCTTGCTTCTAACACGTCTCCCTTTTGCACTTGTCCATTCTGAATTGCTTTTTTTGATTCGGAGCTCATAGTTAAACGCCCTGTTGCAACAGCAATTCTTTCTACAATTGGTTTGTGTCCTATGGATACGATTGCGTCTTTTCTTAATTTCAACCTAAACCCTCCTTCCAATGGGTGCCGTCCTCTCGAATCTCCTTCTTCCAAAGAGGTGCTTGAGCCTTGAGGGTATCAATCAGCCAAGAACATGCCTGAAACGCTTCTTTTCTATGCTTTGAAGCGACATGAATCGACACAATGGGTTCTTCTGGACCCACATGACCTATTCGATGAGACATTGCTACTGACTCTATACCGAATTTATCGATTGCATTGTTTGCTATCTCCTCCAAGACAATAGGCAATCGATCGATCCAAGCATCAAACTCAAGAGCATGAACTTCTATCCCGTCTTCATCTCCTCTTGTTAAACCAGTAAACGATACTATTGCCCCAGAACCGATAATTACAAGCTTTTCTCGGAGAAGATTGGGGTCGAGATTTTCTTCTTCGACCTCGATGATTACCCTGTCCGCCATTGTTCATCCATACATTGGACAGACCATGAGCGCTTCGGAGGATTCATGTCTCCTATCACAAGTCGATAGATGAGGACGCAGCATGGCAGAGGATGATGTTATTCGCATTCTCGGGGCCGGCTTATCTGGTCTAGCTGCTGCAACCATCCTTGCTAAAGCAGGGAAAAAAGTAGAGGTTCATGAGATTCGTGGGAACTCAGGTGCACGATTTGATGGTGATTTTCAAGGATTAGAAAATTGGACTTCGCCTAAAGATTTCTTTGATGAAATGGTAGATTGGGGTTTGGATCCTAAGAGTTTCAAATCTACAGATTTCCGCGACATGTCTTTGATTCATCCCGATGATGTAGTAACTACGCCAAAGAGCGAAAGGATTGCTTTTCGAATAGTAGAAAGAGGAACTGACGAGCATTGTATAGATCAAGGATTCAAGAGAATGGCATTGGAAGCCGGTGTTACAATCCATTACAAATCTAATGTTAAGAGTGAAGATTGTACAATCATTGCAGCGGGTCCAAAAGAAACTAGTGCTGTTGCTTTTGGAGAAGTTTTTCGTACTTCGTTTCCAAATCATGTAGCATTTCAACTAAATGACAAACTAGCGCCAGGAGCATATTCATATCTTATTGTAATAGATGGAGTTGGACTAATTTGTACTTGCCTTTGGAGAAAACAAAAACGCTCAAATCGATACCTAAATGAAACAATTGCGTGGTATGAAAACGCCTATCCTGAATTGGATCGAGAACCAATAAAAAGAGTGGGTGGAAAGGGTGACTTCAGCATCCCATCTACCTATTACTCGAATGGCAAATATTACGTCGGTGAAGCAGGAGGTCTCCAAGACTTCATGTGGGGATTTGGAATGCGGTATGCAGTAACTAGTGGAGTAATGGCCGCTAATTCAATTCTAAATGGAACAGATTACGATGCTACTATTCGGAAAAATTTGCTCCCCCTAATCAAATTGAGTGCAACAAACCGAATGTTGCTCGATAGAGTCGGAGATCGAGGATTCAAACGATTAGCAAATATATGGATGCGTCATCAACGGAAAAATGGAGGAGATGGGCTTCTTTTCATGGAACGTATCTATCGTCCCGATTTAATCAGAAGATTTCTATGGATGTTTACAAATAGGATTCTTCTAAAGAAAACAAAATTCCCTGATGGTAGAAAGGGAAGAAGAATGCCGTTTCGAAAGGCACTGAAACGAGACAGTTGGGAAATGAGTGATAGGGCCAAAGAAATTGCAGAAGAATGGAAGGGAATTCGTTCATCTGGGGGCAAAGTTTCCTTTTCAGAGTCAGATTAAACGGGCACTCAAGTTCTTATGCCCCGTTCATATGGGAAGTCCATGTCCGACTGGCCTGAACTTAAACCAATGAAGAATCGACTCGTCAATTATGGTGTTTCCGATAACGGAGTTGCTATTATTGAACTCATCTCTGATTCTGATGGAGAACCCCTCGAAGGGGACAAGACTTCAGTCAATACCTATACTCGTGAAATGTGGCACGATATTGATGATGCAATTCTTAGTGCTAGATTTGACGACAATGTTTCTGTAATCCTAATTACGGGGCATGGTGACAAATTTTTCTCTGCCGGTGCGAGTATCAAATATCTGAATAAACTTACACCACGCTACAAGTATTTCTTTTGCCTACATGCAAATGAAACTCTTTCCCGTCTTGAGCAGACGCCAAAACTAGTAATCGCTGCACTAAACGGTCACACCGTTGGAGGTGGGCTCGAGATAGCTATGGCAGCAGATATTCGAATAGGGAGAAAGGGGAACTTTCAGGTTGGACTTCCTGAAGTCTCACTAGGTGTTTTGGCAGGAACTGGCGGAACTGCGAGATTATCCCGTCTCGTTGGAAAAGCAAAAGCAATGGAAATTATGGTTACTGGGAGAAAGTTCTCATTTGAAGAATCAAAGGAAATGGATTTAGTTCACGATATCTATGATTCAATGAGTTTGGAAGAATTCCGACAAGATGTTCTGGACTACTCTGGTAGATTTACTCTACCATTTGCTGCAGCAAAGGCAATTGGAAATATCAAACGAAGTGTTCAGAGTGGATTGGAAATCCCTCTAGAATATCATCTGGCTTTAGAACGTGAATTACAATCAGATCTCTTCCAATCAAATGATGCAAAGACTGGAATCAAGGCATATGTCGATAAGAAGACACCAAGATTTGAAGGAAATTGAATAATTGTGATTCTGCACGACATTATGGGTCCGTGCTGATGTTGAAATACCACCGTTAGTTCGCGTTATCTATGGGCACTACGGAGATTGTTGAGAAGTACCATCCAAATTTCGAAGGTTGGATTCAAGAGTTCCAAGAATGGCAAACACGTATCGGTTTTGATACGGCTTGGCTTGGAGATTATCGATTTGAAATTAGATTCGATTGGGACTCTGCAGGAGATGAAATAGAATTTGGTGACTTTTCTGGAATGCCAAAATGGAAAAGAAGAATGCAAATTCCTCAGCAGAATATCATTGATGCTATTCTAACAATGGTTAGTGTACAAGGAGATACAGAGTTTGCATCTGTTGAACAGCAAAATCACCTGCTTGCAACTGCTCCCACGGAATATGACCGGAAATCCGCTCTACGAATCATGTGCGAAGAACAACGTCACGGATGGCAAATGGCTTACTTACTCTGTACATACTTTGGAGAACAAGGCATGCGAGAAGCAGCAAAACTTCTGGAAAGAAACGCACAAGATGGAACTCGTTTACTAGGTTCGTTTAATGCTCCGATTGATCATTGGCTTGATTTCTTTTGTTTTACCCATTTCATAGACAGAGATGGTAAGTTCCAATTGAAAATGCTTTCAACCAGTTCATTTCAACCACTTGCAGCATCAATGGGTCCAATGTTGAAAGAAGAATCATTCCATCTAGGTACAGGCGCGAATGGACTACGTAGAATTGTTAAGGCTGGAGTAATTCCTATTGATTTCCTACAAAAATACATCAATAAATGGGTTAGTACAGGGCTTGATCTCTTTGGAACAGACGAATCTACTTCTGCAGAATGGGCTTATGTCTATGGTGTAAAAGGAAGATATGACGAACGTGAATCTAAAGAAGATGCAGATCGAGAACACCTCAATGAGGCAAGTAGAGAATTATACTTTGATGAACTTAAGGCAGAAATGGTGCGCATTAGTAAAGGAAGGAAAGAAGGAGAACCTGAACTCTTCATTCCTTCTGATAAATTCAATCGTGGAATTGGAAAATATGCTGGAAAATACTACACTGTAAATGGCGAAGAATTTGAAGGAACAGAACAAGAATGGGAAAATTATCTACAAAATATACTGCCAACAGATGAAGATGAAAAGTTGTTGATGGAAGAATACATGGCTCCTGGAGTTGAATGGATTCAGTACAGAGAATGGAAAGGATAGTCCTAAGGAGTTACTTTAGATGCAAACTCTTTCATTGTTAGCAGTTGATAGAGAACGGCTAAAGCCGTTTTTTTCCAGAGTACCTGAATTATTTGAAAAACATCACCACCATACAAGTCAAGATCCTAGTGGATATGAGGAATTGTTGTACAAAATCCATCGCCCTTACACTAATGATATGCTAGATATGATTGATGAATGGATGGGTCTTGAAAAAAGAAAAATTTCTGGCGAACAGGAAATAATGCTTAGACTCTTCCTACTAGCCATTCGATATCCAGATACTCTTCTTTTTGAGAGTCTAGATGATGTATTAGTTAATGATATTCGTAGACTGTCAGCATATCTTCATTTCAGTAGTCATACATACACAATTTGGGATGACGACACTAGAAAGGGATTGGCAAAATTAGGTTTTGTGATACCGGAAACCAAGAATGCAGATCCATTCATTTATGGCGCATACATTGGAACTATTGAACTTCTAAAGGATTTAGCACCATTCACTTGCTTCCTAGAACATGATGTTCCGCGACAAAGACTTTTCCAGGCAGCATTGGCGGCTTATGGAAGGGAATGAAATGAATGTTCAATCAGTTGCTGTTATCGGAGCAGGAACAATGGGTGCAGGTATTGCTCAAATCTGTGCTCAAGCTGGATGGAAGACATTTCTTTACGATGCCTTTCCCGAAGGTTTAGACAAAGGCATGAAACGAATAGAGGAATTTTGGAACAAAGGAATCGAAAGAGGAAAAACTACTCTATCTCAAAAGGAAGAATGGAGTTCCAATCTTCATCGTTCTGACTCACTAGAAAATGCAGTTTCAGGAGCAGATTTAATCATCGAAGCAGTACCTGAAATATTAGAATTGAAACAGGCTATTTTTACCGAGATTGATGCACATGCTCCAATAAATTCTATTCTTGGAACAAATACCTCTGGATTACCCATTCATGAAATTGCCTCTGTAACCCATCGACCTAATCGAGTAATCGGAATGCATTTCTTCAATCCTGTTCCAATAATGGGTTTACTTGAATTAATCAAGCATGATGAGACTTCAGAAGATACAATTGTGGAAGCCAAATTAATTGCAGAAAAACTGGGAAAGACCTCGATTTTAGTGCAGGATGTTCCTGGTTTTGCAACGAGTAGATTGGGTGTTGTTCTAGGAAATGAAGCAATTAGAATGTTAGCTGACGGAGTGGCTTCAGCAAGCGATATCGATACCGCAATGCGCCTTGGCTATCGGCATCCTATGGGTCCACTCGAACTCACTGATTTGGTCGGACTAGATGTACGTCGAGATATTTTGAACAATCTAGCAGATTCTTTTGATGATGAGAGATATAGACCTCATCCATTGTTAGTTAGATTGGTAGAAGAAGGATCTTTAGGNAAAAAATCAGGTATGGGNATTTATGATTGGAGTTCNGGCGAGAAANNAGANCGAAATCATGTNCTCTGAGGAACTAGACATGGTTTCTCCAGAATTCATTGAAGGAATTGGCCTNTTAGCAGGGNTACTTGGTGTTATTGCATGGGGGCCTCAACTTCACAAAGTGTGGTTTCAAAATCTTCATGAAGGAATCTCTATGCCAACAATNCTAACGATTTCATTCACATTGGTTTTATGGTTAATATACGGATTTTTAGTCGANTCCTTNGCATTGATTGTTGCNAATATTGCTGCTGGAACTTGTGTTTCATCNGTAGCATTTCGNGTATATCAATTACGAAAAAGAGAGGNNCAATAGAACAACTATTCNTCTTCATTTANNCCAGAAAAATTGGGTGTTCTTTTCTCCCGGAATGCATTGACACCTTCGACAAATTCGGCCGTCATGCTTGATTGAGTAATCAACATCCGTTCAAATTCTAATTGTGTTTCAAAAAATGTTGANGATTGAGAATCAAGNAGTTGTTTAGTNGATTTCTTAGAATTATCTGCCCATTTACCCCATTCCATTGCTACACGGATTGCTCTTGGGAGCAATTCTCCTGATTCGACTACCTCNTCTACAGCNCCAACATCCAAAGCAGTAGAAGCATCCCATGTTTCATCATTAAACAAAAAGTGCCTAGCTCGTTGAACGCCTACTAATCTAGGTAGTAGCCATGTTGTACCTCCATCTGGTGAAAGTCCCAGCCGGAAAAATGCAGATGCTAGNCGTGCTTCTGTGGANGCTATNCGTATATCACAAGCTAATGCTAAACCCAATCCACCTCCGGCAGCAGCTCCATTGATAGCAGCNACAACGATAGTCGGGTCACCTCGCATTCTGACAAGTAATGGATGAAGAATACCAGTTAATTCCATGACTAAGTCTCCNATTGTCTCATTTTCTATTGCTTCTTGAAANGAATCGATATCTGCTCCAGAACAAAACACACGATCTGTACCTGTCAAGACAATTGAACGAACNTCTGAATCATCCATTAATCCATTCAACGTTGCTGCAATTAATGCAATACTGGACGAATCAAATGCATTTCTAGACGAAGCCCCCGAAAGNGTNACTACTGCAGTGGAACCTTCNCTCGCTACTTGNACGGTCATGTTTACCCGTAGAGGTACTTACACTTCAATTGCATGAAAGTCATAAGATACGGTTTCTTCGCCAATACGATGCGACGCGAGCAACTGTACATNGGAGGCGAATGGGTACAGCCCAATGGAGTTGGTGAAATTGAAGTTATTAATCCAGCAACTGAGAAGACAATTGGATCAGTTCCAGTAGGAAATTCAATAGATGTTGAAAATGCAGTTTCAGCAGCTANAACGGCATTCAATTCTTGGTCTCAGAGTCCAATAGAAGATAGAATGAAAATTCTCAATNACCTTTCNGCCGCATTAAAAGAAAATACTGAGGAACTTGCTCAAACAATTACTGCAGAAGTTGGNACTCCAATCGGATACAGTAGGATGGCGATGGTTGGNACACCAAGAGTTGTTTCNCGATCATACGCTAAAATGTTAGAGGGATTTGAATGGGAAAAAGAAGTTAGAAATTCATTAATTGTGAAAGAACCTGTGGGAGTATGTGCATTTATCACTCCTTGGAATTTCCCCCTACACCAAATCATAGGAAAAGTTGCTCCGGCAATCGCGGCNGGATGTACTATGATTCTAAANCCATCAAAAGAAGCACCTCTGAATGCTTTCTTACTTGCAGATATATTACATNAAATTGGATTGCCTGCTGGTGTCTTCAATCTAGTTAGTGGGCATGGTAGTGAAGTTGGAGAGATTCTTTCAGCNCATCCNGATGTAGACATGGTTTCGTTTACTGGNTCAACNTCTGCTGGTGTAAGNGTCTCCCAAGCTGCNGCANCTACAATTAAGAGAGTAACATTAGAACTAGGCGGNAAAAGTGCNAATGTAATTCTTGATGATGCAGATGTAATTCGTGCAGCAAAGGNNGCCATAGGAGCATGCTACCAAAATTCAGGNCAAACATGTTCAGCGTTGACTAGACTNATTATCCCANATAGCCATAAAGAAGAAATCATCGAAATTGTATCAAATAGAGTTAACGGATATACCCCTGGNGATCCATTNGATGATTCCACTCGCTGTGGGCCCATGGTTTCTGCAAAACAGCAACAAAGTGTTCTCTCCTACATTGAATCAGGAATCGAAGAGGGGGCACAATTGATTGCTGGTGGTAAAGGGCTACCAGAAGGATGTTCAACAGGATATTTTGTTCGACCTACTGCATTTTCAAATGTTACTCCCGANATGAAAATTTGGCAAGAAGAGATTTTTGGNCCAGTNTTAGTAATTACAACCTATGAAACNGAAGAAGAGGCNCTTGTGCTTGCAAATGACTCAATCTACGGACTTTCTGGTGGAGTTTGGGGTTCAGAANTNAGGGCTCTTGAATTTGCTAAGAAGATGAGGACNGGGCAAGTCAGTATAAATGGAGGTCCATTCAACATCAGCGCTCCATTCGGAGGGTACAAACAATCTGGAAATGGCCGAGAACTTGGAATAAATGGGTTAGAAGAATTCTTGGAAATTAAAGCGATTCAACGACCTGTTGAATGACTTNATAGTAAACGACAAAGTGNTGAACAAATGTTTTGCGAACATGGAAATATTATTGGNTCATGTNGAGATTGTACTCCTGAACGATACAAAGTTAAGGCTGCAGCNCAAATTTTAGAGGATGTTGACTGTCCTGTTTGGNATCTANTGCGTAAGAAAGAGGGAGACGNANCTNCTCCTGCGCAACGATGTCAAAATTCTGGAGTAAAATTAGNAACTACATCTCAACGCCATTATATTCTAGAATGTACAGATTGTGGATGGGATTGGAAAAGATGGAAAGTTTCAGAATTAGATGACGTTTCTACCTTACCTAAATTAGTTAAATGTGAGGAATGTGATGATATACGGATTGAAATGAATTCTAAGAGANCTAAGAAAACCTGTGCNGAATGTAGCAGGCGTTTTTTCCGAGACANNAAACNATAATGTGGTNATCTATGTTGGATTTTCTACCAAATAATCAATGAATTCAATAACNTCTTGAATCATTTCATCTGGAATTTCTTTGTATGATTTACCAAACTTCTTTTTCACACAAATAGCAATGTGGGCATANGAGTTTCTTCCCTTAGGATGATGTCTAGAAGGGGGTAATTTCCCTACTAATTTGTCCCCTGCNTCTTGCATATATGTCCATAACTTCTTTGAATTTTCATCATTCATTCAAACCATTCCTTCATGGTACATGATTGGCAAATCGGACGGCTAGTAGGTTCTCCACATCTCTCACATGATNNNACNGATGNACTGTTTTTCGAATCTTTTGCAAGTTCCCTAATTCGGTCCATTGACTGAACCATGCCATGACGGCTACCAGGGATATCCTTCTCAATCATAGCAATAATCTCTCTACTACGTTGCCGCATTGCTCCCCCTGCATGNGGGCAATCTCCATGATGAATTGGAAGATTCAGATGAATTGCTGCTGCATGAANCTCTTGTTCTGGAATCCANCGAAGAGGAACAATTCGAGGTGCTAATCCNTCAATTGGTTGAGTTGTATGAGGTGCCAATCTAGCTGTACGATCTACCTCTCCCTTTTGCAGATTCATTAGAACAGATTGTGCAACATCGTCAAGATTATGCCCCAATGCAATCACATCNGCGCCTATTCGATTCGCTAGTGAATTCAGACCTTGTCGTCTAAAAACTCCACAAAAACTGCAAGGCATCATTCCTTTAACCTCGAGATTGTGTTCAGATATCTTAGGTAATGATTCAACAACANCATCCATCTCAGGAAAAGACAAATCGGGATATGAAATTCTTTCAAGNGGGATGTCTAGACTCGTACAAAGTTCTTCAGCACANTCNATTGAAGGAGAACGGTATCCATCTATGCCTTCATCTACAACACCCGCAATTAATTCAACATCTCTTCTAGAACCAAGAATGCTATGGATAAAATAGAGTAGAATTGCAGAATCCTTTCCTCCAGAAATTGCGACCATTACTTTGAATGGTCTTCCTAAGGTGTTGATTGAGTTCTTAGGTAATATCAACTGCTTTCGGAGCGATTTTGAAACTCTCCGCCTTACAGATTCAACAAGATGAGTACCACACAAATGAAGCCCGCTGTATGGTTGATAGACAAGTGAATCTCGATTACATCTAGAGCAAGTCTGTACCTCCAACGCCTCACTCATGTATAATGGGCTAGTGGGAAATGGTTTGAATAAATCGTTTAATTTTTCAATTAGAAATTTTATTTTTCAATTGAAAAATTACATTCATTTGTAAGAATACGTTTTCACCAATTGAAGAATAAATCCTATTCAGATTTTGGAGATTCCATAATTTCTTTCAAAACGCCACCTTAGTCCACTAAAAGGGACAAGTTCTTGAAGGCAGTTGTTGCCTCCACCATTTCATACACATGCCAATCAATGTAATCCGCGCGTTCAAACACCTTCCTGGAGTGACCAATTCTAGACTATTCACTTTGGATGGAAAGGGATTGGAAGGCGAAAATGAACAAGGATCTGTTCATAGTTGGACTCGTGCTGAAAGAATGGCGTTAGAAAGTGGAATTGGCCGACTTGTAGAATGGTGGGTAGAAGCCGATGATGGCGCTTTCTTTGCTTCAGCAACAGGTTCTGATGCAATCCTGTGGCTGGATTTGGATTCAAAGATAAGATTGGGGCGTTGTGCTCATGAAGCAAGACGTACTAAGAAGGATTTAGTGGAATTATTAGGGTGATGAAATGTTTGAACTGCCGCATGGAGATGCAATCGACGAGGGCTTCGATGGAAGTGCAATGAATGAAATCATGGAATTTGAATGTGGAGTAGTCTCTTCATACAAACCAAAATCTAGGGCCCCGTGCGCTCACAGAATTATAGCGGGAGGTAGGGTCGTAGGTTGGTTAGCAGAAGCAGAAGAAAAACGACATTACGTAGGTGGTCAAGCAGGAAAGGCTAGACTAGTGGAATTAGAAGATGCACATGAATTGAAACATCGAGCATATTCGCTCATGTTAGAAGAAGTTCGAAGGTTAATTGATGGATTACCAGAAGCGTTAGCTGATTCTGCACTTCTTGGAACATTAGGGCTTGCAGGAAGAAGACTCCCTGCATCTACAAATGAATGGCCAATGATTGTGGATGCTCTGGCTGAGGAAACCGGAGTAATCTCAGCTTTAGCTTTTGAAGATGGAGTCCTAATTCATTCTGCTGGATCAACACCGAGCGAGCCAGATGCACTTTCCGCAGATTTAGATGCTCAACTTAGAGGGATGGATGCGCTAACACAGTTGATGGGAGCCTCCCCTGCTCCATGGTATAGACAAGCATTCGACGAGCATGAAATGACTGTTGCAAGAGATGAAGGGGCAGGACTTGCAATTTGGACCACAGGGGGAGCAGACCCCATGGCACTCCTAATGAATGCAGCATCGATGATGAAAGAGCCTGAATTTGACCCTGATGCTGATATTAAGGCACCATCCGATGGTTTTGTGGTTAGAGAAGGAAAGGGAGGAGTAGACGCATTAATTTCTATGTTATCTACAGCAAAAATGCAAGATATTACAGGGCATCTTCGAACTGAAGGAAAAGGTGACTCAGTACATTTACTTCTGATTGATGGAATACCAACTGGATTAATTGGGCCAAAAGATGATTCTGAATTTGATCAAATTGTGAAAGATTTGTCATCCCCTAGTGCAGATTTACAACTTCACCGTCTTGAAAGAGCTGCTAGACTAACTTTAGGAGCAGGAAATGTTTCTGGTTTTTCACTAGCGACATTATCTCATTCAATTGCAACTGTCAGAACTCGTTCAGAGAGCAGAAAATCTCTGTTAAGTGAACGTCTAGATCGTTTATATCGATTTGAAATGGGAATGGAAGCCATCGATTCAGCAAGAATGCAATGGAAACTGTTGGATACAGGAGGAATGCCAATGGCAAAAATTCTACCTAATTCTCGTAGTGGGAAAGTCCTTCAACCCGAAGATAGACAAATTTTGGATAGGCTAAACCGACTAGAAGAAGATAAAATTGGACTAGAAAGAGAAAGAGGGAGATTGGAACGGTTACTTGAAGAAGAACAAATCCAGAAGACTGCATCTGAAGAAACTGCTTCTGCAAAAAGCGCTCTCTTGGATGAAGCAAATGAGCGAGCAAGAGATATTTCAGAACGCTTAGATCAAGCATTAGTTGCTAAAGAAAAATCAGTAAAAGATGCTGAAGCGGATCGGAATCGTGCGGATTCACTATCAAAGCGCGTTGCTGAACTTGAACATCAAGTTGAACGAAAGGCATCTGAAGTAGCATCAGCAATAGGCGAGAGTAAAAAACGTGCTGAATTACAAGCTGAACTTGAAGAATTGATGAAGAAGGAAGCCGAAGTTAAATCCACATTAGATACTTCTGAAGAGCGCCTTGACCAAGTTCGTACAGCACTATCAGAAGATGAAAAGGTACAACGAGTTTTGGGAGAACAAGTAGGTTCCTTACGCGAGAGACACAGACATGCAGAGGCAGAAACAAAGGAAGCTGAAACTAGAATGAGAAATCATAGGGTTGAAGTTGCTGCACTTGAAGGAGATTTACACACACTAAGAAGACAAATTGACGAAGATCGTGGTAGAGTGAACGATTTGGAACGACGTCAAAGTCTTCTCCAAACTGAACTCAAAGAACTAATGGCAGAACGGCGAACGCTAATGAGAGAACTGGGCGATTTAGATGCTCGTAAAGCACATTCTGAAGGGGATTTGAGAGAAATATTATCTGAGGCTGAAGAATTAACTGACGCGCACGAGCAAGCATTAGTTGACATTGCAGAGGCTGAAAGAATTCGGGCTAGGCTCCAAGAGGAACCCCTTGCTAGAGCATTACTAGATGATGACGGACTCAAGGCTCTAGAACCAGTATTAGAACGGATGGAAAACGCAAGAAGCAGGGGATTATCGATGGTCCTATTGGATCGTGCTGTTGAACGAGGATTAGCCGTGATTCAACATACTGTAGACGAAGTCGCTGCTACCCCTAGATACCTACTTTCATCTGAAGTTGTTGAACTTCTAGAACAACAAGCTCCAGAGACTGCATCAGCAGTTAGAGGACTGACTAGATGGTCGGTTCAACAAAGATTACACCATATGCTTGGCCAAATTGTTACAGATGTAGTAATTGATTTGGAGGAAATTATCAGAGGATATGAAGAAGCGGCTACAGTAATCGGCCAAATGCAAGATGTTCTACGAAGCCTAAACGATTTAGGAATGCCAGCCAGTAGAATTGAAGCTATTGAAAGGATGATGAACAGACCAGAAGCATTGCCAAAAATTGCTGCTGAGACTCAATCGCTAATTCGTTCAGCACTTGACGACATCTACATAGATGCAGATATGAGAGATGCAGGTTCATCAGTTGATTTAGCTTCAACAATAGAAGCGTTAGAACGCATGTCAAAACGATTGGATGCAATGTCAGGAGAGGAGGGGTCATTCAACGGACCTATTTGGCTATTCCAAACGAAAGGAATGCTTCCATTTGAAAACGGCCGACTAAATGGTGTTCAAAGACCCGATGTTGATATTCGTGCTCTTGAAGAAATGGACCCTGGAAGAAGTGAAGGGAAAACAGATTCAATTTCCCAAACAGAAACAAGTTCAACAAATACTTGGGAACGGCTAGAAGATCCCGCAGATACACATGGAGTTAGTATTTCTGAGCGATCGGACTTGGGCCTTGTACCTACATCTGCAATTATTGGTTCTGAAGAATTACAAGAAATGAAAGAAACTGAAGAAGAAATAAGAATTCTAGATAAAATGAAAGAAGAACGTGATTCAATTAAGAATGGAGTGCCAATGCCTGGAAATCCAGTTCAAAGAGATGCTCTAAGTTCACTCGAAGATGATTTAGCAGACCTCGATATCTAGGAGATTCTAAATGAAAAATGAAGATGTTGGGACTCTTCTAAATAGAGAAGAAATCCCTGGAGTAATGAAAAATCAACGATTATGGAACATAATCTGTTTGATTATTGGATTCTCAATTATTTTTTCATTCTCTTTGTGGTTAAGTCTTCAAGAAGATGGGTTAAATAATCAAACAATTGGACTTCTAACCTGTTTCCCTGGAACGCTAATTGCTTTGCTAATTGCAGAATTCTTTTCACGACTAATGGATAGATAATTAGGCTGATTGATTTCTAATTTTCCTAATACCTTTCTCAATTAATCCGGAAATTCGGGGCCATGGTATCACGTATCTTAATCCAGCAATGAAAATAACGAAAATTAGGGCAGAAATTACTGTGCCATATGTTAACTGAAGTTCTAGAGATTCTTTCACTTGACCACTCCACTGAGATCCCTCAAAAATAGAAACTAAATCTACAATCAAATCATCAAATTTCAAAGCTAAAGCGGTTACTAGACCCACAAAGAAAGTTACTCCCACTGTTTGTTGGAGATGGACATTCAAAATATTATCAAATTGCCTCACATATTCTGGATCTTTCTTACATGATTCTGGAAGTTTGAATGCATACTCAACATAACGAATTGTAGCAAATCCCGATTCTAAGAAGACCATCAATAATAGACCAATAAATAGTAATGGAACTATCTCAGGAGCAAGTAATCCTCCCCATTCAGTAGCTTCTCCAATCTGAACAGGTAAGGCGTTAAGATTCAATTCAACTGTTGAGCGAACTCCTTCGTAAGAAAGTAAAGCGTGCAAGCCAAGATAAATGATTGTTGAACCAATTGCCCACGAAATTTTAGATTTAGACATGCCCCAAATTCCTAACAGACCAGATACAACTGGGAAGAAGTAAAACAACAAAATAAACAATTGAATGTATAGTAAAAGTGGCTTCACTAAATACTCAACATGGTTTCTACTACCATCAATTTGGCCAAAAGGAAGGTATAATTCGAAACTGAACAACATTCCAAAGAACCATGTTACCATAAACAAGCCTGCCAAATATACCAAAGCAAAACCAAGTATCCCCATATTGACTCTTCGACGTAATTTTGCTGTCTGTAACCCCAAAAGGGTCCATCCTGCAACGAGAATGGCGATTACAAATAATGGCATCCAATAACGGCCATCACCAGAATTACCTACACCCGTCATCCAATCGGGAAGTGGCAATGAAAGTAATTCAGGCTGTGCTTGGAGGAATTGTTCGAGGACACTTAGGGTAAGTGTATGATCAAGTGCAGGGCACCACATNGAATCAATTGGATCNCATAATCCATATGTCCTAGTCATCANNATNTACATNCAAAGAAGNGAGATTGTNGCTGTAATCTGAAGTGNAAGTACCTGCCACTTCCTACGCAATACTCTGAGATGNAGGGTCTCAACACCTTCTCCCTGAATCGCTACATCTTCTGCCATTTTTTCACCCCATCTTCACCTGTAAAAGTGCCTGCGATAATTCAACATCTGGCATCCAATCAATTACTCTAGCACCAAAACCTGCTANTGCAGTCAATCTATTCTGCCTCTCTAATTTCAAAACCTCATATGAAGTTCGAGGTATTCTACTAACAAGCCGTTCAAAATCAACACTACTTGGACTCAGNATAATCACTTCNTGNCCTCTTCCCGCCAAATCTCTNACAGCAGGAATTGTTGTCCCATCNCCTTCAAGNGCACTGATAATGAAAACTGGAGAACCNCGACTAAATCTNGAAGAAAGNGCATTNGTAACAGCCTGCAATGGCATAGCACCTTTAGGCGCCACCCCAGCAAGGCTNCTCAAGATTTTGAAATACTGCTTGTCTCCAGTATCTGGNGGAAGGAATGAGAGACGATCATCATATACAGCCANAGCAACACTATCTCTACGTTTGATAAAATATGATGCAAGAGATGCTGCAGCAACCGTTCCAACCTCTAATGGATTCTTCAAGACTGTNCCAATTCTACTNATNTCTCNACTATCAACTAAAATGAAAACATCAGTAACCGCATCACGNCATTTCTCATTTACAATGAGTTGACCTGTTCGGGCGAATGCCTTCCAGTTGATGATTTTGAATGGNTCACCCGGAACATATTCTCTAAGACTGAAAAATTCAGTNCCAGGACCAGGGGTTCGTAAAGTAGTAGCTCCNGTATACATCTTCGGAGTCCTACTTCTGACCATCGCTTCCTCTATTTCACGNACTTGAGGGAANACAATCAANTCAGAACGATGATCNACGTACATTTCTTGTGAAAATAAGTTGAATGAATCCCGATATCTAATAGAAATNGGCCCGATTGAATAATGGCCCCTTAGTGGNCAACGNAAAACATAACGAATGCGAGTTGTTTCTCCAGGACCAAGATTTACACGCATGTAATTNAGGCCACTACGNAACTTCATTTCATGTGGGANATTNTCATAAATTTCCAACTGTTGAGTCCTTCGCCANGAAGGATTGGTAATCTCTAACTCTACATACAAATCGTCACCTTTGTACAANTTATCTGCACTTAATGTTCGAACTACTTGTACATCACCATGACCNGTAATCCATGAATTAACTGCNAGAAAACCAACGAATGCAACTCCAAANACCATCATTTGGAAATTGGACATCATCATGCCNACTAGAACCAAAGATACGCCGCCAGCGCCTAAAATAGCNGCTTTCCTAGTCCACATTCAACGTCTCCCCCATGTCTTNATACGTTTGATGACGGCAATCATTTCCTCCATCGAATAACGCCTATCTTCAAAGATAAATTTGACTAAAACGGGATCATTTACCATNTTNTGAAGATCACGAGCAGGNAAAGAATCGAATTCCTCCCNAGTTAATGAGTTGACATTTCTAACTCTGGTCAACAAAATCTGTTTGATTTTATTGGCCCTCCCATANTATTCGTATCTTCGAGAATCCCCNTATCCGTAGTAAATTATGCTGAATACGTGCCTCCATGGCTCTGGNTCTAACTTCTTTATGATAATAAATTCAAANANAACGAANANACCCAAGAACATCAACAACATAGCCATCCAATCATTTGTAAAATAGATTAGAATATAGTAAAGAAGATTGTACGTATCTCCCATGAAACTAGGCTGTTGGTGNCGGCTNTCATCAAAAATAACCTGTGCATCTGATGANACTGTNCCATTTCCATCATTAGACATTAGAGCTTCNGCNATTAAATCTANAGCCCAACGACGATTGTCATTCGCATCTATGGTTTTGTTAAAGGTTCCATAAGCACCCTCATTTGTACCTTCAGTATCATATACAGAATTAACTAACAANCTACCATCAGTAACAAAGTAGGCTCGACCTGAATCTGGATTATCACAATTTCTTGAACGACAATACTTCACATACATTGCAAAGGGGCCCTGTTCATCTGCTCCNACATCACTNCCNCTGAAACCGACCGTCAATTCNCCATCATCATTTGTATCAAGATAGGCATCCTGAGTAGAAAAACCAAGAGCATAGAGATTCTTTTCTTCATCTCCAGCATTTTCTTTATCGAAAGCACTNGGCTGATTTAACAATAAATCATATCCNGGATCNGTATTGTATGTGGATGAAACNGCATCCCAACGATGAGAACAAAGTGAAAGANNCGATGAATCTGGGGTACCTGAAAAGCCGATTTGGGAGTTTTCGGGCTGCTCATCAANGAAATCAGGAATCCCNTCTTGATCTGCATCTGCAAGACANGGGTTTGTGTTTGTTCTAGGAGTTGATGAAGAAGTAGTNTAATTGAATCCATTAGTAATATTCATCCAAACATAATTGAAATCTAAATCCGGATCCCANGATTGAGTATCATACAATTGATGTCCACTAAAACCCAAACCAAATTCTTCTGCTAAACCTTGAGCATAACCAAAATCATCNAGAACGACGATTGTNCCTCCACGTTCTACGAATTTACGTATCGCTTCAATTTCAGAGGTAGAATAACCCAATCCTTCTACCAATTGAATAATNCTACTATCGCTACTAAATCGNGGAAGNGAAATTGTATCTCGCTCAATTCCTGATACGACAAATACTGTATCACTTGGAGATTGGATTTCTTCCAATAAAAGNGGACTACTTACGATGCTGGTAGTTGTAACTCCTTGTNCATTGATATCTTCTCTAAATGAACTCATATCATTCCANTCAAGACCATATGCACTTTGATGAACCTCTGAACGTTCAATGTATGTTCCCGCTACAGTAGTAAATAACAGACCTAAAGTCAAGTAAAATAATGATAATGCCACAGTTCTTTTTCCNGATGGAGAACGTAGCCAATTTCCAACTACTGAAACGTTGGGTACCGCCATGAGTTCACCCTCCATNGACTGGAGCAATGTTCAGACGCGCATACGAGCCTTAAGACGGTTGTGCGTACACGTATAGTGATGATTCAACGATGAAGATGNATNGCTGTAGATATCTCTCTTACTTCATCAATAGGTAANGAGATNAATCCTGCATCAGAAGGCCAAGGNAATTGNGANGGATCCAAATTTNCCCCAATNCGAACTAATACAAATGTTACACTTCCAGTNCGTGTATCGATTATCAAATCGGCAACATGNCCTAAAACATCTCCATTACGATCNCTNACCTCTCTTGAAAGAAGTTCACGAGTGAATGTGGCTGGCATATTACNCCTCAAACTGATTCAATACCTCGGAGGCCATCGTTATTGCGGCGAATNGAATCTANNCCACTNGTCAANAAATCTTGTAATTTCTCNTAATANTGCATCATNTCAGGAGTNACAGTAGGTCGAACTCTGTTTATNGCCTCATNGAAATGNTTGGAGGNAATNGTNTTCNTACCTGCCCTCATTGCAATTAANGCNGCTTCTCGACATATTGCTTCGATATCTGCNCCTGTNTATCCATTCAATGATTTAGNNAAAGACATCAAATCNAACTTNCCAAGAGGCATTCCNGCTGTATGAATTTTCAATATTTCCTTNATTGANGNTTCNTCTGGNGGAGGAACGTGTAAAACCCGTTCAAATCTTCCAGANCNAAGNAANGCAGGNTCNATCATTTCNGGCCTATTAGTNGCNGCAATCACNATGACTCCTTCNAGNGCTTCAACTCCATCCATNGANGATAGAAGTTGATTGACNACTCGATTCATNACATCANCTCCNCCNTCACCNCNATTCTNAACTCGAGCNCCNGCNATAGACTCNAANTCNTCAAGGAAAATAATNCTTGGAGCNGCTTGCTTAGCTTTCTTGAANACCTCACGNATTCCTCGTTCNGANTCNCCTACCCATTTNGAAATCATNTCAGGNCCCTTCACAGAAATGAAATTGGCCTTNGCTTCATTTGCNATNGCNTTNGCAATTAGAGTCTTNCCNGTACCAGGTGCACCAAATAAGACCACNCCACGNGGAGGCTTTACACCAAAGTGAGAGAAAAGTTCTGGTTGAGTTAAAGGCCATTCTATACTCTCCTTAAGTCGNTCTTTAATCTCTTGAAGNCCTCCGACTTGATCCCAACNAACCTCTGGNATTTCNACGTAAATCTCNCTCAANGCACTTGGTTCAATNTCCTTAATNGCTTCACGGAAATCAANCATTTTTACTTCCATCTTNTCTAGAACTTCTGCTGGAATTTCCTCTTCNTCTANATCAATCTCTGGAAGATATCGNCGNAGTGCCTTCATAGCAGCCTCCCNAACTAAAGCATTGATGTCTGCACCNACAAATCCATAGGAGTTCTCNAGAACCCATTCAATCTCNAAATCATCACTAATTGGCATACCACGNGTATGAATATCNATAATCTCTCGACGNCCTTCTTTNTCTGGAACTCCAATTTCTAATTCNCTATCAAACCTACCAGGNCTCCTTAGNGCTTGGTCAATGGCATCTCGNCGATTNGTCGCNCCTATCACNATTACATTNTCNCGTCCATGCATTCCATCCATCAANGTCAGGAGTTGNGCAACTACTCNACGTTCAACTTCTCCTGTGACGTCCTCGCGTTTAGGAGCAATACTATCCAATTCATCAATGAAGATAATTGCTGGAGCATTCTGTGTTGCCTCATCAAAAATCTCACGNAGTNNTTTTTCACTCTCTCCATANTATTTNGANATNATTTCNGGCCCATTGATTGATGAGAAATGAGCATTTGTTTCAGAAGCTACNGCTTTNGCNATCATCGTTTTTCCNGTTCCNGGTGGACCATGAAGTAATACNCCCTTNGGNGGATCAATTCCTAGACGNCGNAATAAAATCGGATGTTTGAGAGGNAGTTCAATCATTTCACGNACCTTTTGNAGTTGATTNCCTAATCCNCCTATATCTTCGTAAGCAATTGTTTGNGTACCTGCATCTTCCTCTTCATCAAATACTTCNTCTTTGATTACTATCTCAGTTTCTGGNGCGACTTGAACAATNCCTTTTGGTTTNGTNGAAACNATCGCNAANGGTANTGCTTCTGCAAATAATGTCATCCCTGGGATGAANATCCTATCACCTGCNACTACTGGNCTCTTGTTGAGACCTCNTCNAGCAAANCCCTCTATTCCTGGACCAAANCTAACCTTCTGNTGTTTNGCCATTACTGGAGAAAGAACCAATTTTTCGCATTTCTTTACCTCTACTTTTCGAATNTCAACCCTATCTCCAAGACTGACNCCTGCATTTTTCCGGATNATTCCNTCNACTCGAATTACTCCNAAATTTGCATCTTCTGGNCTACATCTCCAAACAACAGCCGCNGTCTTACTTTCGCCAGAAATTTCGATAATATCTCCNGGTTTCAAATCGAGGTCATTATTGAANGGCACTCTCGCNCGCCCATGGCCNACATCGCTNGGAATTGCTTTCGCAACACGTAAGGTAACTGAATCTCCATCGTCCGCCATNTNTGCACCCGAATTGATTCTCTGTTGTTTTCGGGGTTATTAAAGNACTCAGAATTATCAATTGGTGTTTCGCCACATTGAAGGATTAATCCCTGTTGCCCACACTCATGGCCCATGTACTNTCTACTGGTTTTGAAGCAATGGAAGCAAACAATCCTAATGGATCNCCCAAGATTCGNGGATACAATATCGTTAACGGTAATCTAANTTTAGCATCTGATGGAAATACATTCNTTTCAACNAATCCTGCGATTCTTTCTGATGAAATNGGGGAATTNCCTCTCTCCACTAAAGAAGATGTTCACGCTGCTCTTGCTGCNGCTAGAGANGCATTTCCAAAATGGGCATCTACTCCAGCNCCAACTAGAGGACAAATTATTGGAAATATGGGNCGACTGCTAATGGATNACAAAGAAGAATTGGTTAGATTACAGGCTNGAGAAATNGGAAANACCCTGAAAGAATGTGGAGGAGAGGTGCAAGAAGCAATTGATACATGTCTCTTCTTCCAATCNGAGGGAAGAAGGNTATANGGACAAACTGTAAATTCAGAATTNCCNGATAAGGAACTGTTCACCTATAGGAGACCATTGGGTGTTTGNGGAATNATTAATGCATGTAATTTCCCTTCAGCGGTTCCTTTTTGGAAAATGATTCCAGCGATAATGTGTGGGAATACTTGTGTTTGGAAATCACCTCAAGATTCTCCATTGTTGTCATTTGCTCTTGCTCGTATTATGCATGAAGCAGGACTTCCTAACGGAGTAATCAACCTAATTCATGGAAAGGGGAGTGGGGCAGGTCAACATCTTGTGGATGCTGTGGATCTCGGAATGGTAGACAAAATTTCCTTTACTGGAAGCACAGCTGTTGGAAAAATGATAGGAGAGGTTTGTGGACGCAATCTTGTATCAGCAAGCCTAGAACTGGGGGGGAAAAACCCACTAGTCATCATGCCATCTGCGAATCTAGAAAATGCAGTAGAAGGAGCATATTGGGCTGGTTTTGGAACAGCAGGACAAAGATGTACTAGTCTAGGTAACCTAATTATTCACGAGGATATTTACGATGAATTCGTTGAGCTCTTCATGTCAAAGGTAAAATCGACCACAATCGGTAATTCAATGCACTATGATGGAGTTCTTTACGGTTCCATGCTTTCTGAGAAATATGCAACTGACTTCCTTAAAGGAGTAGAAATGTGTGAGGCAAGTGGAGCAACTAAGATTTGGGGGAGTGGCCGTATTACCAAGGACAACAAACCAGAGAATTTCTTAGGCGAGCCTAGTGATGGAGTATTTATGTGGCCTCATGTTTACGTTGACGTTACAGAAGATATGGAATGTTTTCATGAAGAAATATTTGGCCCACTAGTTACCATCGTAAAGGCAAAAGATTTTGATCACGCACTACATTTAGCAAATGCTTCCCCATATGGTTTATCTTCTGCAATATACACTAATGATAGATTAGAAGCATATCGATACAAAACGGGTATCAAAGCAGGAATGACAGGGATTAATAATTCAACTACAGGGGCCGAAGCGCATCTTCCATTTGGAGGGGTAAAGGGCTCAGGAAATGGAACTAGAGAGTCCGGGATTTGGGTTATAGAAGCCTACTCATATTGGCATGCAGTAAATGATGAACTCAGTGGAAAATTACAGTTAGCCCAAATGGACGTTGATGAAATTGAGATTGAAGAAGCCGAAGCCGACTACGCTTCGCTAGCATAATTATCTTTGAGAAAAAGCAATTGCTTATCACCTCTATCTACTCCCTTTGACTAAGGGATGTCGTATGGGTGAGCCAGTCAAACTCCCTATGAAAAAAGGTCTAGGTCAAACAGATCGAACGGATGGTTGGTGGAAAGGACCTACCGCAATGGCAGCATATCTAGGATTCATGCTTGCTTATGCTACATGGCGCGGCTTCATGGAAGCAGATTTTTGGATATTTTCGGAATTTGGATTATCGGGTGGTGCTGGACATGATAATGGAACTATGTCCATAGAAAATAATGGAAATCATGTACTAAGTCCACTTTTCAGCCCACTAATTATTCCTGGGGAAAACTCTTGGGTCCCTACTCAGTTGCAATGGATGAGTCCTGCGATGTTCATTCTTATCTTCCCAGCAGGATTTAGAGGCACCTGTTATTACTATCGAAAAGCCTACTACCGCGCGTTTTTCCAACAACCCACTGGATGTGCGGTTTCAAAGCCATGGAATGAATATGCTGGAGAAACCAAACTACTAGTAGTTCAAAATCTTCATCGATACTTTATGTATGCAGCCCTTGCATATTTGCCAATACTAACATATGATGTTTGGTTATCAATAAATTTCCATTCCGTTGATTCACATACATATGGAGTAACTATAGGCTCCATTGTACTAATGCTAAATGTTCTACTTTTGTCTGGATATACATTAGGATGTCATGCATTTAGACATGTGATTGGGGGGGGTTCTAATGATTGGACATCTACTAAGTGGAAACGTTTTCAACATAAACTCTGGATTTTCTCTACTAAATTAAACGAACATCACAAAGATTGGGCATTGTATAGTTTGTTTTGGGTGATGTTCGCTGATTTTTACATTTGGGCATGTACTGATTCGATGTTTGGATGGAATGACGTAGTCTTATTCGGAGGGTTTTGAATGTCAGATTATGAAACCCACGAACACGATGTTGTGGTGATTGGTGCTGGAGGAGCTGGGCTTCGGGCAGCTATAGAAGCCAGCGCATCTGGTGCTAAGGTTGCAATGATTTGCAAATCTATGTTAGGTAAAGCACACACAGTAATGGCAGAAGGAGGTGCAGCCGCTGCATTGGCTAACAAAGATCATCGCGATTCGTGGCAAACTCACTTTAGAGACACAATGAAGGGTGGAAAATACCTTGGAGACTGGAGAATGGCGCAAATCCATGCTCAACAAGCACCTGATAGGATTAGAGAACTTGAACAATGGGGAGCTGTTTTTGATCGAACCCCTAAAGGGCTCACTAGTCAACGGAATTTTGGTGGCCATACATATCCAAGATTGGCACACATTGGAGACGCTACAGGTCTAGAACTCATACGAACCCTGCAACAAAAAGGAATTCATACTGGAATGGAGGTTTTTATGGAATATACAGTCCGCAGGCTCTTCAAAACAAATGGTAGAATCAGTGGGTGTTTTGCATATAATCGAACTGATGGTTCACTTCATTTATTCAAAGCAAAAACAATTATTCTCGCTACCGGGGGGATTACTCGTTGCTGGGAAGTTTGCTCTGGATCATGGGAATATACTGGTGAAGGACATGCTCTTGCCTATTGGGCTGGAGCTGAAATGGGCGATATGGAATTCGTTCAATTCCACCCAACTGGTATGATTTGGCCACCTTCTGTAAAAGGTATTCTTGTTACTGAAGGTGTTCGCGGTGAGGGAGGAATGTTAACTAATTCAGAAGGTAAACGGTTTATGTTCGATTATGTTCCTGAAATGTATAGAGATGAATTTGCAGATACTGAAGAAGAAGCGTTGGCATGGGTCGACGAAGTCGTATCAGGAAAATTAGCAACAAAACGAAGGCCTCCAGAGTTACTTACTCGAGATGTAGTGGCAAAAGCAATCAACAGCGAACGAGATGCTGGAAGAGCTTCAGAACATGGTGGTGCATATCTAAACATCTCTTGGCGAGACCCTGAAGAAGTCAAGAAAAAGCTCCCTGGGATGTATCATCAATTCATGGAGCTTGCAGCAGTTGATATCACCAAACAACCAATGGAAGTAGGCCCTACTGCACACTACGTTATGGGAGGGGTGAAAGTAGATGCATACACTCAGGAAAGTACCGTTTCCGGTCTCTTCGCAGCAGGAGAAGCCGCTACAGGATTACATGGAGCAAATAGGTTAGGAGGAAACTCACTCTCTGACCTTATTGTGTTTGGAAAAATTGCAGGTGAACAAGCCTCTATGGCAGCAAAGGATGTTGAAAATTATTTAGAAATTGATCAAAATGAAATTGATGAAGTAATTGCTGAAACACTTGAACCACTAAGCCGTACAGAAGGAGAAAATCCTGCTAAGGTGGTTGAAGATTTACGTGAAATGATGCAAAATAAAGTAGGAATAATTAGGACAAAAAATCTGCTTGAAGAAGCTTTGACTGATTTAGATGAATTAGAAAAAAGGTCACATAATACTAGCGCTGGGGGTGGAAGAATCTACAATCCTGGATGGCATCAAGCTCTTGAAATTGGAGCTATGATTGATGTAAGTAGAATGTGTACTCTAGCTGCCCTAAAACGAGAAGAAAGCCGGGGAGGTCATACTCGTGATGACTTTCCACTTCCAGATCACAAACATTGGGGTAAGATCAATAGCGTAATTATTCAAAATCCTGATGGATCCATGTCTATCGATTATACTACATATCCCCCAATCCCTGATGATTTGAAAATGCTTTTGGATGCTGATGATTTACACGAGGAGGAATGAAATGAGCGAAAATGTAACTTTCAAAGTTTTTCGAGGATCTCCAGATAATGACGGAGATCCATGTGGAGAACTTGTTGATTATACGGTTCCATTAGACGAAGGAATGGTTGTACTCGATGTGATTCATAGAATACAAGCTCAAGAAGCCCCTGATTTAGCATGTAGATGGAATTGTAAAGCAGGAAAATGTGGTTCATGTAGTGCAGAAATTAATGGTAAGCCACAATTGATGTGTATGACAAGAATGGAAGATGTTTTCGAAGATATGGTTGATGAAAACGAACCTATTCTTGTAAAACCAATGCAATCATTTCCTCTCGTTCGAGATTTAGTTACTGATACATCATGGGCTTACAAAACAGACAAACAAATCAAACCAATAAATGGTCCAGATGAACCTGATTGGGTTTTCCATCAACAAGAAGCGGATCGAATACAAGAGTTCAGATCATGTATCGAATGTATGTTGTGTGTTAACACGTGTCACGTTCTAAGAGAACATCAAAAATTCGAGGAATTTGCAGGCCCCCGTTTCTTTGTCAGACTTGCAAATTTGGAAATGCACCCCCTAGATATCGAAAGTAGAATTCCAGAAATCAAAGAAGACTTTGGACTAGGTTATTGCAATATTACTAGATGTTGTACAGAAGTTTGCCCTGCGGGAATTAATATCACAGATAATGCAATTATTCCTCTAAAAGAAAGAATTGTAACAGAATATTATGATCCGATTGCAATGATTGCAAAGAAAATCGGAATTAGAAAATAATAGCCGAAAGGAAAGGGGTAGGTTTTCGCACCGAATCGAGGGGTTCCGACGATCGGGACGAGATCTTTTCAGGGCCCAGTTGGGCTTCTTGGAGAATGTTAGCAGAGCTGCTCAAAGGCGCTCAATGCCAACCTTGCTTACATTGGCCTTCCAGACATGTGTGCCTTTGAGCCAAGCAGGGGCGCTATCAGGCTTTGGTACCTGTTTTCTCTCGCCAGTGAACACATGCACTTTGTCAGTTCCGCGTTCGCGCAACTTAATGCTGGTGTGTCCCTTGTTAGCTGCCTTTAGGGCTGCCTGGCGGGGCTGCTTATTGTGGTACACCGTGCTGGTGTCCTTCCCGTTCTCCATTAGTACGAAGTATTTCTTCTCACTCATTGAGTTTCACCTCAAACCATGCTGCTCTCTTTCTAGGTTATGAATATTTTGCCGGAAAACGTGATACGTCTCCAAAATTGGGCAAAAAACCACTTTTCCGAGGGGCTAGACGTACATCGAATTGCACTCAAACTTCGGCTCCAGCGAGAGTCTTTGTATTCTGAACACCCTCAATTTGCCGTATCTCTTCAACTACAAATTGAGCAATAGCTGCCATATTGTCTGCTACCACTTTCGCAATTAAATCGTAATCACCAAATAACAATGTAGAATCTGCAACTTGATCAAAACGTCCAATCGATTCGTATACTGAAAACTCAAAGCCGGGTTCGACATTAATGAGTACGTACCCGGTCGCCATGTTACTCCAAGAGATATTCTAGAATTGAACCCTTCCCCTACNTGNTAAGAAATTCTAGCAATATNAAATNATGAAGGTGTNTCGCAAAAGGTGGTTATAATTCCTCNTCCATCTTTTCTGAACGTGGCGANTCTTCTGATTCTACTTTATTTGCATCGAGAATNCCNCCCGCNTCCCAAGGTGATAATTCAATGGTTTCNTTCTCACGAACAGCCCACAANAATACANANGTAATCAAAATCAATAATACAAATACACCTATTACTATCGGTAAAAANCCCTCAATCGATGAATCCTCCAATTCTGGTTCTTCAACAATATCTGGAATTTNNACAGTAATATTGCCACTGATGTTTATTGAATAATTTGAATCCCAAACATCGAATCTATTCATTCCATCNAGACATTTAATTGAAGAACTAACATTTTGCATTGGCCTACCAGGAGTCCATTCAACAGAAATTTTTCCATTTATATCNGGATTTCTTTCTAGATAGAGTACAGACGAATTACTCGAAATTACATCNATTGAACAAACNACTTGGTTAAGATCATCAGCATCACTTACTTCTAATTCAATTATTATCTCCTCTCCAACATTTCCATTTATTGGCCAACTAACATTTAGAATCGAGGGCGCTGGGAAAATTATTCTCACATCTTCTGTCCATCCTGTTGCTAATCCATCAATATCTGAAAGAATAATTACAATACTTGCATTCCCTTCAATAAGATCTGGTGGNAAATCAATNGAATATACATAAGGAGAAATTGAACAAGTATCTGGNNCTAACGATGTTTGAAATAATGATTCNCTCCATCCAGATTGACGCAAAGANGGNGAAATCTGTAGAATNGNTCTATGTTCATCNATTNGAACCACTAAGAACATAGATTCTCCACGAACTAATGNTGTACCATTTTCCAACGATGTCATTTCACCATTGGTNCACAAAATAGCNCCAGTTACNGCAGGAGNNCGTGTTTCAACTGGAATTGAAAATTCCAAAATTTCTTGNCCNGCATCCGAATCAATCGCTGAAACCAATATGTGTAAATCNCCCGAAGNCAAACCAGGACTTGGAGGAAGTAATGGAACTTCAACAGAATNCCCATCACCNAACAATGAAAATGGAATTGTTTGAGGTGCCTGATTGGGCCAGCTATACTCAATTTGGCCTACTATNGNNGATGAAGGAGAATCCGGATCATTTACCGAAANCAACACTGTTTCATTGCCAACACCAAAACCTACCATTGAATTNTTGCCATCTCTTTGGAAGGTTGCATCTATTGATGGTAGTATATTCTCNACTAGAATTGACCTAGTGGTTAGGATATTTCCTTCTGAATCGNATAAACGAGCAAGGAATGGAGACAAGGGAGTNTCAAGTGGNAATTCCAACATAGCTTTGTAACATTGAAACCGAGATGAATTTTCTTTCGGGAGAATCTGGAATGATGAAATATTGCCTCTCTCAAAATAGAAAATTGGTGCCTCATTATTTGGNTTATGATCTACNTCCTCTACACAGGATCTAACAGGAGTTGGAACNCCNCTATACATCCCAAATGGAGTTCCTGAAGGTAAAATTGTATCACCNGTCCANGTAGGATCATCTGCAGTAGAAACATGAATACCATACCATATCGATGGNGAATCAACCACTTCTATGATGGAAGAAANATTCGATTCAACNAATAAGCCATCTACATCTATTAGTTTCACAAATAAATCATGGAAACCCAATGANGCTGTTCCNGGGATATCGAAAAATACTGTCCACCTACNTCCGTCACCAGTAGTTGCATTACCTTCAAAAATAATTGATTGATTTGAATTGTTTAGGNTAAAATANGCAGAATCCAAACCAAATTCATCACTTGCATCTATCCAACATGCGACGGTGCTTCCTCTAGGTGCTATTGATGAAGAACAATCAATTAAATCAATTGANGGGGGNCCATTTACTTCAATAATTGTTGANGCNAGATTATTATCAATAGANCGCTCTGTTAATATTTCAGANTGGANAAATGTTGACGAATTGTGTCTAAGACNATTATTTGCAATATATCTTGCTTGTAATTCAATAAATCCAGTAGATTCTGTAATTGTAGGNACATTCACAACCGTTACAGAACCATTCNCAAGCCCACTNGGAATAGAGATGCTAATNTTNGAGATGACTCTGTTGCCAACCCTTTCTCTAATTTCTAACCAACCATTTGCTGGAGAGACGCCTATATTTGCTATTTCTACTTGAACATCAAATTGAGTNCCGACTGATGGTCGAGATAATACCGAAACANTNCGAACCTCAATATCATGTAAACGGTCAGAAAAGGGAGACATCTTAGGATCTCCAACAATTACTCCCATCCATGATAAATAGCTATTTGAAGCAGTATATGCTTCTCCTAAATTATAGCCTGAAGCNTAATATGCAGTCAATAAATCAGGATANGACACTGCAGTAAGATACGGTTCGTACACATATCCCTTTACTCCCGAAACTCCATCTTCAAGAAGGTCTGCTACCAAACTTTGNCCATATGATGTTTCAAATGTAAANGANCGAGCAGAAGTCGAAACTGCTGTTTCAGCGATTGAACCATCTACCCAATCCATATGGGGACGAATAANTTGGAGATTNGTTGAATCGAAATGAANTGTTCCCTCTCGACTAATATTGAGAATCATGGCCTCNTAAGAAATTCGAAAATCCGTTGCATTTTCATGAGGNCTAAATCTCATTNTCTGTTGATTCCAAGATGGAGTCATCAAAGAATNAGTNGATGTATTTACTGATACAAGANTNCCATTCTCATCAAATGCCTCTACCTTTAATCTCCATTCTGCATTAACCTCTCCNATGGATTGNCCATACCCNGATAGAATCCATGCGTGCCCTACATTTTCTTCACCAACTGTCAAATTAGAANAAAGNAAACTCGGTTGTTGTCCTGCAGAAGAAAATGTAGGACAATCCAGAGCTACTTCGCCATTTACTAANGTAATATCAGACTCATTGAGNGCNTCGGTCCAAACCTGNACCTCATCGATTAATCCTGACCAGTATGTATTTCCTGCTCGATTTACTCCAAATTTATACAAATCAATCTCATCAATAGCACCACTAGGGAGAGTAATATTTCTAATCAGAACTCCATCCATATATTGCCTCATCGTATCGCCTTCCTTNGCAACCACAAAATGAACCCAATCGCTAGCTGAAACTGNACCGAAATCGTATCTAGTGTTGTGATATAATTGCCAAACCCCCGGCGTGGAACCACTAGTCATGATTTGAAATGAATCAAAATCNCCACCAACATCATTCACTGCAATTACTGAAGCATAACCTGGCTGACCAGTATGGTTTGCTTTTGCCCATAACGAAACTGTGAAATTTCCTAATCGATCATCTACATCAACTCGTAATTCGTCATCTACGCCATCTAAATGAATACAATTACCNAGAAGACATGATTGCCATGTCGGTGAACCGGACATAGTCAAATTCGCATCTCCAATCAAATCCTCAACAATAGAACCATTTCCTGCCTCAAAATCCCAATGATGTGCCAANATATCACTNCGAACAGGAGTACTCATTGCCCTAGTGAAGGCNGATGCAGGAATNACCTGTTTAGATTGNTTTGGGCCTGCCCATGATACAATATGNCCTGCCCAACCTCCATGCTCAAAGAACTCAGATCGAAATCTATGTTCTCCTTCAACAAGATATATTGTTGAACTNACTTCNCTCATTNCGTGGACGCCTGAATTGTTTACGATAAGTACATCATCAATCCAAATCATNGTTCCATCATCTCCATTGGAATATATTGTCCAGTTTCCAGACTCNGGAATGGAAATTACACCAGTATGNCGGGCAGAAAAGTAATCCTGGAATCGTGAATCTAAGCCTGGCCAATGAGTGTTAACNGCTGATTGATCAATATTTGATTCAGANCGGACATGGTTCGGTGTTCGATTATTCAAATCAGGCATGAAAGAAGAATTGTANGACAAACCCTGATTGTCGAAATATTCTGCCAATAATCCATTTGTTTCTTCTCCATTGCTTGCAGAACAAGGGGCAGAAGAAATTTCTAGTGTTGCTGCTCCGTTTCCATCCTTCTTNACTGAATCATCCCACNTCCATTCTATGGATTCANCCTGAGAAACGGCTGTTGTTGATGCTTCCCAAGAACGAATCCCAGAACTTGTTGAACCATCTGGATTATTCAATCCACTNTCNGGGAGTTGATTGTCATCCCATGCCCCATCATTACTNCCCCATGCTGCATACATCATTACATCGTCAANATTAGTTANGTATGTTGAATTCTGATTNAATTCACTGGGTAATCCAAGACTTTGGTTGATAATGGAATCCGTNCGATAGAGTGCATCATTCCAAAATTTNTATCCCGAACCATTCCGATTAGTTGCCAAATCAAGAACTGTATTNCCTCTCNATCCTAGACTATTATTGGCCTTTTCAATAAGTNCAAGTGCACTTTCANCATCATAACCTGTTAAACGGGTGACGATATAGAAACCCTGCTCAGAACGACGGAATTCGGGAACCGGGTCCGAAGAAAAAAATGCATATTCATCTCCATTGTCATTTGACCAAGGGCCATAACTATGTTCGCTCCAATAATTTCCATGAATCAATGTCCCATATTGACCTGAGTCAATTAATGCTA
>PBDV01000026.1 GCA_002718215.1 Methanobacteriota archaeon
AAAGGAAAATCCTCAGTTGTTTCAAGTGTATTAGAACCTGCATTCAGACCATCTACCCATTCTTCTACAGGAGTAGTACAAATCTCTGATTCGGATTGAAGGGCATCACTCCAATTCGACTCATCGGATTGAATGTTTTCAACCTCAGATTCTTCGAGAATAGACTCATCAGCAGAATCTTCAGAATCATCATCAGATGCGGACATAGTGTATCCCTCTTATTGAACGGTGTCAATTCCTCATTTTTGAAGGTGCGGAATGGAAAAAATTACTTCAAACCTCAAAGTTTGCCGCCATTATCCAACCATTGTTGCCCATAATACGACCACTGCTCCATTGTCCAACCTGGTGGAAGACCACTAGCAGGGAGAGGAGGACCTTGTTGAACTGGTGCTGGTGCCGGAGCAACTGGTTGCTGGAACAAATGTTCAGCACCACCATACATGGAATTTGCAGAGTAATCTGCTGCCGGCATAGTCTGTGACCAGTCTACAGCAGCAGGGACTCGGTTCTTTCGAGCAACAAAGAGGAGGCTGAGCCCTACTCCTGCAATCAAGAATAAAGCAACTATTCCAAGAATCTGAATCAATGGGAAATCAGAAGTTGAAAGTCCAGTAGCTTCCGACTTAGAGGGGTCCTCTGGGAATGCATCCTTGTTGTCTCCAACTCCGTCCCCGTCTGTATCCAATGTTTCAGTTGGATCCTCAGGGAAGGCATCGTCTGAATCTGGAACTCCATCTCCATCTGAATCCATCACTTGAGGTTCTGAAGATAGTAGGCTAAACGACTTGACACTCTTGTAATCAAATCCATCAGTATCGGTAGCTAAAACATCAACCTTGATTTCATCTCCTGCTCTCAAGCCCTCAGGATAAACAGAGATAACCTGGAATTCTTGATCAAATCCTTGTACTGTATCTATGGTATGACACATTCCTGTAATGGTATTACAAATCTGCCAAGTAACATCAACAGTTGTAAACGTCTCAGTACCTGTATAAGATACTGTGACCTTCGGAGTTGTTTCGTAATCTACGGTATCATATTCCAAGACTAAATCTCCTCCATTTCCTTCATCCCAAGTCATTATGACATCTCCAATTACGTTTACAGTAAATGTAAATTGACTTACTGCTCCACTAGGATCTGAAAGGCTGACTTGCACCAATTTCGGGCCCTCTGTCAACCAAGACATCGTATATACTCCAATAGCAATTGGATTAACCGCACCTGGTTCAGAACTGGTTAATTGAGCAAAAATATCCTCATCATCACCATCCACATCAGTAGCATGAAGCGAGGTGTCTAGAGTATATGATTCGCCAATCTTTAATCTGAGATCTTCTAAACCAGTCATATCAAATCGCGGAGCATCATTGATATTCTGAACAATTACTGTTAGAGTTGTATCAGTAGATTGAGATTCATCACTTGACCTCAAAACTACTTCAACAGTGCCTGTAACATCATCATCTAATGTATCGATATTAACCGTCTGACCAGTACGTATGACCTCAACAATGCCTGCAGGAGTTACACTAACTACATGGATATCAAGAGAAGCTAATTCATTCTCACTAACATCTTGTCCATTGTTATCGGTATCTGAAAGATATTGGGTTAATGCTACAGCAACTGAACCTCCTTCACTAATTGTTTGAGTAGGAATTGGTGACCAACTTGGAGCCCCATTCGGAATTACTGAAAAGAAGATTGTTCCATCGTTTTGGTCTTCGCCATCAGACATTGTAACCTGAATCCCTTGATTCCGAATATTATTTTGAGCATCTCTATCAACGGCTGAAAACTGTACATCCATCGTCATTGCAGCGGCATTCCATGATACAAAATTAGGTGAATTACTGGTAACAGTTAATTGATCGAGAGGGGTTTCTGCGTCAGCAATTAATCCCACCATAGATACTGTCTCTAATGTGTCCACCTTCACTGTTGGAACCCCAGCATAACCTGCATCTGTCGGGGAAAGAACTGTTGGAAGTCCATTAAGCAGAGTAAATGCATCTTCAGTAACTAGCCAATCAGAAACCTGAACCCTAGAATCAGTCCATCGGCTACGAATGTCGTAATCTCCACTACCTGCACTTACAGGAGGCACAACAGTAGCGACATATCGTTGGTTCTCACCCTGTCCAATTGTATTGGTTGGAATTGATACCCAAGATGCATCCCAAGAATTCTGAGTAGAATGTTTTACTTCCAACTCAGGAGTCATAGAATCAAGAGTATCTACGGAATCATTTGGTAATGCAGTCATATCAAAACCAAGACTACCACCTCGAGGAATTGTGGTACTTGAACCGTCAGCTTGTGGACGAACAGATGTTGGAGGAGCATCATGATTTACTGTTCCATCCCTTACATTGTTACTTCCAATTGAATCAGTAACAGTGATTCGGGCACGGAAACGTGTTTCGCCATTGTTTTCAATTGTCTCACCAGTTGAATCCCATGTTGTCGAGAATGTTTGAGTCGCCTGAACTGCTAGATTGTTTACACTTGTTGAACCAATGGAGGTTTCAGTCATCCCATCTACCTTGAAAACCTCGATTGTTCCACCATCTGCATATACATCAGCGCCAATATTCTTGATTGAAAGAGATAAATCGACCATATCTCCCGCAATAATTCCTGCATGACCAGCACTACTTACTGCTGTAAATGAGTCAATTGAAACATCAATTGGAGGGACCATTGAAGAGTCAGTTGCAGATAATACATTGTAACGAGCAGAACCACTACTCCAATCATTTTGTAGCCAGGCAACAGTCATCATGTTGGACATTCCACCGTTTACCGTTGAAACAGGCACTGTCCATGTGTGACTGGTGGGTGAACTGGATAGAGTCATAGAGATGGGGCCACTGTTTGAACCATCATTCAACCATTTCTTCCAACAATGTCCTGGCTTGGAACCATCTGCGTATGGATACGAATTGCAGATATCTTCTGTAACAGCTGCTATAACTCGAACGTCAGATGTTCCACCACCAGTATATGCTGCCTCGACTGTAATTACAGCATTGTTACCATTCTGAGTTTGAGATATCGTCATACTGTAATCACTCACAGTGCTATGCATATTGTTCGACTTTCCACCGGATCCTGAAAAGAAATTGTCGTAAGCGTTTGTTCCACCTGAGCCCCCCTGATAACAAGAGGAGGTGCCTTTCGCGCATTCGCCAAAATAAATTTGCGGGGCACTATTGGCACCATCAGATGAAAGATGGCTTACCCTATTCATTGGAGCAACATTTCCAGCTTGAGAAGTGTAAATATTACCGTAACTTGCAGGAATATACGAGATGTAAACAAATTCATCAGAATTCGCATTCTTCAAATTCTTCAGAGATGGGCTTGCACTGCCATAACAAGGGGGGCAATTTTGCCCTCCGATGTACTCTGCCAATACTACGTGACCAGGGCTAGGAGCATCAAGAACAGCAGGCTCATCAGCAAGAGGTGTAATTTCTGGCTCTTCAGAAAAAGGTTCGACAAATGAACCCATTGACATGAGAACAATCAGTAATGTTAGCGCGGTCGAGCATACCATACGGTAAAGCATGAAAATCGGAGTACTTGGGCGCGTATAAGAGTTGGTCGAAGAAGTTTGATTAGACAAACAGATTTGTTTCGGGAGTTTGAAATGTAAACCTACTCAGCCAATAGATATGGGAGATGGCGAACTAATCGTTCTCAGAGAAACTGGAGGGAGAGTTTATGCTTTCTCAAAGTCAGGAGGTGAACGACGGATTAGGGGAGTAGGAAGAATCGATCCCGCCATTGTAATTGGAAATCTAGAAATTGGTAATTCCATTACAATAGGGACGAAAACGTTTGTTCGAATGACACCAGGGTTACCCGAACTTCGAACAGCAATGGTTCGACGTGCTCAAGTGATTACTCCCAAAGATGCAGGATTCATGATTTCATGGATGGGAATTGGCCAGAACGATAGAGTCCTTGAGGCCGGATTTGGTTCAGGGGGACTAGCAATGCATATTGCACGAAGTTTAGGGCCTGGAGGGACTTTGATTTCTGTAGAGCGACGTGAAGAACATTCTTCGGTTGGCAAAGAGAATATGTTACGATGCGCTGAAGCATTTCCAGGAATGCCCACATGGACACTGCTAGAACGAGATGTTGTAGGGTGTGCTGAAGAAGTTGCATCATTAATCGGAGAATTAGATGCCGTAATCCTAGATATGCCTGAACCTTGGACAGCAATTCCAGAGATGGCAACGATTCTCCGCCTCGGAGGTAGGTTGGCTTGCTATTGCCCATCTCCTGAACAATTAGCTAAATCGTGGGCCACTGTTGAAGACTCAGGGTTGACGGTAGATTGGGCAGGTGAACTAATGGAAAGAAGATGGACATTAACAAAGAGAGGTGGAGCAAGACCTGGAAATACGCCTATTGGACACACTGCCTTACTCCTAATAGCAGAAAAGGGACCAAAAGGGGATGAAGAAGAGTAGTTATTCAACAACTCTAACGACTTCAGAACATGATGGACAACGGAATCTAAACGGTGGAGTCTTGTCTACAGGCAACTTAGATCTAGTCGTACAAAATGGGCATATTGCTGAACCATCAGCACTCGGTCGAACTTCACCCTCGGCTAAAGGAATGGTTTCCTCTTCGGGCTCAGAAACTTCCGGTTCTTCTTCAATGGATGCAGCTTCAATTGCAGCAATAGATGCCTGGGACCTTCTCATTGACCAACGAAGAGTCATTATTGCTAATAGTGCTAAGAAATATCCACCTAACATCAAAGATAAGCTAGTTGAATTGTTAATACTATGTCCGGTAGGAAGGGAAATTCCTGATGGAGCAACCGGTTCATCTTGGACATAAATTCCAATTGGAGACAAAACTATAGTTCCTGAACCATCATCTTCTGATGCAGTTATCGTCAAATTATAGAGGCCCGCATCTAGCCCATTGCTAGTCAAAGTAAGAGTCATAGTCACTGCCTCTCCAGGTGCTAAATCATAAGATGGAAGAGTGGAGCCAGTTGGTTGAACATCCCATGTTCTAACCAAACCTGAATTTAGACCCCTACCTGAAAGAATGAGTAAGCCCTTCCTCTGAGAATTGCCAGTGTTCTCAACCTTTACCACCATAGTTAGACTACCCTCTCGATCAATTACTATTCCACCATCATCAACTAATTCTATGTCCAATAGAGGTGCACCATTTGCACCCACGGATTCGACTAATGTGACTGTTGACGAAGTCGTGGTTGATGCGGAAGGGAAATCAACTGGACGTGCTACCAATGTTACCTCATGAGAACCAGCAATATTAGATGACGAAGAACTACAAGAAACCATGACTTCGATAGAAGAACCTGATGGAACCGTAATACTAGAAGCGCCTATTGCGCAGTCTAAACTAGACAAAATCTCTAATGCATAATCTCCTGAACTATCTGTAGGGTTGAAAACGTATCCTGATAGAGTAACCGCCTCATTATGTTGTAAATTCGCTACTGATGGCGAAAGAGTTACTTCCGCTGCAAGTGAACCTTGAACAATTTCTATCGAAGTAGTATAATTGAATGACGGACCGTTTGTAGAGAATGCATGTAAAGTCAAAGTTCCAACTCCATCGCCCTTTACTTGAACCTGAACAGATTGAGTCGCACCAGGTGCAAGTGAAAATGCACTCTGAGACAAGATTACCTGCACGTCATCTGGATTAGAACTAACTTCAATCTCAAATACTCCAGCAGAATTTCCAGAATTTACAATGGTAAAATCAGCAGTACTCCAAACAGAGTTCAGAATCGGTAATTGACTCACACCAGTACTCAACAATGGAATACCACGCGGTGTTATTGAAAGAGACACCGATAGAGAATCAAGTGTCGAACCATCTATTGGAGATACCAATTCAAACGTTACAGGATTCTCATCCGCAATTGCAGATTGTTCAGATACAATGGAGACAGTTATGGTTTTGGTTTCCCCAGCAGAAAGAGAAACTGATCCGTTGTCCGTAGTGAAGGTAATTCCAGCAGGGATAGATGACCAGACCAAAGATGCATCAAGAGAGGTAGTTCCTTCATTCTCAATATCAAATGAAAAAGAATCAGATGAACCAGGCTCCAAAATGATACCAGTAGTCTGAGGAGGAATGATTCTAAGTGAATTCCATGGTAAAATATTCAATTCTATTTGTCCGACATTTGTTTGAACTCCGTCAATGGAAATAGACGTGCCCGTTAAATTGACTAAAAATGTGATATTCACAAAACTACTTCCTACTAATTCGATATCTGAATCGGCATTAATTGTAATAGACATGAGTTCTGATGATCCTCGAGAAACTGTGGTTTCTTGAATTGTAATCAAAAGACCATTTACTACAGAAGACGATGCTGAAATGGATAAATCTTCAGTCCCAGTATTGATTATTAATGCATCAACATTTGTGGAAGTTCCAGGCTCAATAGATATCACGCCAGAAGGTAATTGAACATCCACAGAAAGATTCGAACCAATAGCAAAAGAATGAGACAATGCGGTATTGGTTCCCCCTTCAGCCTCATGAATACTAACAGATAGATTACATTGATCTCCTTCATGGGCTGATGATAGGATATCTAGGCCAAATGACCAAGCAGCTGCAGCATTAGTATCAATTGAATTTACACTATCTACAAGACATGCTCCAGTACTAGAAATAGTGCCTGGAACAATAGATAATGAAACTCCATCAGTTCCAATATCAGTTAAGGTTAGAGAGACATTACCTGAACTACTTGGAGTCCAAACATCATCTGAAGAGAAATTGGATTCAAACAAATGAGTACCGTTTACATCGACTACCATTACAGTACTGACACTAGTATTCCCCAAAGCGCTTGCAGCGTGTAATCGGAAACCATAGGGTCCTGGAGCAGCATTGGAAGGAATTTCAATTCTTAAATCCACAAATGTAGACGAACCTGAAGACAAATTTCTGACGATTGGATCACTCCAAGTAACTGTCCAACTGGAGGCATCTAGACCTTGTGAAGGAATAGATCGTGGCATGGAGGTCCCACCAGAGGAAGAATTCTCCCAAGGGTAAGAAAGATGGCTAGTCTCATTGAAAACAGTGGCCGCAGCAGCCTGCTGCAGTTCTAATTTAAGCGAGGAAGAAAGAGCAATACTGTCATTAGAACCTACAGGCGATTCACCAGTCAAAGTAGCATAAATGACGCAAGCAGCCAAATAACTTCCAGATAATGAAGGATGACTGCCGTCCGCAGAATATAATCCATAAAATGTACTAGCAGAAGAAAGAGGATTAGAACCTGTAGATAGGATATCATCGTGGATATGCTTGAATGCTAAACCTACTGGAGCAATCCAAACATCACGGCCCTGAATAGTCATATTATCTCTGAAATCAATGTACCCTTCCTCAAGTCTATCTTGCATCATTGTGAAATTAGAATAGATTGTTGGATTCGTAGCATCTCCATTTCTACGCCCCCAAGTCATCATTAGTACCGATTCAGAAGATTCATCCTCGATTGCTTCTGCCAATAAAATTGCAGCATCTTTATCTTCAATCCAAGAAGTAGCAGTTCTATCAAATCCAGGCACCTGACTTTGATCTTGTAATACAACATAATCCCATACCGTATTTGGATCTCTTAAGGTAGAATTCCACGAATGTCCTGAAGTATTTACGTTATCCCAATGGCCATTAAATCGCATTCCACCTCCAGTTAATGCTTCAGCATCAGTCACCCCTAAATCTTCTAAAATTGAATGAAGAGAATTCTGAGAAGTGTAGCTATTTCCATACATTAGTAACTTATTGATGGTAGTGCCGTTACTACCTCCCGTATTGTTTCCACCAGTGTTATTTCCACCAGTGTTATTTCCACCAGTGTTATTTCCACCAGTGTTATTTCCACCAGTATTGTTGGAATTATTGCCTCCACTTGATTGATTCGCCCAAAAACCGGCTATGTCTGGTTCAGCCCCAACGCTAAGTAAAATCGTGTCTTGGACAGAACCATGATTGGAAATTTCTACTGGAAGAATCAGAGTAGTATTGGTTTCAGATTGAACAAGCCCATTGTCCCCTAAACTTGTAGCATCGATATCAGGGAGATACATTGCACCTACAGAAAGATGGATCTCAATACTGGATGATGCTCCACTACGATTGACCCAAATCCACTGAGTTCCTGAAGAATTAGCTGAAGGATTCCCCCCTAATGAAATCACAATTTCCAAAGAATCACTAGCATACGGATATACCTGATTTATCGAAGTTTGACTGAGATTTACTACCCATTCTGGACCAGCAGATGTTGTACCTAATGAGATATCGAAGTCATGAATTGATGTATCATTGTTCTCAATGTTCAAAGTTACATTTGTTGCCTGTCCGGGAGTAAGTACAACAAGATCCCGATCAAGGTCCAAAAGTACGGTAGAATCAGCAGATGCAATGCCTACCAGTGGCCCACAAGAGACCATCAAGAGGAGAACACAGGTCACTATTGAACCGCGACGCATCACCTTAACGACTGATATCTTCGCTATGAAGCCCTCGCGAATAGGATAAATCGTAATTACGATTCATAGAACTGCTTGGAATGCGGAGATAATAGAATCATCTAATCGCTCCCAAGTAAATTGAGCAGGGTTACTTGGAACTCTTCCAAAGTGCCCTCCTGAAGCAGTTACTCCGTAAATTGGAGCTTTTAATCCAAGATTTCTGATAATATGCCCTGGCCTAAAATCAAAGTTTTTGCTGACCAAAGATGCAATCATCTCATCAGGAACTAAACCTGTTCCAAATGTATCTACTCGTACACTAACTGGTTTAGCAACACCGATTGCATACGCCAACTGAATCTCGCATTCACGGGAAAGACCTGCCGCTACTACGTGCTTTGCAGCCCATCTTGAGGCATAAGCCGCAGAACGGTCTACCTTTGATGGGTCTTTACCCGAAAATGCTCCGCCTCCATGACGACCTCGTCCTCCATATGTATCTACGATAATTTTCCTACCGGTTAATCCGGCATCAGCATATGGACCTCCAGGATCTGCGAAACGACCTGTGCCATTTACCACAATTTCTGTTTCCCCATTAATTAGAGAACTGGGGACTACTGGCGCGATTACATGTTCAAAAATTTGTGACTTAACCCATTCCTGTTCTTTTTCTTCAGAACCGAATTCGTCAATCATATCCTTATGCTGTGTTGCAATAACGATGTTTGTGGCAGAAATTATGTTTCCGTTTTCATCATGAAGCAAAGTCACCTGTGATTTGGCATCTGGACGAGCCCAAGGTAGTGTTCCGTCTTCACGACGTTTTCTGTATTCACGTGTCAGAGCCTGGGCTAATGCAATTGCTAATGGCATCCATCGACCCTTATGCCCCTCAAATGACTCAGTTTCATCGCAAGCATATCCAAACATCAATCCTTGATCTCCAGCCCCCTGAGCATCGATATTTTGCACAACTCCACGGTTAATGTGCGCAGATTGTCGAGTAATTAATTCAACAACTTCACAACTATTTTCTGAACGTGCATCCATTCCAATATCATGATCGATATAACCAATATTTGCAGCCGCATCTCTGGCAATCTGTACAAAGTCTGGATTTTCTACGCCTTCAGCAAGAGTAACTTCGCCGCCTAATACAATAAATGACTTATCTTCACGACCTTTGACTAATGTCTCTACAGCAACTTTCGCATTTGGATCTAAAGCAAGACATGCATCAAGGATAGAATCAGAAATTGCATCGCATAATTTGTCAGGATGTCCTGAAGCAACAGACTCAGATGTAAATAGCCACTCGCCTTCTCTCATGGAGCACGCGACCTACCAATAGCATTTCAAACGTATGCTCAACAAATATAATGAAAAATTTCAACTAACGATAAGCGTGAAAAGACATTCGCCCTTGATGAACAGTCTGTCGGAACGAACCTCTTCCCTCAAACAAACCTTTGATTGAAGAAAGAATACGAATTGGCAAAGAATATCGAATAAAGCGGTTTTTAGGAAATACCACTTCTACTCTTGAAAATCCAAGGTCATGCAACATTCCCTTCATAGCAGCAACATTAGGGGCCCAATAATTTGTAGAATCTTTGTTGTAAGAATCACTGGGGAAATACACCATCGAAGGTTTCCAACGATGCAAATCATCCATCAATGTCTCAATAATCAACAATTCCTTGCAAACACTAGCAGCAATTCTGAGACCTGCCATTGGATCTTGCAGATGGTACAAGACCCCTAAAAACATCACAACATCAAACTCTCCAACCGTTTCAGGCGAAATGTCCATTGGATCAATATCCAAATCTTCCACTTTTGATTCTAGAACTTCGTGAGCGAATTTGAATCCAGCGTTAGTCCCCCATCCAGGTCCACTCCAGCAAAAATGATCCGTTGCCAAGACTCGTTCAGCACCATTTTTCTCAGCTTGAAAAGAGAAAAAACCGTCCCATGCCCCAATATCCAAAACTGATTTGTCAGAAAGATCAGCAGGTAAACAGACCTGTTTCAATTTGGATATTGAATCATCCCGACCGGGAGTTACAAGTCCTTCTTTCAATGGAATAGAATGAAACCAATCAATTTCCTTCATCCGTCGGATTAAGTCATCTTGTCCATCCATGAACGTAGGCGAGTTGCAACTACATTTACCATTTTCCTAAATTTACACTATTTGTTTGACCGAGCGGTTGAAGTTCCGGAAGCGCCCGCTTTAGTTCATGGTCGGACGAGACTCTACTGATTGGTTGCCCACGGCATTCAGAACCCATACCTTAGGAGATATCGTAAATTCGGGTGCAGATTTGATTGGACAGGAAGTTACTGTAGCTGGTCATGCTGAAATTTCGAGAGGACGAGGAGGCGTTTGTTTTTTGACTCTAAGAGATGGTACGGGGCATCTTCAGATATTCCTGAAAAAGGATGCAATGGATGAACAAATTTTCCTCTCGATACAATCTATTTCAAGAGAATCAACAGTTCAAATCACTGGCGAAGTTGCCCAGAAAAGACCTCCGAAGGTTCCTGAAGGAGAACCACTACCACCTCCTGAATACGAAATTTTTGCCAAGACAGCTACAATCCTTTCCGAAGCCCAAACCCCGCTTCCTGTTGGCATCACAGACAAGGTGAATGTCGAATTAGATACTCGTTTAGATAATCGACATCTCGACTTACGAAGAAGTCACATTAATGCAATGTTTCAACTCAGAAGCAAAGTCCTCTGTTATGGGAGAGAGCATCTATTGAAGGAGGGTTTTCAAGAGATAAATACGCCAAAAATCATTGCAAGTGCCTCAGAAGGAGGTACCAATTTGTTTGCAATGACTTACTTTGAAACTCCTGCTTTCCTGTCTCAAAGTCCACAACTCTACAAACAACTAGCAATTCTTGGTGGTTTGGAACGAGTTTTCGAAATCGGCCCAGCATTCAGAGCAGAAGAGCATGATACTTACCGTCATTTGAACGAATTCATCTCTTTTGATATTGAAATGGCTTGGGCTGACGATGATGATGTAATGGGAGTTCAGGAAAGAATGATCCATCATATATGGAGTCAGGTTGCTTCTAAGGACCAGAATCTGATCGATATAATCAATGAATACAGAGTTTCACAAGAGTTAGACCCGATCACTGTCGAAATTCCTGTACTACCATTCCCTCGTGTTAGTTATGATGAGGCAATAGAGATTATTCAATCGAAAGGTGGGGAGATCGCATGGGGTGATGACATCAGTGCTTCTGATGCAGATCTAATCGCTGAAGAACATCCTGGATTTCATTTCATCCCTAGATGGCCGATGGAAATGAAACCGTTCTACATCTATCACAACAAAGAAGAAAAGGGAGCAACAGGGGAACAATTGAGTCGAGGTTTTGATTTGAATTACGGCCGTGATGAGATGACTTCTGGGGGGCAAAGAGAACACAGAGTCGATGTCCTTGAAGAGAATCTCAGAGATATGGGATTAAATCCAGAAGATTTCAGTTTCTATACCGACGGTTTTCGATTCGGGGCTGCTCCACATGCAGGATGGGGGCTAGGAGTCGCTAGATTGTTGATGGTACTGACGGGTGCAGGGAATGTGCGTGAAGTTGTCCTCTTCCCAAGAGACCGACGTAGGGTCACCCCCTAAGCGACTACTTCAACAACAAAGTGGTCGTCGCGTAGGTGTGGGGCCCGTGGTCTAGGGGTTATGACGTCGCTCTTACAAAGCGAAGATCACCGGTTCAATTCCGGTCGGGCCCACCAATTTCCCATCAGTCACCCTCTTGAATGATGTCTGTCCCCGCCGAAGTAATGGGTGAGCGTAACGCGACCTTAGCATCTCGGCTTGCTAGGAAGTTGAGGAAGAAGGGATGGATGATCACAACTGCTGAATCATGTACAGGAGGAATGCTAACCAGTACTCTTACTGATATCTCTGGATCCAGTGACTGGTTCAAACAAGGTTGGGTTACTTATTCTAATGAATCAAAAATGAAAGAACTAGGTGTTGAAAAAAGCAAATTTGAGGGTGATTCTGTTCCCGGTGCTGTTTCAAAAGATGTTGCAGCAGCAATGGCAGAAGGCGCGCTCAAACGTTCAGGGGCAGATTTAGCAATTTCAATTACTGGAATTGCAGGACCTGGAGGCGGCACAATAAACAAACCAGTCGGCCTCGCATATGTTTGTGCTTTCTGGGAAGATCGTTTTCTAGTTCGTTCGACTAACAGCCAAGGTGGAGATCGTTCAATGAATAAACAACTATTCGTTAGCTTGGCACTAGAAACCGCTCTGAATGTTTTTGAATCTCAAGAAACCGGAACACATAGGCTAGATTTCCGGCCAAAGATTTCTGACGATGAAGATTTACCAAAACAACTCACACTCAAGGAAGCTACACTTTCTGCTTTCGGAAGAGTCCCTGGAATGGAAGACACATGGTATGGTGAAGTGATTTGGTCGGATGAAAAGGCCGAAGGGACCGTTGTCGACGAACTACGGAAAAAGGAAGATGATGAAGACATCTGGTCTGAAGAATAGAGCGCAATCCTCTTTGAGCGCCCCTGTTCAGCACGGACTCCATGAGTGAGGAGACTTGGGAGGTCCGTGAACGGAACTTGTGGTCGCTTAACCTCATGCCAGTTCGAGGAACTCGCGAACGGCTAGAACCATTGGAATCTATTCAACCCATTCTCGAAGCAGCAATTATGTCCGGAATGAGAGGCGTATTTCTAGATACAGAAACGCTAGACAAATTATTCGAAATCGCAGGAATCTCAAATCAGACGGCACCAGGAGCTAGGACAATTGCCAGCGTAAATGAGAAGGAAATTTTTTCTGCTCCTCGACCACATGGTCTTGCGCACTATGACTTAGCTGCCTTTCCAATGGAAGCAAGAGACGTAGATATGGAACTAGAAGTTCACTTCGACATCACTGGAAACAGTATTACAGAAGGAAGGATGAGCGATATTCTTTCATGCTTCAATGATCGATTATCAACAATAAGAAAGATGTTGATTGATTCTCGTTGCCTACCATATAGGCCAACTCAAATTGGTGAAGTTTCGATGAATAAACCACGGTATCGCGAAGAAGATTGTTCGCTAATTGGAATTGTAAATTCCCCTGCATACACAAAAAAGGGAGGGCATCTGAGGTTTACCTTAGAAGATGAAGGAGCTGAAATTGAATGCATCATGTATAATCGACCTGAATTTGGAGAGGAACATCCGCTTAGAACTGGAATGATGCCAGATGATGTAATTGGAGTGACCGGCCGTCTAAAATCAGAAAGAGGGAGACGAGATACATTCAACGTGGAAGAAATTCACTTTCCCCCACTTAATGAACACAAGAAAAATTCGGCTCCAGCGGACCAAGCAATTTCTGTAGCATTCCTGTCGGATGTTCACTTGGGTTCCAAGACTTTCTTGGATGCGCAATGGCACAAGATGGTGGAATGGTTCAACACTGATCCATTGGCCAAGACGATTCGTTATTTCGTTATCAGTGGGGATGGAGTAGATGGAGTAGGCATTTATCCCAACCAAGAAAAAGAACTCGCAATCCCAGATCTCTTCAACCAATATGGAGGTTTAGCAAAACTTCTGGAACCTCTTCCGGACTGGGTCGATGTGCTATTATTGCCAGGAAATCATGATGCAGTGCGACCTGCAGAACCCCAACCTGCTTTAGACCCAGAATTACAGCAAGACTACAACAATACAACATTTGTTGGGAACCCCTGCGATTTCAGTCTTCATGGAGTTAGAATCCTATCCTATCATGGAAAAAGCATAGATGATTTCGTGGCCAAGATGAGGAGTGTCTCATATGATCGACCTGAAGCAGCAATGAGAGCGATGATTGATCGAAGACACCTAGCGCCTTCATGGGGTGCGAAGACTCCCCTTTCCCCAGAACCAGAAGATAATCTAGTGATTAGAACAATTCCAGATATCTTCGTCACAGGACACGTACACGGCCATCATGTTTCAGATTACAAAGGAGTCAAATTGATTCACAGTAGTACTTGGCAAGATCAAACAGGATATCAGCGAACACTTGGATTCCAACCACGTCCAGCAATTCTAACAGTAGTAAATCTCCATACGCACGAAACAGCGAGTATCCCATTTGCATGATTATTCAAAAGAATCTAAGTCTTCAACTAATCCATCATATATTTCACTTTCAAATTTTCTTGTTCGCAAAAGAGCAACAGAAACTAGAAGAATTACAAAAATTGCAGAACCGAGGATTATTGCTCCATTATTGGATGAAGATGCCCCACAATCATCTCCGTCCAATGTAGCACAATCTTTTGGGCCAGGGTCGTCAGGAAGCGGTGATACAGCGTCATCTTCGCCGATTTGAAATTGGATACTAGTAGAGTTACTGTTGCCAGATGCATCAGATGCAGTAACTGTAAGAGTGAATGTCTCCAAGGCTGGTAAATCCGGGCTAGGAACTATGGTTAGGTCGTGATTCTTTCGAAGAGCAACTGTATCACCAACGAAGGTTTGGCCATCAACTTCGATAAATTCCGTAGTGGCTTCATCAGTGTACCAAGTTATTCGAAGAGAGCCACCAGGAATCACTTCGACTGCAAGGTTGAGCACTTCAGGGGGCGTATCATCTACTTCGTTTGAAGTATTGAGATACAGATCTGTAAACAACGTCTCTTCCCCATCTACCACTAGAATTCGGACCCAATACTCCGTACCTGGTTCCAATCCGGTGAGCGTAGTGGCATGATCAGTAGCCAAAGGAGTATCAATCGATATATCTGCCCAATTTTCAGGTTCATCTCCTGCAATAACAACTGCAACACTAGCATTTGTTTCAACAGTCGTTGACCAAACGATAACTGCTGAAGTGGCAGTAACCTCACCAACTGAAGCACCATACACCTGTTGGGCAAGCTCAGGTAGTTCGAATCCCGTTAAAACCGCATATTGTTGTGAATCCACATCATAACCCCCCAACATTGCGGATTGATCTCCTTCAGGAAGTAAGATATCGATGATATTGGGGTCATAATCGATACCATCGCCATCGTAAGGATCAGCTCCTCCTCCAAGACGCCATGTTTTGGCTATAGCATCTACATCCCTCCATTTGCCAGACCCGAATCCGTCTTGACTTCCCAGCACTACAATAAATCGATAATTTGGTACATCTTGACCAATTACATTCTTTGATACTGTGATTGTGATAGTCTTTGTCTCAACATCTCCAGATACCTCAATTCCTTTTGCACTCGTTTCTCCAGTTGCAGCATTGACTGCTTTTACAGCACCCGGCTCACCAGTAGCGGATATCGCTACTTCCCAAGCCCAATCGGGATGTACCAATGCATTGGCTCCCTCAAGCATCTCTGTTTGGCCATAGGAAGTCTCTCCTTGGTCAACATAAATCTGAACTATTTGGTGACTGAATCCATTAGCAAGACTCCAATAATCTGTCATCTCTTGCATCTCTATCTCAAAGCGAGCGTTCCAAGAACTCTGGCTTATGCGGACCGAAGTAGCATCGAATAAGCCACTTCCTGGGGTGAAATCGCTAGCAAGTGGATACACATAATTTCCATCGCCATTTTCATCGCCCAATGCATCTTCAAATTCTAGTAAAGTCACCCACTCCTCAAGATCGGGAAGAACAATTTCAGCAGGAGCCGGAGGGGCGATTTCTTGATCATCTCCATCACCATATGCTAGAGAATCTGCCCAAGATGAAACCACCTTTACTCGTGTAGTATATCTAGGTGCCAATCCTAAATCAGACCATGGAATTACAAATTCGTAAATTTCATCTCCAGCACATCCACCCAATATGGATGAACCCTCAAGCGCCCATTGTTCGTTATCCCCCACCATGCCTCGAGCATCGAAAAGGTTCCATTTTGCTTGACCGTCATCACGAAGTTGTGTAAAATCAAATGCCACCATCTTTTTCGCAGGGAAACCCAATATTTGATTGCCATAATAGGTCCTGAAATTCGTCTGAACTTCATTGAAATTCTGAGCATTTGGTTGCATGAAATATATGGCTAAATCTGCATCCCTGGGCTGATTTAATGACTCAATAATATCTGGCCCGTTCATATCAATTCTGACATATACATTCGACGCATCATAACCTAAATGGAAGGAATCGATATCGAGATCACCTCCATCAACAGAATCGGCAGAATATATTGCTGCACCATCCCATTCACCAGGCAATGCAATTCCATCAATCATTGGTTCAATAATTGCGCTAGCAGGTTCATCAGGCAAAGCGGGATTTGTCCATAAATCCTGCAAATAGGGAGGGAGATCTAGATTGATTGCTCGATAAATGTTTGAAAGATGAACTTTGAACAAAACATCCCACATCTCATCATATCCACTGTCTTGATCTAGTCCATACCACCAGAACCAATCACTTCCTTCGGCAATGTAGAGCGATTCCCAAGCAAGTTCTAAACCAGGTGATTCTGGATTTTGGGATTCAAATTCAACCAAAGCATTTCTCGCTTCAACTAGACGTTGCCAAGCAAGACTCTCATCAGCCTCGCCAGCCCAAGTGCTTAGAGTACCATCAATCCATGAGCCGGTGCCAATGGTTTCAATGCGAGGGAGAGAATGATTCTCTTCGAGGAATGCCGAGGGAGTTGTTGTAACTACAGTAGGATGTGAAGAAAGACGTGAAAACCATTCGTGAACAAAAGGTCGAGCATTGTCATTATGTTGGAAGTCAGACATGAACATCCAATTCTCACCATCCATGGCAACTGTCAAAAGATGTTCACTAGGATCTTCCCCCGCAGCAATTAATTCTCCACGGATTCCGTCGAGATATGCCAAGAAATCAGTTACTGCAGCTTCTGGAGTCATTGCTCCATATTGAAATGCTAAGCGATCAGAAATCACTCTATCTCGGAAAATTACTGCGACTTCTCCTCCATTCTCTCCTTCAACTACCCATGGAGTCGCCAATTGAGTGGCATCATCAACATCAATTGCCCCTCCACCAATCAATGTTGATTTTGCTAAAATCTCTTCATCTGAAATCATCCATTCAATCCCTACATCAGAAACAGGCTGAACCATTGGAGGCGAAACTGCTTGTTCAGATGGCCACATCCCAGTTGGTCGGAAGCCGAGTTCAGCCTCAAACAAGTTCATCCCATTATCCAGATGGGTTGTCACATCCGATGGCCATGCATCTTTGTTTACACGAATACCATCTTCAAAGGTCCAACCATCCATCATGAGAAGAGGCATGATTGGATGATAGTAAGGCGTAGTCGTCAATTCAACTTGGCCTCTAGCTGCTAATTGACTATACATTGGGAGAACATTACCCATATGTGCATGCTGCTGATCAATCACGTAAGTCAATTCAGCAGGAGTGAAATCTCTTCCCTTGATGAATAAATCCATCAAACCCTGATCTGTCTGCGACGGTGCGCCACTAGACTCAGAAAAATATCCAGAATATTCTCCTTGGACATAATCAGGTGAAAACTGGAATAAGTACCAAAGAACTTGAAGATCTAGCAAATCTTGAGGAGAAAGCAACTCATCATCCATTATTGTCGCTGGTTTCAGGTTGTGTAATGTTGCATCATACAATTCCTTGTACCTCACACTAGCGGGCATCACCCATGCATTAGGATCTTCAGATGAAACATTGTAGATCCATCCACTATTCCAAAAGGATTGGAACTGCATAGTGTGCAACTCAAGAGCTGTTGCATTGGGATAATCTGCTACGGTCCCATTGGAATCTGTAGGCCATGCTCTTCGAGCGAAATCAGTATGGATATCAGCAGTCTCGTTTCGATGGTAATCAACAAGTTGTTCAAGGAATGATGGAACTAGATTGTATGTTACTTGAGTTCCGGGATACTGTGCTAAAATTCCTGGTGAATCAACATATTCGGTCATCGCATGAACTCGAACCCAAGGGAGCTCGAACATACCAGTGAGTTTGTTCTTGTAATACGGTTGATGCTGATGAAAGACAATTGCTACATTCAATGCATCTTCTGCCTTATTCACTCCTGAACTAGCTAGAACTTCCATCGATGAAGGATTGGTTGAAACATTGCGATCGGGGAGTCGGTACATGTGGGAAAATGTCTCTGCCCCATTCGAAGATGCTGGATTCTGAGAAGGGAATGAAGACCATACGTGTCCTTCATCTTGCCACTGAGCCCAAACAACAAAATCCACTGAGGTTGGATTTCCAATAGATGTCCAAGGTATTGCAATTTCAGATTGCATATTATTTTCCCAGCCAATGTATCGTTCACCTGGGAAGGTGTGAGTATCCGTTTCCACATTTTCCTCGTGAGTGGTTTGCCAAACACCATCTTGTTCTTCTATAATTGCATGATACTCTGAGTCTTCAAGAACAAAGGCGTAATCAGCAGCAAATGGGAGAACGTGAGAGAAACCCCATTCCTTGGAAAGTGATGAACCTCCAGAAGTAGTATTCAGATAGACAAACAAATCTGCGCCTTCATCATTTGAAGCCCAATTCGTTCCGTTCCACCCCACAAATAAGTGAGTAGAATTCCAAGTTAAATGAAGTGAAACGCCATTGGCGTCTACCCCCATATTTGTCGTACTTGGCCAATCATCGAATTCACCATTAATTTCGATATCATTGGGAGTGGATGCCCCCATAATTCCAAGAAAAACAGGAGACAGCATCGTGAAAACAAGAAAAAAGGCTGTTCTTGCCCTAGTCCCCTGAATGGCATCCATAACCACCGGTAACACCCATATCATATTATTTTCACATTAGAAAAGGGTATCATCCTAGAGGATGGAATAAATACCGGTACAAGCGGATTGGGTTGCTTGAGCGGAGGTGGTTGAGCATGGTTGTCGCATATCTTTCAGCAGAAGTGGGCTTTGAAAGTAGACTGCACACTTACTCTGGTGGTCTTGGTGTACTGGCAGGCGACCACCTTAAATCGGCGGCAGATGCTGGACTCGACGTTGTTGGTTGTACACTGTTATACCGAGAAGGATATGGAAGACAACATTTGGATGATGAAGGCAACCAAACGGAAACCTTTGGTGAAATAGATCCTGATGAATTCCTATGTGATACCGGCGTAGAAATTACATTGCCACTCGATGGAACAACATTGCATTCCAAAATTTGGGTGTATCGAATCAAAGGATTACCTACCTACTTCCTAGACACTCGGCACCCAGACAATTCACCGAACCATAGAAGTCTAGGGAATCGATTGTATGGAGGTGATGATTCAACGAGAATTCGACAAGAATACCTGCTAGGTGTCGGAGGCATTCGAGCCCTTCAGGCACTGGGACACGACATCACCGGATTGCATCTAAATGAGGGGCACTGTACTTTTGCAGCACTTGAAATGCTTCATCAAGGATGGACCAGAGAACAACTTTCGCAAAGAACCCTGTTTACGACACATACACCAGTTCCTGCGGGACATGATCGCTTTTCATGGGATGAAGTTGAAGAAGTTCTAGGCGATTTACTTCCACCCGATGCTCAAGAAATAGCAGATAGTGGAGAAACATGTTCAATGAGTCATTTGGGAATTGGGCTATGCGGCACAGTGAATGCAGTTTCAGGACTTAATGCAAAAGTTGCTCAAAGTATGTTTCCTGGAACGGAGATTCATCCGATTACAAATGGTGTTCACCACATAACATGGACTTCAGACTCATTCAAATTGTTGTTTGACGGAGTTGATCCTGAATGGAGAAATAAACCCGAAAATATCGGGTCAATGTCCTTCTCTAATTCTAGATTATTGGAAGCTAAAGAAAAATCACGTCTAGAGTTGCGAAATAAAGTATTGGAAGAAACCGGAATGAAACTGAATCCAAATTATTTGACCATTGGTTTTGCTCGAAGGTTTGCAACATATAAACGAGCGAATTTGGTATTCAAAAATATTGAACGCCTCCGAGAAATTGGTGGCCATAAAATTCAATTTGTATTTGCTGGAAAGGCCCATCCAAAGGACCAAGGCGGGAAAATGTTGATCAAAAGCATCTTTGAAGGTGCTAAAGAAATTCAAGAAGAAATTCCTGTAATTTTTCTTCAAAATTATTCTATGGAAACAGGATTATTGATGACCGCAGGTTCAGATATTTGGCTAAATAATCCCATCCGCCCAATGGAAGCATCGGGTACATCAGGAATGAAAGCCGCAATGAATGGAACGCCGAATTGTTCCATTCTAGATGGATGGTGGCCTGAAGCTTGCATCCATGGAGTCAATGGATGGGCTATCGGAAATGGAGAAGAAGACAGAGACGACGATAGAGACGTCGAAAACATCCTCAATGTTCTAGAAAATGAGGTATTGCCTGCCTGGGAAAATCAAGAAAAATGGCTAGAAATTATGAAACAAAGTATCATCAGTTCAGCGGCATTCACCGGTTCAAGAATGATGGGTGATTACAAACGGTTCTACGGTGCTTTTGATACAAGTTAGGAGAGAAAATGTCTACTAAGAAAGAAGTTGGAATACTCTGCCACCTTACCTCTCTTCCGGAACCCAACCTAGGAGATGATGGAGCAATTCAGTTCCTGAAATTCCTCAAACAGATGGGTGTATCCGTATGGCAGATGTTGCCACTTCACCCCCCTGATTCTCACGGTTCGCCATACGCATCTTCATCTGCTTTCGCCTCTTGGGAGGATTTTCTTCCAAAGGTAGAAGAAAATATCAGTGAATCTGAAATTGCTGAATTCTGTGAAGAAAATAAAGATTGGATAGAAGATTACGCTTTGTTCCAAGTACTAAAGGAGAGACACAATAGCGCTCCGTGGACTGAATGGTCAGACGCATGTCGAACAAGAACTGATTTGAAACTTGACAGTAACGAAATAATACGATTTCGAGATATTTGTTCGGAACAAGCTCGCTTCAATCACGCTTGGAAACGACTGCGGCAAAAAGCGGCTTCAATGGACATCCGACTATACGGAGATCTTCCCTTCTTCGTATCTCATGACTCTGCAGATGTATGGGCTGCTCCTCATCGATTTCATTTAGATGAAAGCGGTCAACCAACTCATGTATCTGGGGTACCTCCAGATTACTTCTCAGAAACAGGGCAGAGATGGGGCACTCCTCTTTACAAATGGCAATCACACAAAAGCGAAGATTTCGATTGGTGGAAACGACGGATTAAACGGATGTTCGAATTATTTGATCTCGTTCGCATCGATCACTTCCGTGCATTCGAGGCGGCATGGTCTATTCCTGCACATCATCCCACTGCAGAATATGGACAATGGGTAGAAGGACCAGGAAACGAACTCTTAGAAGCGATTATTGATATCTATCCATCAGGAATTATTGCAGAGGATCTTGGCATCATTCCACAATCGGTGCATGAAATGCGAAAGAAGCATAGAATTCCGGGCATGGCAGTTCTGCAATTCTCAAACGATGATTTTGGAAATCCACATCATCCAGACAATCATACTGAGGATACTGTAGTGTACACAGGGACGCATGATAACGATACCACCGTTGGTTGGGGTGTAAAACCAGTAGAAGAAACAGTAATTCAAGCTCTGAATTCAGTATCATATTTAGCAGTAATTCCATTACAAGATATTCTAAAATTGGGTTCTGAAGCCAGAATGAATACACCTGGAACAAAAGAAGGAAATTGGTCTTGGCAATGTAAATGGGATGATCTAAATGAGACGAAAATCGATTGGTTTAGAACGGCGATAAAGGATAGTGGGAGACTAAATTGATCACGTGAACACAACAACAGACTACCACGCTTATGGGATAATGTTCAATTCAGATTAATTCTCTAATTTATCCAAATTTTCTTCAATTTGAACATCTTCTTTCTTCCTATGATTGATGAAATAAAATGGCATCAATGCCAATGCTATACCAACACCACTGACGAAACAAATAGTCGCCATCTCTTCTTTTTCAGGTAACATGGACAACCACGAATCACCCAATATGTTCCCTCCACCTATTGGAGGTAATGTAGAGCCGCCATCATTGTAATTTCCACCTGGATAATTGAAATCTGGTGTTGGAAATGGAGATAATGATTGGTTAGACTCTGGTTCGGGCTCTGGCTCTGGCTCTGGCTCAGGATCTGGCTCTGGTTCGGGCTCAGGCTCTGGGTCTGGGTCTGGTTCAGGCTCTGGCTCTGGGTCTGGGTCTGGGTCTGGTTCAGGNTCTGGNTCTGGNTCTGGCCATTCAACAATGAANGAGTAATTCAGTATTGAATTAGGACAATCATGGAAAAACAATTCTGAAGGNCCACAATTTAGAATTGCAGCTTCAAACGTCAAGGTAATTTCACTACCGTTTGGGATNNTTTCATTCAAAATCAGTTGCCATGAATAATTGTAAGTAGAATTTGCGAANATGAGATAATACCACTCAAANATGCCTGGAAATCCNTCTACAAGTTGATTATTTACAGTAGCATTTACCCCAGGATAATTTATCCCTTTATCACANATATTTGTCATTTCAAGGGTGATGTANAATGTTTCATTCACTGTCAAATTTTCAACAATTAAACAATGGCTATCCGNTTCTCTCTCTGGAGTCGTAATNTTCGATTCAAAATACGATGTTTCATTGGTTAGTACTGTAACACTATGCTGAGAAAGATGAAGTAAATTTGTTCCATTCTCAAGTGTACCTGTTCCAAAAACAGTNGAATGATCATTGAATTCATTTCCTACATCAACANATACACTTGTTACCCCCCTATTCAATGCAACAAGACTAGAATCTGANCCCGTTGAACGTTGGTAGACAACTACATCAGAGGAATTGAAGATTGACTGATATCCACCACGGCGTAAAGATTCGAGTTCAGAACGAAGAACTCCAAGTTGACTAATATTCTCTTGNAGGTTACTTTCTCTTTCATTGAGCGATTGATTATCTCTCCACATGTGNCGATTATCTGGATCNGCCCCCCCAAATTCTCCATACTCATCACCCATGTAAATCATCGGNGCACCNGGAGTAGTCAATAACCAACCATGTGCTTGAAGCGANGCANGATATGGATCATCNGTTCCAGGTTGACCAGGGAGNCCCTGTTCTACCCATTGATTCCATTCATCGGCAGTTCCAGGATCAGCACGNGATGAGAAACGAGATACATCATGGCTCCCAACGAATGGAACCATTACCGATCCTTCGACATACTGATCTTGACTTCGAGCNGTCCAATAGTCAAGATGGNTGTAATCCTCCTCACCAGTAGCAAAAACACGATCAGANGTTGCATGATAGAGAACNAAATCAGCTTGACCNTCTAANGAATTAGGGCCAATGTATCGATTAATTGTNCCATATTGTTCAGAGTTTGAAGNAAGGTCNTGTCCAGACCAACCCATTGCTGTTTCNCCCTTGAGATAGATATCTGTTCCAGCAGTCTCGAACCTCTCATTGATTCGAACAGCAAGATTGGTAATTGCAAGATCATCTACATGCTTAACAGCATCAATTCGACCNCCGTCTAAATCATAGGTTTCAATCCACCAAAGAANATCTTCAATCATTTGTTCNGAGGCATTTCTGTCCTTCCAATTCAGATCAGGCATATAGTCCCTAAACAGACAATCNAGTCTATGCTCGGTCCAATCACAGTTCTCCTCTCCACANATACATCCTTGGTTAAACCAATCAGGNTGATTGGNGTGGTAAGGATGATCTTGGTGAACATGATTAACAACGAAATCNCCCATTATCCGGATCCCCTGAGCATGAGCTGCATCAACCAATTCATGCAATTCTTCTGGAGTGCCGAGACGAGGGTCAATACTTCGTGGCTCTACAGGCCAATATCCATGGTATGCAGAAACTTCATGCACACCATCTGCTGCAAGTCCAGTTCCATTTGCAGCCTCATTGAATGGCGTAAGCCACAATGCATTAACTCCTANATTTTTGAAATAGCCAGACTGAATCATGTTCGTGACGCCTNCCAAATCACCTCCCATCCAATCAGCACCTTGAGCTACCCCTTGGATTTCCGATGGNTCATTAGATTGGTTTCCATTGACGAAGCGATCNGTCATCACCATATAGATCAAAGCATCTTCCCAAATGAAATCAGATTCTTCACCNATCCAGAAAGGAAGAAGAAGNTCATCAGCAGGGATTCCAGAAGCATCTACTCCTTCAATGTGAATAGTGTGTTTNCCATTNGATAACCCACTGAGATCAAGAGTCCATGNCCAATTTGTTGCATCCCAAAGTGCACCATTCAATCCATTTGGAGTNCCNAATGGTGCGTCTCCACTAGAACCAGCATGCCATANAACTGAGAGNGTATTATTCTCTATTGNATGGGNGAACATTGGNNTTGTATCATTGGCNACTCTAGCGATACTATTCTCAAAAGAANCNCAAAAACCACGATATGGATTTGCTGGNTCTAGNATCCAANTCCCATCAACAACAAACTTGTAACAATACATTCCAGGTTCAAGATCGATNTNCCCTGACCATTTTCCAGTAGAGATTTCAGATAANGAANNACCTGTAGTCCAGTTATCCCATTCGCCCATCACCTCTACTGNAGATGCAGAACCATCCCANNAGAAAACATGATTTGACTCTCGTTGACGCACAATTAAACTGGAATCTGCTGTAACAAGAAGAGGAGATATAGAAGAAATAAGAAGAATAATCAGGACAGATATTGGTCCTGTTCGAATCTTCATTCTTCTTCTCCTCCGAACAAATTATTTGCAGTCTCAACTATCTCGTTAAGGTGAGCACATAGNAATCCTTCAACAAACGAATTTGAAGGGTTTCTGTAAACTTCCATAGGGGGCCCGTGCTGTTGAAGTTCACCTTCATTCAGTACAACAATTCGATCAGCAAGAGTCATGGCTTCAATTTGNTCGTGTGTAACATAAACTGTAGTCATCCCCAATTCATCGTGTAATCTACGAATCTCTAGCCTCATCTGTTGACGAAGTTCTGCATCGAGATTTGATAATGGNTCATCCATTAGTAGAACTCGNGGGCGCTTNATCAACGCCCNNCCTAATGCGACTCGCTGTCTCTGCCCCCCAGACAATTGCTTGGGTTTCTTTTCCAACTCTGAACTTAATCCCAACATTGAGGCTGTCTCAANAATCAAATTGTCAATCTCTTCATCAGACATCCGTTCTNCTCCCTTTTGCATTCTTAATCCAAAAGAAAGATTGTCTGAAATAGACATGTGAGGATATAGAGCATATGATTGGAAAACCATGCCAATCCCTCTTGCCCCTGGNGGTAAATCATTCACTCTTGCNCCACCNATACTGATNTCTCCNTCAGTAANATCTTCCAANCCNGCTANCATTCGAAGNGTNGTAGACTTACCNCAACCTGATGGACCTAGAAGAACAAGGAATTCACCGTCATTNATTTCTAAATCTAATTNATTCACTGCNGAGAATCCATTCTCATATCGTTTACTCACGTTTCTNAAACTAACATTGACCATGATATCACCCCTTCACTCCACCTGCACTCAACCCTTCAATTAGGAATCTTTGGAATGCAATAAAAAGAATGACNACGGGTAAACTAACCAACAACGAGGCAGCAGCAAAATCNCCCCATGCCTGNCCCGTAGAAGANATCAAGGAAGCTAAACCNACAGGTAGNGTGTACATTTCTTCGCTCGTNTTGAAAGTCAAAGCAAGGAGGAATTCGTTCCACGCAGCAAGGAATGAGAACAATGCTGTAACNGCAACCGCGGGAAGAGAAAGNGGCAGAATNATCTTCCAAAANACTTGATTTTGGCTACATCCGTCTACCAATGCTGCTTCTTCTAACTCCTTAGGCACTGTATCGAAGAATCCTTTCAACATCCAAACACAAAGTGGNAGAGCAGTCACAGAATATGCGAGAATCAATCCCAATGAAGTATTNAGCAGNCCAAGNGCCTTCATNACCAAGAANTATGGAACNAGNATAATCACCCCAGGAAACATCTGGACAAGAAGGAATGAAAACATGGCATAATCTCTTCCACGAAATCGAAATCGACTGAATGCATAACCAGCTGGAATTGCCAATGCTAGCCCCAATATAGTGGTGCCAATCGAAACNATNGCAGAATTCCTTGCCCAAATCCAAAATGATTCNGAAGACAANATTTTGTTAAAATGCTCCATTGTAATTANATCAAAGAATCCACCGCCTAGNGAATTCCCTGGAGAGACTGCTACGTCAACAATCCAAAGGATTGGCAAGACAACAAATGCGACTGCATGTAGAAGAGCAATGTGTCGAAGAATGAGGTTGTGAATTCTTGAAATNCTNCGATTTCTGTAAAGACCTGCTTCGGCAGAATTGACNGATTGCTTCCCAGATGTCCATAGAGTAACATCTGGTTTTGATGCAACAAGAATCACCAATGTTGCAGGAATAGAAGACCAGAGCATNACCCATAGATCAACAGCAATTTGAGGNCCAGACATAAACTGAAGTATCGATANTAAAAGGGNTAAACCAGAAATTCCNATCAATCCATCTCTAAGGAACCTCTTACCACGATCCAATTTCTTCAANAGAATAAGAAGGACGAGAGTTACAAAAAATTGCATTGAAGANGAAAACACTGAATCAAAATCTTCTCGAAGATAAAACAAACAGAAAGATANNAAATTAATTGCTAAAACAAATGGATACAAATGCCTTAGAGTATTTACTTCAGCGGGGACGTACCATAAATTTGCTAAATTATCATGNTNTTTCATGACNGAGTTACGTGTTTTTCCCATCATGAAACTGCCTCCGTTGCATTTGTCTTCTTCATGTATGTCCAGGAAAACACAACTAACATCAAGAAAATNACCACTGACCAAGCAGCTGCTACTCCATATGCCCCATCTCTAAAGGCTACATCGTAGACATATGTGATCAAAATATCAGTCGAACCAGGGCCATCAAAATCAAGATTTGGACCACCATCGGTCATAAGATAAATTACATTGAACATGTTGAATGTCCAAATAAATCCAAGTAAAGAAAGTGGAACTAAAGCGCTTCTAAGATTNGGTAAAGTAAGGAAGCGGAATCTCGAAAACGCATCAATACCATCTACTTCTGCAGCCTCATACATGTCTTTTGGNAATGCTTGCAAGGCACCAGATATTGACATCATCATNAATGGGATACCNAACCAAATATTTACCAAAATCACCACAATTCGTGCACCATTTGCATCTGCTAATAAGTTCAAATTAGTCCCTAAGAAGTCATTCAATGCACCCGCCGGCTCATACAATCCCCTCCAAACCAATACAGAAATGTATGACGGAATTGCCCAAGGAAGAAGAAGTGCAGTTCGATATATTGCTCTACCTTTCAACTCAGAAGAATTCAGAGCCAGCGCAAGAATTAGCCCGAAACCAATATGCGCTGCAACATTAACTACTGACCAAACAAGTGTAAATCCTGTAACTCGAACGAAACCAGATGTTGAAATTACTGTGAAGAAATTCTCTAAACCAATCAAGCTCTGTTCACCTAAATGTGATTGGTCAGCATTTGTAAAAGATAGCCAAATCCCATACAATACTGGATAAAATGTTAGAATCGACAGAGCCAATATCGCAGGAGCGATATAAAAATGTGCAGAACGGGATTTGTTGCGACCATCTCTATTGTCCATCCATCTCAAAATAAACAACAAAGCAATTACACTCAATGCAATAGAACCAATCGCGAAAATATATGGAGACGTATCGATTACAACTGATTCTACATCAGTTACAATTGACGAAATAAGTATTGAAGATGAAAGAGAAGAATTTCCTGCTTCATCGACCATCATTACTGCTAGATGAACTTCAACTCCCGACGGAAGGCCAGTTAAAGTGCAATTCACACCTATTGTTCCTGGAGGAATTACTCCAAAACCAAATGAGTCTCGATAAATAGGAGTGAAAAATCCATCACCTGCATCGAATGAACAATCATCGTACCATTCCCCTATTTCTGGTTGTTCGAACCCACTAACATTCTCTACTCGAATTACAGAATGTTTGGTAGCATCTACTGTATCATTGAATGAAGATGCATTCATCCAAATCTCAATTGTGGTGTCTTCTTCTACCGAATCCATCGCCCATGAAAGACCAACTTTTCGATATCCAGCAGACCCATCTGCTTCTAACTGATTAACAGAAGATGCACTAACAACTGAAGTAAAGAAAATTATCATCAATGAAATAATGATTAGTTTTCTCTTCACGATAACCCCTCCAAATCAGATTCAAGTGCAACATCTGCCAACGATAGAGCTTCTGATGAATTCATTTCTCCTGCATATACATTCTCAAATGCTGTAACCAAGGGATCGTAGACCATTGCCATGGCCCTAGTGGTAGGAGCAGGGGTGCCTTCCATCAATTGATCAAGGAAACCTGAAATCACAACATTCTCTGAAATTTCTGAATCATCATAGAGGTCGATGTGAGTTGGCATCGTATATGTCTCAATGGCGAATTCTTTCTGAACCTCAGATGAGGATAAGTAAAGAGCGAGACTGGTCGCCCATTCCTTGTTCAAGGATTGCTTGCTTACCGACCACCCTTTGTACGTAACCAAAGGGGCCACTCGTTCTCCGGTATCAGATACTGTTGGCAACATCACCTGTTGAATTGGAATCCTTCCTGCTTCATAGGTGGCCCAATTCCATGGACCATCGACTATCATTGCAGCCTTCGAACTTAGAAACTGTGTTTTCATCGATTCAGTTTGAGTACCAGTCTCAACAACTCCATGTTCTAATTCAAGGTCCAACACCCAATCCATTGCTTCAGCTGAACCATTTGAATCTAAAGTGGGCGTACCATTCTGATCAAAAAGTGAACCGCCGAAACCTGCTTGAAAACCAAACCACCAGTATGCATTTTTTACTGGAAGTGCTAGGCCATTTACATCTCCAGAAGTCAAATCTGTTGCAGCAATAAGCAAATCATCCAATGTCCAATTCTCATCGGGGTATTCAATTCCTGCAGAATCAAAAAGTATCGGATTGTATAACAAACTAAGACAATCCTGACTCGCAGGAATTCCCAGAAGATCACCCTCGTATCTCATTGCATTGAGAGCCCTCGGATCAAACTTTGAACGATCAATGGGAGTAAGGTGAGCTCGAAGATCTTCTAGTAACGGTTGCCCTCCAACTCTGATGTCTCCAATCTTACCCAATTGATCAGATGAAAGACGAACTAAATCTGGCGCTTCTCCTCCTTGTGCTGCGATCATGAACTGTTGATCTGCTTCTGGATATGGAATTGCTGATATTTGCACCTCTACACCCGGGTTAAAGGCCATAAATGCATCAATTTTTGACTCAAATGTTGCCTGTTCTTTGCTTTCTGCAGCAAAGGAGTGCCAAACCTTCAACTCGATTACCTGTTCTTCATTTTCTTGATTGGAAATGGGTTCTGTAGAAAGACAACCAGGAAGAAGAAGAATGACTACAATAAATGGACAGATAACTCGTTGCCCATTCATAATTTCACATTTCCAAAGGGTATTTCTCTCCATCAAAGAGAACTGGCCAAATATCTCTTAGATCAGGCCCTGGAACCACTGGTACTTCTGCCTCCTTGAATGCAAAATGAGCCTCATCTCTTGTGGGATTAAATCCAATGAATCTGCTTCCTTCAACATGCATTGAAAGGTCCATGCTACTATCTCCTACGCTGACGACCTCTGAAGGTTCAAATCCATGAATACGAATTAATTTCTGTACCATCTCTCCTTTGTCCCAAGCAGGAACTCGGCATACTCCTTCATCCATCAAGAAACCTTCATCGTCATACGTGAATCCATTCGCAGCCCAATCATCCACCTTTAACATCGCTGCAATTGCAGATACAAACAAATCCACACCTGCGGAAATAATCACGACATGAATCCCTCGTTCCATCAATGAAGAAACAACCTCTCTAGCTCCTTCCATTAGACGAACTCCAGAATAGAACTTGAAGAGCTCATCACGATGGATCTTAGGCTGGACTTTCTTCCATTGACCAATATCATCACGCATGAATTCCTCATCTGTAATCTCTCGATTAAGGAAGGCCTTCAACAGGGTTGCATCACCTGTTCCAAAATGAGAGTGGATTACTGCCCATGAGGAACCAGCATCCGCAAGGACGCCGTCACAATCGAAGGCTACAACTCGAACGGAACTCATCTAACTCACGCTAGACTAACATCTCCTTAGTCTCATCGACCGAAGGGGACCGGGGGCCCAAGACCCCCGATCCGTTTCTTCGTACAATCTCTAAGAAGAGAGTCGTGGCGGGTTCGTCTGTCCAGTGAAGGACATCAATGGCGTAGCAGCCTGAGAACCAGGTGCATATATCACTGTGATACCCATTGTTGTGATCATTTCCCCAGTAGTAGGGTCATGCATCAAGACATAGATGATATCTCCAGCACCGAAGCCAGTCGTACAGTCTCCTGAAGCAGAACAGTCGATGTCGTCCTTGAACGTCACCATAGCATCGCTGTTAGATGGATTGCGCCCATATAGCCCACAATCACCTGTAGAGTCTCCACTAGTGTAACTAACACACGAATCAGCTCCAACATACTTGTCCGTCATATTGTAGTCACGGAACTGTATCTCTCCAGTCGAATCAGTCCATTCCAATTGTACGCGTACTGCCTGAGTAGCTAGTTCATTCTGAGCACCGTTAACGGTGATCTTCCATGCCCAATCATTGGAGTCATCAGAAGTCACGAAGGTGTCGGTTAGAGCTGTTACTCGAGGCGCTGCCTTACCTGATGTGTCTGCAAGAGATGACGACCACACATAGATCGTACCCGAAAGTACGACTGTGATTGCCACCAACAGAATCGTTGCAATAACAGGGCTGACCGCTTCTTCGTCAGAAGATAGTTGCTCAACCATCTCTAGTTCATCCTCTTCACGGCGAGCCGATAAGAGAGTGATGCCTAGGAAGAGACCTACCATCGATACTGCCATCAATCCGGGTACAAACGATGCTACCGAGGATGCTGGGCGTAGACCTACCATCTTCGGCAGAGCATCTCCCGAATCTGTTGTGGTCACGTTGTTGTTAGCCCAGTTCAACTCTTCAAGAGCCGGTCTGCGGAAGTTATCAGTTACATATGCGTCTGTGAACGGATCAATTGTCCTCACTTCAGCGAATACTGCGACTTCATCAGTTGCAGTGTTCATCGTAATGTATCCCTTAACGTCTACAGTTTCTCCGATTCCTGGAACTTCACCATCATCCCACTCCAGTGTTACCTGATGTTGGATACCTGGGTTATCGTTTGCTGTGAAACGAATCTGCAGATCATGGCCGTAGTTGTACAGTGTTGGGTCATCGCCGTTGTTCGTCACTGTAACAGTGAACGGTACGCGAGTACCTGGCAATACAGCGTCAATGTTGTCGTCGTTACCAGCAGAGAACCATGTGTTTCCAAACACTGGTTCGAAGTGGTAATCTGGACGAGCTTCGACCACGTTCTCAACACGGATGTTGAGAGTCACACGGTCTGACCTCTGATCATAGGTATCATATCCAGCCTGACTATAGTTGATGTAACCAGGTGCCTCAACAGTATCGTTCAACCAAAGGGAAACAGTGCAGTAGTAACCGCTTGCTGGAACCATCTGGTGAATACCACCATCTCGTACACCATCGCCATCAGCGTCCTGTAGGAAGTCGATCTCACTGGTCGGAGCAGTTGTGGTAGCATCCGGAATCAGTGTAATCGTCATGTCCTCAGTGTCCTGATCGAAGTCGATTGTGAAGTAATGGTCGTAATCACACATTGCTGTCTTAGCGACTTCCCACTGGTAATCTGCCTGTTGATGGTCAATATCTGACATCATGTTGGCGAGGTTGAAAGTGAGGTTATCGACATTGGTGTCGTCCTCAGTCAACTCGAAGTACCAATCATTCTCATCGCCCTGATACAAGATATCTCCGTTAGCAACTTCAATCACGGTACCTGTAGAGGCATCGAAGTTTGGAATTACTGGAGCATCGTTAATCGGGTTAACAATGAACACAATGGACTCATTGTCCGCAGCATCTACACCATCAGTCAAACCGAATACGATTGTACAGGAACCACCGTTCTCGTTGGTAGCATTCTCAGACAATAGTAGGTCAGTCGTACTCGACATCTCGACACTGAACGGGATACACTCGCCCTCGTTAGCACTCCAAACGTATGTTTGTGGTACTGGGTAAGGGTTGTTATCCGTCTGTTCGTTCTCGTTCGCCATATCGATGATGTAGCTACCAGACTGGTTGTACACACTACCGAGCGCACGTGGGATTGTGAAGCCAGTGGCTCCATCTACCGCTTGTTCATCTCGGATGTTGAAGGTCTCTGCAGATCCTCCATCGTATACCATCAAGACACAATCAGTTCGTGCAGTGTTACACATCTGAGGCTTGTCGTTCACGTTTGTGACGTTCCAGTGGAAGGTCTGTGTAGCATTCAGGCCATCACTGTCTGTAACAGTAGCCTTCAAGCGGTGACCTCCGAACTGGTCCTGCAGTGTTGTAACATCCAAACTGTGTCCATTCAACTCGAAATCATACGGTGTAATGAACGTATGAGTGTTGGCTGCTGAATCAACAATTTCCCATGTTAGGCTTGCTTCCTGATCTTGGTAATCATCTGCCTTATCGGTCAAACTGATTGAAGTCAGTCCAGTATCCTCATCGACAGTAACATCGACGAGATTCTGGATAATCGGCTTAGCTCTCTTGATGTCTATTTCGATTTCCTGATTAGTGCTCATCATAACGTTGGTTTGGGTTCCCCAATCCCAGTAGTCATTCTGTGCATCTCGAACCTTGACGATGATGTCGTATGGTCGAGCAGGCGTAGGTGTTGTGCTACCTGCATAAGTACGGAAGATGAGCAAGAAGTCATCCATTGAACCATCTGGTAGGTCAACTCCACCTAGGTCGAAGTTACCGAAGTCGTAGAAGTTCTGAGCCGTAGCATTGACTGCATCCCACTGTTGTGGTGGGAACATTCCAATCACGTGGCCAGTGTTCTCATTCTGAACAATAGCCAACCATCGGACATCCTCAGTTGGAGATCCAATACATGTCCACGGGATTGTGAACTCAGAGTTAAAGTTCCACGTAGGTGTTACGCCTGGGTATCCGAATCCAACATGGGATTGAATGCCAGTACAGGACGAAGTCACATCGACCCAGTTACCTGTTGGTGTAACACGCTTGATTCCCCAGCTTGTTGCATCTTCAGCGAAGAGCATGAAATCAGCCTGGAACGGCAAGTTATGACTGACGTACCAGTTGTCTCCAGTGCTGCTTCCTCCAGCCACCGTATCAAGATAGACCATTCCATCCGTTGCAGTGAAAGTCACTCCAGTGATTCCAATGTACACGTTGGATGAATCCCATGTGACGCGCATTCCGCCGCCACTAGAGACGTTGGTAGCTACTTCACCAGGCATCATATCATCAGCGATGTTTGTTGCTGCTGTGTATTCTCCAACCCAATCACTCATGTCTCCGTCAGCTACGATTGTAGCACCAGCACGAGTGCGCCACGATGGACTCACGTACTCGGATCGAGAGTGGCCAACAAGTGGAATTGCTCCACCTGTTGCTGCATTGAAATCTTCAGTTGAACGAATTACTACGCCCACATCAGATGCAGCCTGACCCATCCATGTAACATCTAGATCCAACAAGTTACCTTCGTGGATAATCGATGTGCTGGTTAGAGTCAACTTGCTTGAATCCAATACTCCATTTCCAACGCTGGTAATCGTACTGAACGGACCTGCGTTAATTTGAGTACCAGTGTTTGGCCAAGTCATGTTCTCGATAGAACCAGTAGCGGCGTTAATGGTCTTCAGAGTTGTATCCGAAGCACTTGTACCACCGTTCCATCGGAAGAGCTTGTGTCCATCAGCGAGTACACCAGTTCCACCATCTGTGGACAAATCTGTGATGTCCAATAGAGTGGTGCCACCTGTGCTTACTGCGTCAACACCAACACCTGTGGTATCATCGACCTCAATCGTTGCACCATTGATGGTAATGTCCACATCTTCCGCTTCAATTCCAGCACGGTCAGCGACAATTAGAGCGCCAGAACCGCTACGAGTTTGAGGCGTACCTCCAAGGTACAAGTCCCCGCCAGTCATAGTGATTCCAACACCGAATCCACTCACCGAGGTATTCGATAGTGAGATATCATCATTGCTTCCTGCAACATTGATTCCAGTGGATGCCAATGATGGTCCAGAGGAACTAGTAACAACAATCGATCCATACATGTCTATTGCACAGTTATCGGAATGATAGTTGAAGGTACCAGCCGTATTGAATGTGTAGCTGAAGTACGTTCCATTGTTCATCATTCCACTGTCCCACAGAGGAGCACCGGTGGTGTTCTCAGTTGTGGAGTGCATGTAGCAGTTCACATCGTTGTAGTAACCAACTGCATGCCAACGGACAGTATCACCTAGGTTGATGGTGAGAGTCTGTGGGCTGAATGTCGATGCACGAATATCCACTGTGTGAACTCGTGGTGCAGCGCCACCAAGACTGGTGAACGAACTGCCATCGTCAATTACAGTACAACCGTTTGTGACTAGAGCGTTCGAGATAACTTCGATGTCGTTTCCACCCATGGTAATCTCAGAATTGCTACCACAGTTTGCCACACTAATTCCTTGTGCGCTGGTCGGTACGCGACCAGATGTGAACTCAACAGCGTTATCTGAAATCTCTACATCATTGCTACCCAAGATGCCGTAAACGGATATACCGCCATCAGCATCAATCAGGGTGTTATCAGTAATGGTTCCCCATCCGGACTGAGTGTATACACCTGGGTACGATGCATCGCCGATTCCACGGAATGTGTTTCCATCAACATCCCACTGTTTTCCATTACGAGAATAGAATCCAACATCAGCCTTGATGTCGTTATCTACTACATCGATGGAGTTCGTGGTTTGATCTTGGATATACACACCGTATGAAGGAGATGTACTACCAGTAATGGTGTTACCCTCAAAGAGAATATCATCCGACTTGGTGTTTAGATACATCCACAATCCAATTGAACCAGTATCTGTAAAGACGTTATCACGGACAATCAAATCGTCTGTACCAGTACCGCTGTAGTACGTGCTGTACGCATAGTAGTTGTATGGTACCATGACGCCTGCATCACAATCGAAGAACTGATTGTTCTCGATCAATGCATTGCTAATACCAGCAGTTGTCACACAAATCTGACGATAGTAGAAACTACTGGTCTTCATAGGAGGCGTGTAATGCGCCAATGTACTGTTCGTAATCTGGAACTTAGCAGGAGCACCGTAGTATCCTCTACCTGAACCAACAGCTGATAGACCTACTAACTCTGTGTTGTTAACATCCCAAGCAGCATAGTTCGAGGTACCTGAGTAACCTAGATAGAATCCACCTGGGTCATCGTTGCCTGCATCACCCATTCCAATCACTATGGTGTTATCCATATTGATCTGCTGAGTGTATGGGTACTCAACTCGAATCGACGCAAGGTTATCATTATTGTAACCTGTTGTGAAGATAATCGAGTTATTGAAGTACGTCTGAGATGCTGCATCCATGTAGTTGTACGAGTTATCCATCAAGATTGCCTTGTTGTTTTGCTCGCCGCTCATTGCATAGTATGCGTCATACTGAACTAGACCGCTTGCCAAAGTGTTAGTGCCTCCATATGAGACACCGGTACACTGTGCTAGACCGTAGTTTCCATTGTATCGATAACATACATGTGCATCAATCTTATCTGCCATATCAACAGTGTCTGAATTTCCAGAAGAATCTGTTAGTGTAACAGTCTCGAGAGCATAACGGAACTCGGTATTCTGTCCTGATGCATGTTGATATACAGACGCAACCCGCATTCCTGCTAGGTTCATCGTATTCTGGCCGCTTGCATCGATTGTGTACGTAACAAACTCCAGATCATCTACAAGACCTGCACCATTGGATTTGCCCTCATCAACTGCCCGACCATCTGCATCAAGTAACTTCAACAGAGCGCCGCTTACTGCAGACGAATCAGCTTCTAGGTTAACATCGTAGAGACGAGCACGAGTGAACACACCGCCTCCATTGACCATAACTCCAGAACCAGTTCCAATATCTCCTTCGACATAGGTAACTGAACCATCATCGATCACAATATCGTTGGTGTTCGTATCCATGGTCGCATCAACCAATCTGACCTCTCCACCACCATCGTGCTGTACACCATTGGCAGAATTCGAAATCGTTAACCCATTGAATGTCCAATCAGTATCGGACGAGGAAGTCACATGAATTCCAGACGAACCAGAAGCATTGATTGTACCAGAGAACACCAATCCTGAATCGCCAGTCAGAACAAGACCGCTCTGAGACTGGTTATTGAAATCAGCATTTGTGATAGCCAACTTACCGGATGCTGAGGAAGTCATTCGAGCACCATATCGACCATCAGTAACTGTAACATCATTGAAATTGATATTTTGTGAACCATCAACCAAAATTCCTTCGTTGGACGGATCTGCAATAACTAGGTTATCGTATGAACCTGCAGCATTGCCACCAGTAATCTTGACTCCAGTATCACTACCTGTAATCTGACCATTTGTGATGCTGGCTACTCCAAATTCGCGTTGCCAATCGCCCATTGAGGTTGCTGTTGTACCACCACGAGTTAGGAAATCAATCCTGTCCTGGAAGTAGTTGTTCCTGTTGTGGAATACATCCATCTTCAGAACAACTTCTGTGTAAGCATCACCAGGAGTACTGATTGGTGGGAACTCAATCTTCCATCCGGATGGGTTAGGGGTACCGAAGCGGTACGCGTAATCCATACAGACACCATAGTATCCCCACATTCCGCCAGAACCGCCAGATAGCTGCTCAGGGGATCGAGGGTATGCTGAGTAGTAGATACTCGGCCAGTACCCTCCCCAGAAGTGGTACGGATAGTAGTTCGTGTTGGTGGTTAGACCAGGGGTCGTGGTCATTCTGAAACCGAAGTTCAGAGGCGGGTTATTGTTGGACCCGTTACTCGACAACTGGCTTGGACCATAGTTCAACATATACCAATAATATGCATACTGGTAAGAACCACCAGGGTTGTATTGGTAACCATATGCGTTACAATCCCAAACAGGAGGTTCAGGAGTGCTGGTATCCGAATCAGTGTTCATGGCCATGCTGTGACCGTAGTCAATCAACTGTAGACCGTTACCATCACCTGTGTCTGCATAAATTCTCATTCTGTCGTAAATCATGTAGTAATGAGAACTGTAGTAGTTGTATGGATGCGCGTTTCCACCAGCATATACTGAATTGAACGCCATCTGAACTACATCATCACCCTTAGCGAAGTTAGTGATATCAATCTCGTGGGTTTGCCATCCTGACTGACCCTGCAATAATGGAGATCGATAGATGGTTGGCAGTGCCATTCCACCATAGTTCTCGATACCTACATCATTGTTAGACAATGTGAAGTCATTCACAGTAGGTGCGCCGTTCCGGATAACTATTCCAGTTCCAGCATTCTCAACTGTGATATCATTTAGATTGGACGAGGAAGTCTGTTCTAGATGAACACCCACACCAGTCTGCTGATTGTTGGAAATTCGAGCGTCGTCCATTACCAACTTACCACCAGCGACCTTGATTGTGGCCATGGTTGCACTTGTTGCAAAAGAACCGACTGCATACGAGCCATTCTCCATCGTCAACGTTGCACCTGCACCAAGTAGAAGACCACTGTTTGTTGTGGTGTCCTGATGCATATCACGTATGTACGAGTGATCCATAGAGAGTTCACCACTCTCGATGTTCATGCGCCAGCCGTACAGGCTGGTTACACCCTTGATGTATCCATCTACACCACCGGAAGCAACACCACCAGTTAGGTGGACGTTAGCACCGTTTCGAAGTGTGATAGTCGGGCTATTGGTAGCTGTCGAGTTCACACTAAACTTGGTACCATTCAGGTGCAAATCACATCCATCCAAAACTAGGTCTGTGGACAGAGTAATAATCTGCAAGGTATAGGTGTAGAAACCATTGGTCAATGATGCAGAATCGTTGTTGGACAACCAAGTACAATCCTTGGCAGGTCCATTCCAATCCATTGGGTAAGCTTCCAACTGGAAGTCTGCACGTGCACCAATAGTCAATGGCAAATCATGATCGTCATCGTTGTAATCAGTAATGTACCATACATCTGCTGGAGTGGTCGTGTTCTGACCTGCTCCACCACCAATGTTGAACGAGTGGTCAGAGTAAGTGTTTGTCTCAACAGTACCAGATGTGGAGTATCCCAAACGAGTTGTGATGAGCCAAGCGTCAGTTAGACCGCTACCATTGGTACTTGCACTTCCAACAACAGCAATTTCAGTTACAGTACAACTTCCTGTACTTGATACGTCTGGACATGTTCCAGATGTTTCTACTAATGTTGTAGTTACTCTGTGGTCTGCCACATATGTTGGAACTTGGTTGATTACACGGTATACACCAACCTGCGCTGTACCTCCAACGAAGGCTTCACCGTTCGGGTGAAGAACTTCAGCGGGACAGGTGGACAGAGAATACGACGCCGAAGACGTTACACAATCTGTTGTACCGTAAGTGATTCCAATCAATCGAACAGAACCATCGAGACCTGCCGAACCAATGTTCGAGAAGTCTGAATCAATGGTACCAACTGCCATAGTCAAAATCGAGTTCTGAGCATATGATGCACCGGTACTGCTACCAGATCCTGTGTAGTCCAAGTCGAAATCTTCCATAGTGAAAGTGTTCGACGAAGACGATGATGCACAGTTCGTGATTACTGCAGTGTCTTCTGTTTCTATTGAAATCGAATCAGCAGCGACATTCCATCCACAACCAATTGCGCGCATATGAGCACCTTCGTAGTTGGTTACTGTAACTGTACCTGAATCAGGTGAATTACCTGCCAAGTACAATCCAGGCCCGCTACCTGTTGTGGTAAACGTCACATCAGTGATTGAATCAGGGCGAGTCCTCTCTAGGTATAGTTGACTATCGCTATTACTGGTTCCACTCATCGTGATGTCGTGGAAGTTAGCATCTTCACCTGTTGCTCCAATTACGGACGAGGAAGGTCCTGCAGGGATTACTGAAATGAATCCTTCCATTCCAGTTCCATCAACATCGACCATATCAACTGAATCAGTTGCCTGAGTATAGATACCTCGGTAGTATCCTTCCAAAGTTAGACCGTGACCATAGAATGTTGATCCAGATGTTGAATCAGCATCGTGGTAAACTGCCCCATCTGGGTTCCAGTTTGTTCCTGGACGTCCAGCATCGGTAAGATCAGGGATAGTAATCGAGATGTTACTCAACCAAAGGTCGTCATAGTCGACGCTAATTCCGTTAGAACGAGCATCTGTAATTGTGACGTTTTCCATGGTTAGAGAACCACCATTGGAACCTGGATAGCTGACGATTGCGCCGCCCCAATCATTCCAGTTGGTATTACACTCATCCATTGAACCGAAACGCAAGTCGACGACCGCGTCAGTTGGAAGATCCATACAAGCATCTGCTGCATTGGTAATTGCGAAGTTCTCCATTGTGAAACTTGTTCCTTGACCGCTTCCGTGGCTGATAGCCTTGTCAACGTTATCGAAGGTCATGTCTTCAAGGACAAAGTCACCGACGTTACCATTGTATCGAGGAGTGGATCCCCATGCGCTACCTGCACTAATGGCGACCGACATATTCTCGAAATTGGTATGGTAGAACTCATGGCGTTCATCTGTACCACCAGAAGTAGTACATCCGTTGGTGAATGCCATACCCAATGCCTTAGCAGAGGTTGTTCCCAAGTCAGTGATATTGACTGGAAGGTCTTCGGTACCATTCACAATGAGCTTGTTACAAGCGCCATTGAACAGAATTCCCTTGCCTTCTGCAATTTCTACAGTTACTCCAGACTCAATTGTGAGATCTGCATTCACGGTGATATAATCACCGCTCGATGGAGTTACACGAATCGGGCTCATCTCTAGATCCCAAATGGTTGGGGTGTTGATGTCTGCAGAGACATCAGTACCTGCACCATCGAACGGGATGGTCTTGGTTCTAATCGAACACTCGTTCTGATTGTTGTAGTAACAGTAGTACGATGCATAGTATCCCCACCATGGAGCTAGGTCCACATTGTTGACATAGCTGCTGGTAGATGGTAGACCAGGCATTGTACTGCCCCAACCATAGTACATCATCTGAGCAGAATTGCTAGAGGAACTGGTTGAGAACTGCATAGCTCCATGACGAATTGCATGGATCTTGTGACTACTGTTTCCACTGTATGTGTTTCCGAAGTACTCGAAGTCGAAGCCAGCAGGTAGGTCAATGACCTCACTGCACTGGTTTCTGTAACTGCTCCAGTAACGGGTACAGTAGTAAGTGTACGGACGGCCGTTTGATGTACCTGTGAAGACTTCGTCATAGTTGAACAACTCAGTCATTCCTGCAGAGAAACTCTCGTATGCGTGTGAGCCTCCGTCGGTTGCGATACGGTAGTTGTTTGTCCATCGAGATGGATTGTATCCACTTTGGTAACCATTTCCACGTGGCAGAATCGTTTCTCCTTCTGCACCGTTAGGAGCTTGGTATCCGACTGTCTCGTAATCATAGTACATGCTACTGGTTGTGTCGTAATGGAACTCAATCTCGTTAGAGACGTCGTACAACTTAACTTGCCAGCTACATGCATACTGTTGTCCGAATCCACAGTTCTGATCATGCCACTCAATTGTCATGACCTTAGTTGGTGTAACCAAATCATAGCCATATGCACTGCTGTTTAGCATGTTACCCACATTGTCTCGAGCATGGATTGTGTATTCCACTGAGTTTCCTCGCTCTGTTCCTGGGATTGCTGCAGACCAGTCACAAGTAGCAAGTTCACAAGCAGAATAACCGCCGTCAGGTGTAAGAGCACGGACTGACCAAGAAGACCAACCAGTGCCATTCACAACATCGTTCACACGATACTTTAGGAATGGACGGTATAGATCACCGTTGGCGTCTGTTCCTGATGTAACATTGATTCCAGATGGTGGATCGCCAGCATCAGTCATCTCGAACTTGACCGTTCGGTCATCATCAGTGTATGAATCCATCAATCCTGAATGAACAGGGGCTGGAGCCCATATGTCAGGAGTTGGTCGAATGTTGCTCGCCTTTGAGGTGATTGTGAAACCTGCACTGTTGAATCGAGTGTCTGTTGCACCAACATTGAATCCATTGAACTTGTAACTGGTAGAGAACCAAGTAGTACAGTATGCAGGATTACCGCGAACAAAGTAGAAGTATCCATTTGAACCGACACAAGCCAAGTTTCTAGCTGAACTAGAGTAGTAAGGGCTTGTAGTACCATTCAGTGGGATTCCACCAAAGTTACCAGTGTAATCTGGGGGTATTACTACGCGCACGTATCCATCGTCAGTGTTACCTGAAGCGAGAGTTGTTTGAGTAGTACCTCCACTAACTGGATCCGCAATGTCTGTAGCGGTACCCAATCCTAGAACACCCATCTTTGAGGTGGTTGTGTCCCAGTAGTACATTAGGTTCATTCCAGGACCATCATCAGCAGCAAATGTAAGTCCAGGGATACTGGCAACCTTTGCTGTAACTGATGTAGAGGTCGTGTATGTGTTTGCAGCTGTACCGATGTACTTGGCGTTCCATGTCAAACCACTAGTCTTGAAACAAGAACTGGAACCTGTACCACAATTGCTGGTATCAAGTTCAATCATGTACTCGTAGTTGTTCTCCCACATTGTAACCTGATATGAGTAGAAGTTTCGAGCTTGGTAATAGAAATAATTGCTCTGTCCATCTATCTTAATCTGTGACTTCTTCACACCTGCAGTTGCATCTTCAACATCTTGTACGAAGTAATTGTATGGAGTGATTGCACCTGAGTTGATGGATGCTGGAGTTCCAGTACCACCAGAAGGTGTTGTTCCAGTATTTGGTCCACTGTTAGGTCCTGTGGTTGAAAGATCTCGGTATGCCCAGAAATACTGAACATAATCGCCCAAGTTAACCGCTGGGATTTGAGCCTTGAATGAACATTCAGCACCTGCCACACATGTTCCAATGGATGTAGCAGTAACTTGAGAGTATGAACCGTTGTTCACACGGTAATACAATCTTGGTCCTTGCGAACTTGTTGTATCTACGCCACTACCATCAGTCAAACCGATGTAGAATGTACGGGCATCTTCGCGATAACTTGTAACTCCAGTATATGGGGCAAAGTTAGCGGTCGGAGGCGTCGTATCTGAACCACCGGTGTATGTTATCCGTAGCTTTGGCAACTCACTTGCCGAGTTACAATAAGAGACAGTAGTGTGCCCACACCAATACCAGAATGGTTCGTTACCAGTGTTTCTTAGACCAAGAGTCAGGATGTTACCAGAAGTACCTGCACCATTACCATCAACTGCATCCTGAACATCGTTTACACCATTTGTGTTTAGACTGATTGTTCGGGAGTTAAATCCGTACCAATAGTAATTCGGATCATTAAGAGTGGTGGTACTACTTGATGCAGGACTTTGTCGAACCATTTGAGCCAAGCGATAACCAGAACTGAACAAGTAGGAACTTGCATCAATCATATTGGAACTCTGGCTTGTACCTGTCTTCACAACAGCAGCGGTGAAACTTGCTGAACCGGAGCGATATCGTCCTACGTGGGAAACGAAATCTGTATCGGTTACTGTTGCACCCGTTGGGAGTGCATTGGCCATATCGAATCGATACCAAGTGTATCGGTAGTACCAGCTGTATGAACTACTGGTGGTACACGACTGGCTGCTTCCTCGGCCACGACAAGTGACCATGCTACCCCACGAATTGGTGCCGTAAGCACGCTCGTAGGTAGTTGTACCCCACCATGATGAATAGCGGTAGTAGTAAGCATACCCTGTGCGCTGATCACGAACACTCACTGTTGGATCAATTTGTACTGGATAAGCACGTTCCTCATCCAACAGCCATTCTGTATCAACAACAGTAGCAATCTCGATTACTTCGCCGAATGCTCGAATCACGTAGAGGCCGAGGTAGCCTTCAGGACTCTCGCTTTCTGCTGTAGCCTGATCGAACATCATTGGACGTTCTAGAACAGCAATTCGCTCTCCAGTCTCGATGTTTCGAATATCAATTGACTCATTGGTTGTGGTCAACTTTGCATCCTCTATCATTGAATCTCCAATGAATAATGCATATCCACTAGGAAGAATCATTGTCTCCTGAAGTCCAAAGTGACCCTCAAAACCATCTTGGATTTGAGGCATGTCTCTTAGGTTCAGAGTCTGCTTGACTCCAATCTGAGATACCTGATAATCAACCTGGGCGTTATCGGTCATAGGGTAACGGATTACATTCGCACCAGTCTCAATTCCATCCTGAGATGGATTATCGAGGTATGGCATTGGATTGAAATCCTCGCCCATGAACCACATTGGCATTGGGTTGACTCCAAAGCGGATTGGATCCACATTCGGATGGACCTGAATAGAGACCCCTGCACCGTGATCTGCTGAGAATGTTGTCTCGAAGGTGTTCTTCGTTACTTCCCAGCCGTCAGCGGTCGAAACCATATTCAGATCGATGTCTTCCCATGACCCATCTTCGAGATAATGAGCAGGGCCAGCTGAAATCAGCGTCACCCTTTCACCATCTTCGCCGAGATAGGTCTTGGCCGACTCGGTCCGGCTACCAATCAACTCAAGGGATGGATCCCATCCTTCTTGGCCAACCGGCACGTCGTTCTCAGGTAGCGCCAATGGATCGAA
>PBDV01000027.1 GCA_002718215.1 Methanobacteriota archaeon
TTCTAATACATTTGAAACAACTGAGGATGTGCCTTTACCCAAACGACTAGTGGATCAAGTAATTGGTCAAGATGCGGCTTCTATTGTAGTCAGAAAGGCTGCTGAACAACGTCGACATGTGATATTGATGGGAGATCCAGGTACTGGAAAGTCCATGTTAGCTCGTTCAATGACTGAATTTCTTCCCAAAGAACAGATGGAAGATATTCTTGTTTATCGTAACACAGAAGACGAGAATGAACCGAAGGTTCGAACTGTACCCGCTGGAAGGGGAGATCGGATTATCAAAGAGAGAAAGGCTGCAATTCGTCAACAGAGAGAGCGAACTAACAAGACACTATTGTTCATTGTAATTTTCGTAGGGGCTGCATTGGTATTCGCAACGATTTCTTCTGGCGATATTCTTACACTATTGTTTGGGGGCTTCATTTTAGCATTCGGATATTTCTTCCTACGTTCTAGGCTTTCAGCGTCTGATGAAAACAATATACCGAAGTTATTGGTTAAACATGAACGTGGTGATAATGTCCCATTTATCGATGCAACTGGGGCTTTAGCAGGAGCACTACTTGGCGATGTTAGACACGATCCTTTCCAATCAGGCGCTGATTTGGCTACACCTGCCCATGAGAGAGTAGAACCAGGTTCCATTCATCGCGCCCATTATGGTGTTTTGTACATTGATGAAATTAACATGCTTAGAATGGAAGAACAACAGGCTCTTTTGACTGCAATGCAAGAAAAGGCACTTCCAATATCGGGGCGAAGTGAAAGGAGTAGTGGTGCGTTGACTAAGACTGAACCTGTTCCTTCAGATTTCATATTGGTTGCGGCAGGAAATCTAGATTCAATGGAAAGAATGCATCCTGCATTGAGGAGTAGAATTCGAGGTTATGGTTACGAAGTATATGTGAACACAACTATGGATGATACAGATGCCAACCGTCGTCGATTAATCCGTTTTATCGCTCAAGAAGTGAAAAATGAGATGAATAAAAAATCCGGAAAACCCATTCCTCATTTCAATCGTGAAGCTGTTGGATTAGTCCTTAAGGAAGCCCAGCGAAGGGCAGGAAGGCGTGGAAAGCTAACCTTACGCTTGAGAGAACTCGGTGGTTTAGTTCGTGTAGCAGGAGATCTTGCAGCAGAGGAAGATGCACCAGTCGTTACACCTGAACACATCGCCCGTGCTAGAATAATTGCAAAGCCATTGGAGCAGCAGATTGCAGATCGTTACATTGAGCGTCAGAATGAGTATGCAATGTTGGTTAACAGTGGTGCTCGAGTAGGACGAGTAAATGGTTTGGCAGTTCTTGGAGCGGATTCAGGACTTTCGGATTTCTCAGGGATTGTTCTCCCAGTAGAGGCATTGGTTACACCAGCACAAGGGCGTAATGGGGCGGTGTATGCTACTGGTGGGCTTTCAGATTTAGCCAAAGAAAGTGTAACAAATATCAATGCTGTAGTCAAGAAACTTACTGGAAAGGATATCGCAGATTATGATATTCATGTTCAGTTTCCTGGGACGCATGGAGTTGATGGGGACAGTGCCTCAATTACTATGGCGACTGCAATCATTAGTGCATTTGAGGATTTACCGATAGATCAGAATTTGGCCATGACAGGTAGCTTGAGCGTCCGCGGAGAAGTGCTTCCTATTGGAGGAGTCACTGCCAAGATTGAAGCCGCAGCCAAGTCAGGAATTTCACGAGTTATTGTACCACGGACAAATATGAGGGATGTCTTAATTGATGAAAAATATCAGTCCATGGTCGAGGTTATTGCCGTGGATTCATTGGATGAAGTCCTTGAACATGCATTGATACAGAGTGAAGAGAAGAATAGCCTTGTTGATCGACTTTCAAAGGTTGTAGACAAACTAACCTCGATTCCAGACAAGAGCCCAATGTGATTATTGTCCGAGTTCAAGCAGTATCCATGCTATGGGGTCACCCAATATCATAGTTAGAATGATAGCAGGAAAAACATAGATTAAGAATGGATGTTTCTTAGTAATCCATGCTTCAGTTTCTCCCTGTTGGCTCAATTCTGATATGTGTTTAGAGATAGATTCTCTATCTTCTTTTTTTCTCCGTGGCCTCATTCTAACCGCCACTTTGCGTGTCCCATCTGTATCGTCAATTACTTCACTCAAGATCCAGACATGCTTGCCAGGAATTTCATCTAATTTCCATTTTTCAGCGTGCCAAATCATCTTCAATGGAGATTTTACACCATTTGAAACATTTCTAATTGTTGTGAAAATTGGAAGTAGAAGAAATCCAACCGCCGACCAAACAAGGACCGAAATCATTGGGGGAGCTACACCCGTGGTTCCTAGTACACCTATCGTCAAGTCAGAAGATACACTATGGCCAAACCATGGAAGGGCAATTGCTACTATCATTAGTGCTTTGGCATCTGCCCCGCCGTGCAACAGTCGCATTCGCCACGCCAGTTCAATAAATCCTATACAAATGGAGAGTCCAATCAAGTCCAGGAGAAGATGTGCATTGTGGTAAAAATACATGAAATCAGTTGAATTAGCCGAATTATATATCGGTGCGTCGGCTAAAAATCCGATAATCCAAAGTGCATTTTCTCCATGGAGAAATAGACTACTTACAAGGCCAATGAATCCTAGAATATACCATAATGAAACAGCTAAATCCAGTTTTGAACCAGCCTTAATATCGGCTATTGAAGGAGTCCCTAGAACACTTATTGATGCCCAGGCTATTATTCCTAGAGTCATTAGAAGGATTGGTAAATCTGCTCCAATCATCATCATCTCTATACATAGCAAGAAAACAATTGCAACTCCCCATCGAATCCACCAATCATTGGGCACTCTTCGTTGCCAATGATCCATTGCGGCAGCACCTCCCATACAACACAAAAGAATCAGAAATCGTAGAATTCCGACAAGAACGGAGGGTTCGGTGGTCTCCATCTATCCTGCTCTATTCTGCAATGGACTTAAAGTCGGCCGTCTACCACGTGACGAACAGTGCGGAAGGATGTGTAGTAGACATGAGCGATGTAAATTCACGAATCCAACAGATTGCAACGGTTCTTGAGCAACTCCAAGATAGTCAAGTACCACGAAATATTCGAAAGTCTGCAAAAGACGCTACAACTGAATGGCTGCTTAATGAAGACAAGGATATGGACGTCCGTCTAGGGATGACTGCGAGTAAGTTGGACGAGATATTCAATGATGCAAATTTACCTATTCATTTTGGGCCACTTTGTTTACAAATTCAAACAGCTCTTGAAGCACTCCTCCGTGAAGTGCAATAGACGAATACTCAATTGTTGATTTTCATATGCTGTTAGAACAACATTAATTCCTAATCAACGCTGTTTCTTCTCAACAATCTTTGGCCGTAGCCCCTTATACCCGCATTTGCGGCATTTTAGTGGCTTCTTACGTCCTCTGTGAGTTGCTGAGCATTTCATACAGACCCACTTGTGCAAGTTGCGCACTTCCGCCTCAGGGAACCGGGCCATGGCAACGGGGACTAATGACCCCTTCATAACCGCATCGGAGGGGCTCGTATTCCATTCTCTAGCAGAGGCATCATTCAAAGGCCTCTGTCCCCCGACGTGAATCATGCCTGCCACAGTAGTCCTCGGAGCACAGTGGGGAGATGAGGGAAAAGGGAAGTTGGTTGATCAATTAGCATCAGAAGCGGATTGGGTCGTTAGATTCCAAGGAGGTTCGAATGCTGGGCATACAATAGTAATTGGCGAGAGAAAACTTGCATTCCACCATCTCCCAAGTGGAATTACTTACAGCCATTGTAATTTAGTTCTTGGAGATGGGATGGTCATTGATCCATGGAAGTTGGAGCAGGAATTAGATTCATGGCATGCGTTTGGTGGTGAGAGGCCCGAAGGTAATCGATTATTCATATCTGAACGTGCGCACATTACACTTCCATACCATAGAATCTTGGATGGCGCAGATAAGGAGATTGGAACCACTGGAAGAGGAATTGGTCCGACATATCGTGACGCTATTGACCGTGTTGGAATTCGTTTTGTTGACTTGCCTTCTGTATTATCTGATGATTCAAGAATAAAATCAATGGTTAATCGTATGAATCTCCAATTAAAGGCAGCAGGAATAGAATCCAGTATCGATGAAGTCACACTCAAAACCGATCTTAATTGGATTCAAACTAGATTTGGTGATTGTGTACGGCCTACGGGGGTGATGGTGGATCATTCTCTGAAACGTGGTGAATTCGTTTTGTTAGAGGGTGCTCAAGGTGCTCTATTAGATATCTCACAAGGGACATACCCGTTTGTGACTAGTTCAGTAACTAGTCGAGCAAATGCTACTCATGGCGCAGGAATTCATCCAGGACATGTTGAACGTTGTATTGGAGTAGTCAAGGCTTACACCACTCGGGTAGGGCATGGACCATTTCCTGCGGAATTAGAAGATGATGTGGGCAGACACCTTGGAGAAGTGGGGCATGAATTTGGTACCACTACTGGACGTCCTAGACGATGCGGGTGGCTGGACATGGTTCCGCTAAGACATGCTATGAGAGTCAATGGGTTCGATGAAGTAGTCCTCACAAAGTTGGATGTTCTTGGAGGGATTGATGAACTTGAGATTGTAATCGGATACGACATAGATGGCCTACAAGTTCACGAATTCCCTGCAGATATTGATTCATTGAAGCGCGCCAAACCTGTAACAATCAAATTACCAGGATTCAATCCCATATCTCTAGAAGGGTGGCTTAAGATAGCAAGGGAGGCTAGAGCTACAGGCCAGGGGTATTCTATTCTCCCTGAAGAAGCCCAAGTCTATATTGAGACAATAGAGAAGTTACTCGGGGTTCCTGTTACTAGTGTCGGAGTAGGACCTGATCGTGAAGCTTCAATTGAGAAGTCTGAATGATACCTAACATTAATTTCTCAACCCTTCTCGGCGTAGGTATGGGCTTCAAGAAAAGGGCACGAGCAAATCGTCCTCCGAAGCCTAAAAAAGCTAAATCTTGCTTATGTATGAGTAAGAAGAACACCAAGATGAAAATTCAATGCTGTTTGCCTCCTCAACCTGAACGTAAATCATTCACTGAGAAACCTGCTTAGAACCCAAGATTCATGTTCAACCCTTCACAGCACTATGTATGGGCTTCAAGAAGAAGGCACGAGCAAATCGTGCTCCGAAGGCTAAGAAAGTCAAGTCTAATGATGAAGAGGGAGAGATCCCTTGTGATGTTGCTAAATGCGAAATTTGGGCCGACAAACGCTTCGGTGGCCGTTCTATTGCCATAGATAATGCCATTGATGTATGGGGAGAAGATGGACTAAAGCGAGATGTTCGACGAGTCCGTATTTGCCGCCCTTGTTACAGAGAATGGAAGAAAGCTAAGAAGGACGAGCCCGATCAATACTAGTTGATTACCAGCTTGGTTCTGGAGTCCACCACATGCATGTATTGGCAGGTTTAGGCCAACTATTGGGTAATTCACCTTTATTCTCAATTAATTTTTGAAAGAATTTCTGATGTTGTTTCAATACCCCCATTACCTTGCTACCTCGAACAGTTTCGCCTCTTGAAGGAACAAGGACTTGAGGGTTCAATTTGATGATCTTTTCAATAGATGAGAGCATTTGTAGAATGTTTCCAGTTGGCAAATCCGTTCGTCCTGGAAAGTTTGGTGCAGGTATCAAATCCCCACAGAATAGAATAGCAAGTTCGGGGATGAAAAATGAAGTATGGCAAGTCGAATGACCAGGTGTGTGAATTGATTTGATGACTCCTCCACCAAGATTCATTTCCCAACCATCTTCGATTGGGATTGTATTTGTTATAGGCATGTCTGAATCATATCTTGACGCCCATGTAGTGAATTGGTCATTGGAAAGTAAAGAGTTCGATGCCGATGGATGAATCAATATGGGGATTCCAAATGAATCCGCTAGAAATTTCGCTCCACCAGCAGTATCATAATGTCGATGAGTCAATAAAATGGCTTCTAAATTTGGTAAAAGTTCGATTTTTGATTTGATACGTTCTACGACATTGACTTGATGCCACGCAGTGCCTGAATCAATCAATACACTTCGATCGTTACCGGCTACAATTGAGATACTTGTATCATGATGGATGCCGGGTAGGCGGATGACTTCCACATGCGTTGATTCGTACTCTTGTGAATCAAACTATTCCTCACTCATTATGTGAATTAATGATTCTCCAATTGGTAACCTTTATATACTCTGGAGTCGAACTATACAACCCCGAGTTGGAAAGAGAGTGAGCATATGGAACCCAAGAAAGAATCAGAAAGCACCCGAATAGCGAGAAGGAAAAGAGGAGGAGATTTCGTATCCTCTCCTCGTCCTAGTAAGTCGCTACGCCGAACAGATAGTCAAGCTGAACCATGTACACTATGTGGGGCAAATGAATGGGATACCGACATGACTCGTGGCGAGACAGTTTGTTCTAGTTGCGGTTTCGTCGCTGAGCAGAATATGATTGATCCTGGTGCTGAATGGGTGAATCATTCAGATAGTGCAGATCGTTCTAGAGTAGGCGCTCCAACCACTGTAAGTCTTTCAGACAAAGGCCTCTCAACTGTAATTGATAAACGTGATTTGATTGGAAGTAATGCTCGAATGAATGGAATGTCTTCTCGACAGGTTAGAGATTGGAGAAGGAGAGCAACAATTGACCAGCGGTCAAAAACTAGGGATAGTAGATCAAGGAATTTAGCAAAGGCTATGCAATTTATCCGAGACAGAGGAGATCTTCCTCCTCAATTACGTGATCAAGCAAGTGCACTTTATCGTAAGGCAGTTGAGAAGGGTTTAGTCACAGGTCGTTCAATCCGTGGAGTTACTGCAGCATGTGTTTACATCGCCGCTAGAGAGGCTAAAATCCCCCGAAGAATAGAAGACATTGCTGAAAAATTTGATATGATTAAAGAAGTTGAAGTCAAGGAATTAAAGAGAACGATTCGATTAGTTGCACGTGAATTAGGTACTCACCATATTACTGGACCAACCGAATATCTCGACAAGTTCCATTCGGATCTTCAACTTCCTCCTAAGGTATTAGGCAGAGCCAATGAGATTTGGGACCAGACTAAGAACGACTTAGCATGGCAAGGCAAGAAACCATCAGGGATTGCAGGAGTCCTTCTTTATCGTGCTTCGGCTGATTGTGGTTCTAACCGAACACAGAATGAAGTGTGCAAAGTTTGCGGAGTTAGTGAAGTAACTCTTAGGGGCTTGCTAAAGATTCTAAATCAGAGAGTCCCTAAGTTAGAAGATTCCTAATTCAAATTGTGCATCTTCAGAAGCATGAACTCGGGGGTCCCATCGCGGTGACCAGACCAAATTCACATGTACTGATTCGATTTCTTTTGTTTCTAATCCTGCTCGATGAACTGCTGCCATTATCTCAGGGGCTGCCGGACATCCTGGTGAGGTCAATGTCAAATCGATTTCGGCATGAAGTCCGTTTTCTCTTTCTTCTACTCTGATGCCGTATATTAGGCCCAAATCAACTACGCTGATTTTCATTTCAGGATCTTGAACAGGCCTTATTGAATCCATCACATCTTCTTCTATTCCCATATTCTCACACTTCTTTAGACATTATTTTAGCTGTTTGACGAATCATCTCAAACATGTTCATGAATCCATTAGCCCTTGATGGGGTTAGTGATGCTTTAACATCCATTTCATCAACAAATTCGGGATTAATGAGTGCCACTTCAGATGGGGGTAATCCATTTACGCCAATTGCTAAAATTGCAATTAATCCTTGTACAAGGTTTGCATCTGCAGCTCCATGAAGTTGGAATCCACCATTCTCATCAAGGGTACATTCGACATGAGCTTCTGATTGACATCCCTTCACTCTGTTTTCTTCTGTCCAATCTTTTGCTTGTAATTCATGTGGTAACTTTGTTGCGTACTCGAAAAGAAGTTCGTATCGTTCCATTCTATCGAAACAGTCCTTGAATTCATTGATTATTTCTTGAAGTGGAGGGGGCCATTCATTCATGTTTATTCCACCCTTGATGCTGGTTATCCGAACTTTTCGACAATTGAAGTCAGGTAATCAATGAAAGCATCTGACTCTTCAACCGTATTGTAAATCCAGAAGGAAACTCGTGCAGTACTGGAAACACCTAGCGCCTCCATCAATGGTTGAGCACAATGGTGCCCTGTTCGTACTGCAAATCCCCCGGAATCAAGTAAATGTGCAAGATCTTCAGCATGTATTGAATCATGTAGGAATGAAACGACTCCTGAACAGGTGTTGAGATCATGTCTTCCATAGATTCGAATTCCTGGAATTGAACTCATCTTCTTCGCCGTCATTTTTGCAAGATTAGATACATGTTCGTGGACCATTTTCATATCGAATTTAGATAGCCATTTCACGGAAGCATGCCACCCAAATGCTTCAGCAATTCTAGGTGTCCCGGCTTCAAATTTTTGAGGTCCTTTTTGGAATGTTGAACCTTCTAGAGTAACAGTTTCAATCATATCTCCTCCCGAGATAAATGGAATCATAGTTTCCATTATTTCAGGTTTAACAAAGAGCCCCCCGATTCCTGTGGGTCCTCCCATTTTGTGTGAACTTAGGGCCATAAAGTCACACCCCAATTCAACGAAGTTGATTCTTTCATGTGGTGCTGCTTGCGCAGCATCAATCATCACAAAAGCTCCTGAACCTTTTTTTCCGGTTGTTTTGGAAAGTTCAATTATTCGTTCTACATCATTTCGTACACCTAAGACATTGGATGTATGTACTACACATACCAGACTAGCCTCTTGTACTCCAATTTCGAATGCCTCCATGTCTAGAGTCAATGTATCTCGTTCCAAGGGTATGTAGCGGATTTCGATTCCTCTTTCTTTAGACAATATTTGCCATGGAACAATGTCAGCATGGTGTTCCATTTCTGTGGTTAAGATTACATCTCCCTTTGATAGATTAGCTCTAGCCCATCCATATGCAACTAGATTAATTGCTTCTGTAGTTCCGCTAGTAAAGATTAGATGATCTCTTGGTGCACCAAAATAAGCCGCAACTTCTGTCCTAGCCATTTCATATCCTTCTGTTGCTTCTCCTGCTAGTGTGTGAACAGCACGGTGAACGTTCGAATTCGTATTCTCATAATATGAGTTCATTGCTTCTATTACTTGTTTTGGTTTTTGAGTGGTTGCAGCATTGTCAAAATAGACTAATGGTTGCCCTCCCTCCATCGTTCTGCTAAGGATGGGAAAATCGGATCTAATGGCGTCTAGGTCCAGCCCCATACTGTGTCGAGTGAATTGTTTGATTTCAACCCGTGCATTATTCAAATGGTTTTGAGATGATTCTCGATGCGTTGAATTAGGTATCCATGTAACTCTTGGGAACCCATATCAGAAAGTGGAGCATTGAGGAATGCAGCAATTAGTGCTGATCTGGCTTGTTCTTCATCGAATCCTCTCGTATAGAGGTAGAATAATTGCTGTTCATCAATTGGGCCATTTGCTGTCCCGTGACCACATCCTACTACTTCACTTTCTAGAACTTCTAATTCAGGTATTGAATTTGCAGTCGCCCTTTCAGAAAGCAGTAAGTTGTGAAATAATTGGCCAGCATCTGCGCCCTTGGCTCCAGCATCAATTCTTAGCATACCTGTCCCGGTAGTATTGCTTTTGCCTCCACATGCAGAGTGCCATTCTAACCTACTATGCGTTTCTTTTCCAGTATGGCTAATTTCAATATGTGAATCAACTTTATTGTTTTCTGATGAAAGGATTGAACCATTGACTTTGAGTGATGAACCAGGTTCAGGAAGCCAGTGTCGAATGTCTATTTTTGCTTGGGAAGATGAAGCATTCACAGTTCCGGCTTTGATTTGAGCATCTCTTTCGAGGGTAAGTGAATCACAGCGTAATAATCGTTGACCTGTAATTTGAGTAACCACATCATTCACTATAGAATTTTGACCATATCTGCCTTCTCGGAGAATTCCAGTCCAATTTGCGTCACCTTCGATAAGAGTAATAATTTCACCTTGAACTTGGGTTCCAATGTCTATCAGTAACCGTATTGAACAAATATCTCCAGTAGTTTCAATTTTAATTAGTAATGGATTTTCCAACTTTGTTTTATCTTCAATTTTTAGTATTGAAATTGAATCAGCCAGTGCAGCGATGAATGTTGGCGCTGCCGTTCCATCGTCGAAATCTAGATCATGCCCAAGCCTTTCAAGATCAGATACAGATGCTTCCNCGATAGAAACCCCCGAAGGTGCTGGNTTTCCATNGANCAGTGAAATTGAAATTTTGGGAGAGGTAGATGATGGAAAATCATCGACTTTACCTGTAGGGTGTGCCNTTTCCCATGTAGTATATCTCCAAATGTGTGCTGCTCGATCAGTAGCAGAGTGTTCATGATAGATTTGACTCATAATGGATACTCACCCAATGCTTCCTTCCATCTCTAGAGCCATTAACTGATTAAGTTCAACAGCATATTCCATTGGTAATTCTCTAGTGAATGGTTCAAAGAAACCGTTTACGATAAGGGCCAGAGATTCTTCTTCGGAATGTCCTCTGCTCATCAAGTAAAACAGTTGGTCATCACTCACCTTACTTACAGATGCTTCATGCTCACATCTTGCCCCTGAATTTCTTACTTCCATTGTTGGATAAGTATCAGATCGACTTTCCTCATCAAGAAGTAAAGCATCACATACCACATTTACTTTGCAGTTCTCTGCTTTTGGCGAAACTGTAACCATTCCCCTATAGGAACCTCTCCCACCATTCTTACTGATACTCTTCGATAGAATCTTGCTTGTTGTATTACTGGCTAAATGGTGTATTTTTACACCAGCATCTTGATGTTGTCCTTTACCAGAATAAGCTACTGAGATGACTTCTGCATGTGCTCCCTCTCCTTTGAGAATAACTGCAGGATATTTCATGGTAAGTTTAGAACCGATATTTCCATCAATCCATTCGATGGTTGCATTTTCATGTGCGATTCCGCGTTTGGTTACTAGATTATACACATTAGCCGACCAATTTTGAACGGTAGAATAGCGAATATGTGCTCCAGGCAGGGCAATCAATTCTACTACAGCAGAATGTAGTGAATCAGTAGAGTATGTTGGAGCTGTACATCCCTCAACATAGTGGATACTACTTCCTTCATCTGCAATAATGAGGGTTCTTTCAAATTGACCCATGTTTTTTGCATTAATTCTGAAATATGCTTGAACTGGCATTTCTACATGGACTCCACTTGGAACATAGATGAACGAACCTCCTGACCAAACCGCTGTATTAAGGGCTGAAAATTTGTTATCTGAAAAAGGGACAACTGAACAAAAATATTCCTTTACTAGTGCTTCGTATTCTCTTAATCCACTATCCATATCAAGGAAAATCACTCCCTGTTCCTCTAAATCTTCACGAATACTATGGTATACTGCTTCTGATTCATACTGCGCTGTAACTCCTGATAACCACTTTTGTTCTGCTTCTGGAATGCCTAATCGGTCGAATGTATTTCGAATATCTTCTGGAACGTCATCCCAATTTTTTTCAGTTGCATCAGAGGAACGAAGATAATAGCATACTTTGTCGAAGTCTATTTCTTCCAACAAATGCATATTGCCCCATGTAGGCATAGGCCTTTCGTTGAAGTGATGGAATGCTTTAACTCGAATTTCAGTCATCCATTCAGGTTCGTTTTTTAGTTCTGAAATATCTCTGACGACTTGTTCTGAAAGTCCGAAGTCAAAACGAATTGTGGCATTTTCAGGATCGTGCCATCCTGCTTTGTAATCGCCTACTGCGGAACGGGCGTCATCACTCATTGCCACTCACTTCCTTCTCTACCCAGTCGTATCCTTTTTCTTCCAATTGGTTAGCTAGTTCCGGGCCACCAGACATGACTATTTTTCCATCAATCAGTACATGTATTTTATCTGGTTTCACATGTTCTAGAATTCGGTTGTAATGTGTAATGATTAGTGCTGCTGATTGTGTTCCTCGAATAGCAGCATCAACTCCTTCTGCGACAGTGCGAATACCATCAATGTCTAAGCCTGAATCAGTTTCATCTAGAATGGCTAATTTAGGTTTAATTAACATCATTTGTAGGATTTCAAATCGTTTCTTTTCTCCACCACTAAATCCGTCATTTACATATCTTGAAAGAAATGAACGATCAAGACCCAACTGTTCCATTCCTTGCTTGAGTTGGTTCCTAAATTCGCTTCCTTTTGCTTCTTCTTCTCCTCGAATTGCTGCAACGGAACGCCTCAGGAAGTTACCTACCTGGAGTCCTGGCACTGAATGAGGATATTGAAATGATAGGAAAATACCTGCTCTTGCACGTTCGTAAGCTTCCATTTCTAGCAAATCGTTTCCTTCTAGGTCAACTGTTCCATCAGTAACTTCGTAATCTGGGTGACCCATCAATACATGAGCAGTAGTGGACTTGCCGCTGCCATTTCTGCCCATGACTGCATGGACTTCACCCGGCATAATTTCCAAATCTATTCCTTTCAAAATCTCGATATCTCCTATCGAGGCTTTCAGCCCATCAATTTTTAGTAATGGACTGCCGCTCATTGTTATCCCGGTTTAAGCGAATAATGAGTGCCTTATCAATTCGTGCATTTCATTTCCATGCGTTTAGATTAATTGCATTCGCTAACTACGAGCAAATGGAGGGGGGAGAATGGAGGATGAACTTGCTGAACAGTACAGGAACCAAATACGTCTTCAGATGAATGAAGAAGCATCTCGTCGTCTTCAAGAAGTAATTGATCCGCGTGAGGATGCTAGAGTACTTTCCCTTTCCATTATAGAACTCGTGAGAGACTCTGATTTTTCTAACTCTGAAGAAGGAATTCATCCGGATCTTATCCTATCTCTAATGGCTCGTCTTGGAGAGGTTCGTGCGGCTCTTATGGGCCATGGTGGGGCATTGACTGTGAGGGAAGGAGAAGTAGAGGGAGAATTTGTCCATCTTGTAATTGGCTTAGACGGGGCTTGTGTGGCTTGTGGAGCCGCACCCAATACGTTGTCTAGTATTCAGAATGATTTACTTGCTGATGAAAACATACAATCGATTCGATTCGACATTGGAATTTTAGATAGTTATGATGGAATAGTTAGGGATTTTCTATTAGAGAAAAGTGGTGTCAAATTTTGTTAATTTTTTGTGAGTAAGAGTCATGACTGGATGCCTCTGAGGGAGTTCTATGGCCAAGGGTTTTGATTCGAGTCCTTGCCGGCCGCAGGACCTCGGACGATTTGAGATTCATCAGCGTGATGGTATCGCCAGAATTGGCCGACTGCATACAAATCATGGTGCCCTACAAACTCCTATGCTTCTTCCGGTTGTCAACCCAAATATTCGTACAATTGAACCTCGTGAGATGTGGGAAAAATTTGGGGTTCAAGGCGTAATCACGAATTCTTACGTCATTTGGAAACATGACAAGTTACGCGAACCTGCACTTGCGAGTGGCGTTCATGATTTACTCGATTTCCCAGGTGTTATTGTTACTGACTCGGGTACCTTCCAATCATATGTCTACGGGGATGTGGAGGTTGGCGTCGAACAGATAGTCGATTTTCAGCGTGATATCGGTGTAGATATTGGTACTATGCTCGATGTCTTTGGCCGCCCAGATCAGACTGAGGAGGAATTACAGCATGCAGTCGATGAGACGGTAGCTCGTGCTTCTGTTTCACTTGAGACCGCCGGAGAGAACCTCTTGTTGAATGGCCCAATACAAGGGGGTCTTCATTCTCACCTTCGAGTTGAGAGCGCTTCGAAGATGGGTGCGGCCGAGGGGCCCCATAGAGGGTTTGCAGTCCATCCTATTGGTGGAATCGTACCTCTGATGGAGAAACATCGCTACTTGGATTTAGTCAAGATAATTCTTGCTACTCGAGAGACAATACCTCTCGAACGCCCCATCCATCTCTTTGGATGCGGTCACCCGATGCTCTTCCCGATGTGTATTGCATTAGGGGTGGATCTTTTCGATAGTGCTGCATATGCCCTTTTCGCGCGAGATGGTAGGTTACTTACTCCAGACGGTACAGTTCGGATTGATGATTTAGAAGAATGGCCTATTGCATCACACACGCTCCGTGATATAACTCCTGATGAGGTTCGTAATATGGAGAAGAATGAACGAACTGATTTATTGGCTCGATTCAATCTTGAAATCACTCAGGCAGAACTTGCACGATGTCGTCAAGCCATTAGAACGGGAACACTTTGGTCCTTAGTGGAGCAGCGTAGCAATTCAAGTGAGGAACTTCGTGAGGCTTTCACTCACATCAGAGATGTGATTTGGGGTGGCTCATTATTAGAAACAATGGATGACTTCAATATCGTCGGTAAGCAGATGATTGAGGCCAGTTATGTTATTCGTTCTGGATCGGTGAAGTGGAGCGAACATGCGAGATATCGTCCAAGCCTGATTAACGCCCGCGAACTCATCGATAATCGATGGCGCCCCCCTCCATTCGACTGGACGGGTAAGCCGATGAATAATCCATCAATGCTCCTCATCGAAGGGCAGGCGCCACCCTGGAGAGATTCATTGCGCGGCGATGTTATTCGTGCTCTACGCCTCAATCCTCAATGCATCCCGATAATTGTGATGAAGGCGGGCTTCCTTCCGTTTGATTTAGAAGATTGGTCCCCACTTTGTCATATCCAATCAGTATCACCATTCTCTACAGGAATGAGTTCTGGTCTAATGTATGGTGCGAGAGCAGAGACTCTTGATGTTGAGGAAGGATGTATTGTTCGGAGAGGAGGCTCTAAAGTACCGCTCAACGATGCCTCATCGGAAGCGACTTCCTCCAACGAGGATGATGATGCGATTCGTAAATGGCTTGAGCGTTCACAGATATCGGCTAAGTGCTCTGTATTTCTCGGCATGGACAATGTCAACACATGGGAATGGCTTGAGGGAATGACTGTGCAAAGATCTTCCACTGGTCGAATCAAAAATGTCTTCGACGCTGACGGCAAACATGTTCTCTCTCCGCGGTTGAATGATGGGGGTCTATCTCTCACGACTCGTGGTGCTATCGCACTTCACGCGCTTGACGCAGGTCTGCCAGAGGTCATCAGCATCGATGATGCGGTCCCGTTCCTCCGAGCAGGACGTAACGTTATGCACGGATTCATAGCAGGGACTCGAAATGATGTACGCATAGGTCTCCCTGCTCTCATTGTCGATTCTTCCGGCGATTTGGTTGCCCATGGTATTCCTACTAGTACGGCGGAAGAAATGGGCCGATTTAGGAAAGGCATTGCAGTTCGGGTTAGGGGTGGAATCGCAAGTTCGTTGAAAATCGCTGGGACAGTAGGTTTCGAAATGAATGAAGAACAGTAATGAATCATTACAGCGGTTGATTCAAGAGTCTTCTCGGTCGATAATCAACTGGGGAAGGTAAAGTTGACCACTTTGAACAGCGATTGGCTGATTGAGGCCAAGAGTCTGACTAAGAATTACGGTCCTCACGTTGCTCTAGATAATGTCGATATTCAATTGCCGCATGGCTCAATTGGTTTACTTGGCCCCAATGGTGCTGGAAAATCAACTCTCATCAAGACACTATTGGGTCTGATTCAGATAACATCTGGTGAAGGAAAAGTACTCGGCCACGACATACGTACTGAAGGACATGCAATCAGAAGTAAGATTGGATATATGGCAGAATATGACACTTTGAATCCTGATTTGAATGCAGTCGATCAGGTACGTTATGCCGGAGAACTCCTTGGAATGGCGCCACCTGTTGCTAATCAACGAACTCATGAGGTAATGGAGTATGTTGGCCTTAGAGATCAACGATACAGGAAGATTGGTACCTTCTCTACAGGAATGCAACAATCTGCCAAACTTGCTTGTGCAATAATACACGATCCAGAGTTACTTATCGTAGATGAACCATCTAATGGTCTCGATCAAGAACATCGCGGATTTATGCTTGATACGTTGTTCAATATCGTTAGTGACGGGGGCCGTTCAATCTTGATGAGTAGTCATTTGATGGATGACGTTCAATTGGTTTGTGATCGAGTGATCATGATTCACAAAGGAAGAGTTGTTGTTCATCGTAGAATTGAGGAATTAGCTAGACAAATTGATCGAGAGATTGAGATTTCAGTATGGGGGGGTGCCAGTAAAATGGAGCAGCAGTTGAAAGATGCTGGATTGACTGTGCGACGATTAGGTCGTGTAATGCGGATTCTAAGAATAGATGATTCAACAGTAGACCTTATTCTCGAGTGTGCTGCCAAGGCAGCAGTTCAAATTAGGCAGATGGAAGAGTACGAACCTAGTCTCGAAGATTTGTTCTTACTCATCATGGATAAGTTAGGATACGGGACTCGAAGTGCTTCAGAATTATTGAACTCAACTCCAAATTCAAAGGTAATTGGAGACGGCTCCATAGGAGGTGCTTCAATTTGAATAATGAAGAATCTGATGATTTTGTCCCGACTCAATCCAATATGGGTGATGAGAAAAACTCCCTCGGAGTCACTCGAATGGAAGCAGCATTTGGTTCAGGGGATGGGGATGAAAATGCATTCGCTGCAGTCCCCCAGGGTCAAGTTGAAGTCGGCACTATTTTCAACAGAGTTTACCGCCCATGGAGGGGTGAATTGGGGCCTCGTTGGGCAAGAAATTACGCTATCTATCGACACCATGTATACGGAATGTTTACCTCTAAAGGTCACAGATATTATCACCCTTTTATTCGTTTAGCAGTACTATTTATTCTCATTTCATCAATGAGTACATTGGGCTTCTTGATTCTTGGTTCATTAATTGGCGAACCGGAAATAATGAGGCCCTTTGGTTTGAATCGAAACAACATTTACGCGAAAATTCTCGGATTTTTCCCGCGAAATGCTCTCTGGTGGCCATTATTAACTGCATTAGTAATTGGTGGAATGATCTCAGAAGATAGAGCACATGGTACTTCTGCAATATATTTCTCAAGGCCGATTAATCGCCTTGATTACGCGATCATGAAGTATCTTTCAGTAGCGAGTATTTTAGGCGGCGTAATTATTCTAACATATGTTTCATATTATTCATTGGCAATAGTAGTTGAAGGACATGGTTGGGCATATTTGTTTGATTCATTCCCACTCTTTATTTCTGGACTTGCCATCAGCATCCTTCTGATAATTACATACACATCAATTGGCATGGCATTATCTGCGGTTTCAAAGGGTAAGTTCTTCCCAGCAGTGGGCTTCTTATCGATTATTTTGGGAACAAAATTGGTCGCATTCTTGATTGATAGTCTATTTGATCGAAGTATTGTTTACATCCTAAGTCCCTTCGATAACCTAGCTCACATTGGACAACTAGTTATGGGGATAAATCCTGGATATGATCATCCTGTAGCATTTTCTGCAGTATCTCTTTTAGCGATGAATGTGGTCTCATTGTATGTTATTTCTGTACGGGTAAATAGCTTGGAGGTGACTAGAGAATGATACCTGATCCTGAACAAGTTGGCCCTCCAGTTCCTTCTACAATACATGTAGATCAATCGGTACCAGCATTGATGTTAGATCATGTTTCCAAATGGTATGGACAAGTAATTGGTTTGAACGATGTTAGTCTTGCAATTGGCGGAGGAGTGACTGGAATTCTTGGTCCTAATGGGGCAGGAAAAAGTACCCTATTCAAGATTTTAGTTGGCCGCTTGAAGCCTAGTCAGGGCACTGTACGTTTGTTTGGGATTGACCCCTGGAGGAATCCTGCCCCCTATTCTAGAGTCGGATATGTTTCTGAAGGTGAGAAACTCTATGATTGGATGACTGGGCATGATTTTGTTACTACATTAGCTCGACTCTATGGTTTTACTCGAGACGAGGCATCGGCTCGTGCAGATCATGTTTTGGAATTCGTCAATCTTTCTGATGTGGCTCACAAACAAATAGGGAAGTATAGCAAAGGAATGCGTCAACGTGTAAAGATTGCACATGCATTAGTGAATGACCCTGATTTGATAATTCTTGATGAACCACTTCAAGGATGCGACCCTGTTGCACGAACTACCATCATGAATGTGATTCGTGAAATTGGTGCGATGGGTAAGACAGTAGTAGTTTCCAGCCATATTCTTTCTGAGATTGAGAGAATTACAGAACAGATTGTAATATTGCATAATGGCCGTTTACTCGCTCTTGGAAACTTGCATGCTATCCGTGGAATGTTGGACAAACATCCTCATCGAATTCTTCTCACTACAGATACTCCTCGAGAATTAGCAGCAAGAACCTTGGTAATAGATGAGGTTCATGGAGTTCGTTTCCCTCTACCTCATCAACTAGAGATACAAACAAATGACTTGAATGCTGTACATTCAGTTCTCCCCTCTTTGATTACTTCTTCAGGGCTCAGGGTTTCATCTATTCAGAATCCTGATGACAATTTAGAGAGTTTACTTGCGTATCTGATGGAGGGGAGATCATGAGTGAGAAAATCCGTAATTTGGATGATAATCATAATCCCATTCCTCAGCCCTTAGCACAGGATGAACCGTCATCTCCTATGCTCAAAACCTCTCCATTGCCTGATCGCATTGTCCTCAATAGCGTCTGGTCTAGCCTAGATAGGAAGGCAGGTGCAGTAATTGAGTTCACAGCACGCCAACTCCGAGTCAGAGCATCTACTTGGGTAATTGCAACAGTAGGGGTTCTCCTAATGTTGCTACTGTTGGCAACATACGCAGAGGCAATGGTCGAGGGTCTTGAACCAGTAGATGATGATGGAGATTCAGTAGATTGGGATGAAGATGGCTACCCTTTGGGTCAAGAACGAAAGTGGGGGACATCCGATTGGAATAGTGCAGAATATCCTGGTTCTGGGCGATTTGTTAGTGATCAATGGTTGAATTGGAATGAAGACGAACATACTGGCAATCATACTTATCGAGGTAATGCAAAAATTACATCCTATAGTTGGATTGGAACTCCTCCTGTTTCTCAGTCTGAAGCATGGGTCGAAGTTGAAAATTTGTCCGCGTGTACCGATTATGAAGAGAGATATGATGTTCAATTAGGTACGTCTTGTTTGACTGAAGATGACGAAATTAGATTCAACGGCTTAATCCGAGTCAATGGGACAGTTGGTATTGATTCAGACCATTGGTATTCCTATCTTGAATGGGGGGAATTTGTGGGCGTTTCGGAAACTCCTATCCCTAAAGATCCTCCATCAATGTATATTGATGAAGATGGTTTCGACATTGATGTTTCTTCAGGAAATACTAGTCAAGGATTCGATGACGATGGAGATTGTATACGAGATTGGGATTTCGCCGCAGATATTTCCACTAATCCCGAGGAAATGTTTTGGCAAGAGTATTTTACCCCCGATTCAAATCGTAATGGGATCAATTGCGATGTAGAATTAGAATATGATTTGAATGGTAATCTCATCTCAATTGAAGCGGATGATTTCGTTGATGAGGACCCCTCTGAACAGGATTTTGTTTTGGAGTCACTCCATCGAGGATTTGTTTTAGCGGTCGGCAAGGTCGCATTTCTTTTCCTCCTAGGGATTTTCATCCCATTATTCCTAGCAACTGGATTGATTCGGGATGAAATGGCATCTGGAACAATGTATTATTTGGTTGGCAAACCTATTCATAGGGCTGAATTCTTTGTATATCGCATTCTAGGATTTATGGCAATAACAGCTCCTTACATGGTTGTTCTCGCATTACTTGTGGGATTGGTAACCAGTTTCATCGGTCCAGGCGATTCATTGTTTAGATTCCAAGATTTGACGGTTTGGCTTATCATCGGGATCACTTCAGCTCTAGTATTGTTGGCATATTCGACAACATTCTCAGCATTGGGAGTCATTTCGAAGAAGTTCGGCATTTACATTGCTTTAGTGATGGGTGTGTGGGAATTTATCATGGCTTTCTTTTCACTATTGTCTTCTGGCCAGAGTAGAGTGGCCTGGCTTTCAGTATC
>PBDV01000028.1 GCA_002718215.1 Methanobacteriota archaeon
AAGGCAGGTGGCTTGAAACCTGCCGAGATCGCATAGCCCGGTATTGCGGTGGATTCGAAATCCACTGTCCCTTGGACGCGGGGGTTCAAATCCCTCTCTCGGCGCTTAATCCTCTAAGTGTTTCAGTCTATGCATTGCGTCATCTCTTTTTTCCTTTATTTTTGTGTTTAATTTTTCAGATGATTCGATTTGAATTACTCCATCTTCTTCATCTAATTCTAACATTGCCAAGAAATTATCTTTCAATGCCTTTAGTTGTGAATTTCCAAAAACAACGTAAACTTTGTCTGCCTCGCCAAATACATCAATTGACCATTCTAAACCAAAACAAGGGGTTCCATTTCTAACTAATAGCAAACAATCTCTCATTTCGATTCTATTTCTACTTCTTAATTTTGAATTCGTAAAACTATCATACTCAATTGTATATGTTTCAGTTCCCATAATATCGGCATGTAGTTGTATCAATTTTCTTTTAGCACCTAATTCATCTTCTTCAAGATTATATTGAGGCCAATCTGGATGATTTATACCGAAAATGCGTTTTATTGAGATACCTTGTTTTATTAAATCCAAATTAAAATTAAAGAATTTCTGACCCGTTTGAGGGCGTAGCCACCATAGTCTAGTATTAGTGAATGCGGTAGCGTAGACTTCATCACCTGGCTTAGCAAATTCAGTAATGAGTTGATATGTATCTTTTGATTCTTCTGAACCTTGTAATCCAGGGGTTCTTGAAATCAATTGGATTCTGCCGAAATCTCTGATATTTGCTTCCTGTTCATTAATCGTCCAATGAACAATTTGATTTGCAACAATTTCACTTTTAGCATCTATTTCTTTTGACGAAATTCCTTCGATTAGATTTCTAAGTGAATATGCAATTTTTGCTCTTATTGGTCCTATTTCTGTTAATTTTGCACTTGAATTTGGCCAATTCATAGAGAATATCCCATATTTGTTTTCCCTATCTTTGAGATGCAATCGATGAATGAAAATTACTGATGGACCCACTATACTAGTTGTTACAGAAGTAAGAAGATATTGCGCAATAACATTCGTATCTAATACTAGAATTTCTTGACCCTCAGCAATTCTAGCACTCATTGCTAACATTAAACCTACAATTGCAGAGACAAAAGCTGCAATTATAAAAGTAGAATTTTCATATTTATCCATCATTATTCCTCCAAGATTTCCCCTTCTTCACTAGCATTTGTTACAATTATTCCCATTCCAATGATCAAAATTGTGCCTCCTATCCAAGTCCATGTACTGGGAATATCTGTGGTCCCCAATAACCATCCAATTATGGAACCTATTAGCGGCTCGAAAAGGTAGGCTACGCTAACGACAATTGGAGGGAACCAACGTAATACCATACTAATTCCTGCGTGCCCAACAATTCCTGGAAAGAGAGCAAGATAGAGGACATAGGGTAACCAAGTAATTGAAAACCATCCAAAAATTGAGTTATTACTATTCACAAGAGATAATGTTGAATCTTCAAGAATAATTGAAATTAATGCTAGTTGAATTGCAGCGATTAAAGTAACAGGGAAAATATATGTGAATAGTGGCATCCACTGTCTTAACTTTCTGCCTGCCAAAAAATACCCCACAACAGCAAAAGCTCCGAAAACAGCTGCTAAATCACCAATGATTGTAGCATTATTATCTGAAGAGATACCAAGTAAAGCTATACTACCTCCAACGAAACCAACAATTGCGCCCATGATTTGTTTCTTAGGTACAAAGTATCTGAGAAATAATGCACCTGTAACAATAATCAGAGGATGGATTGTTACGAATAAAAGGCTATGAGTCAATGAAGTATTATCTAGGGACCAAACCCATGCTCCCATGTGAAGTCCAAGACTCAAACCCGATCCAATAATAATGTAAATTGTGTCTTTTTCTTTCAACTGTTGAACAAATTCTGAATTATCTACACTTTGTTTAGTTTGGTATATGAAAAAAGGAAACATGAACAATGCTGTTAGTTGAAACCTCCAAGATGACCGAAGCAGAGGGTCTACTTCGTTCATCAACTGAAATACTGCTCCAGCACTTGAAATAGAGATAATAGCGGCGAGTAAAATTAACCATAGTAGGAATCTATTACGCCCTTCCATGATGATTGGGAAAGATAATTCTGAATTAATCATTCTCTCTGTGCATTCTTCATTCGGGTTCCACAAGATTCCTCATTGAACCAACTCTTCGAGTAAGTAACCAGATGATAATCACAATAGACGCGGGCAACAAGTTGCAGATTATCAGGCCCACATTTTGGGCCATATCCCACTCTTCTGGTTGAGTTGGGTGCTTTTCCTCACAACCATACATTGGGTCATCTCCACACTTCCAATCTCCACCTCCTTGGGTGTATACGGAGAAGGAGATAGAGTTGAAGACAGCCGGGCCAATGAGTATGAACAAAGCTACAGCTAACAGCATCGAAGAACGGATTGGCTTCTTCAACTCACCATTGTATGCAGTGTAAGCAAACGGCACCGTACTTAGTAGCCCAATCAAAATCATGAACCAATTCATTGGATTCCCCTCCTCGTTGAATCCTAGTTGCGGCCCTAGATATGAGTCCACCAAAAATCCGAGATAGAGTAAAGATAGGGTGAGGATACCCAATATCCAGAACCCAGTTAGAGCGATTTTCACAATCTTCTTCTCAAGTCGTAAGAATAGCCAAGGCGAGACGACGATGATGATAGCGGAAATCCACTTGATGAATCCAATGGCGACCTGATCACCTGGATACAAACCAAAGATCATCAATCAATCATTCCATTCAGTCCATTCGCCATCTGGCATTTGGACCCACCATTGGCCATTTTGATCTTCCCAGTAACTGTATCCGTCACCCCCAGTTGTGATTTCGTCATCTGGGGGTGCCCAATCTGATGGAGTAATTTTACTCAAGATTGATTCGAATTCTTCATCCTCATTTTCTTCTTCAATTTCAGGCTCTGGTTCCGGTTCAGGAGTGGCCTTTGGAGGTGCTCTCCGTGGCGGGCCCTTTTCTCTTGATTTCTTAGGAGGGCCTTTGGTTTTCTCAGGAGTTACTGAGCCGCTTAGTTCGGCTTGTTTTTCTTTTAATTCATCCATCATGAGCTCATATCTCTGAGATGATATTTTTTCTCGTTTCATCGCACGACGGATACCTTTCTTTGCTTGATCAAGATCGTCCAAATCAACAGCAGTCATGATATTTCGTTCCAAACCTCTGATGAATGCGCTCTTTCTAGCCCGAATTAACACTGTTCCAGTAATACTCACAAGTGCGAATAGAATTGTAAAAACAAGTCCTATTGCGTCTAAATCACCTGCAGCCAGTTGTTCAACAAATGTTTCTTCTTCGTTATTTTGATTGATTAAATCCAATAGGAATTGATCGGTAGCGGTCCCTGAACCTTCATTTCCAGGCGATTCCGCTCCATCTACACACCCATCTTGGTTCTGATCATTGGGGCCTGGGTCTCCATTAGCAGTGACTGCCTCCCAATTTATGAATCCTAAAGGACACAAATCGAATGTATCAAGGATGCCATCATTGTCATCATCCTCGTCTTCAGAACCATCACGGCAACCATCTGAGTCGTGATCTGTAGCAGGAGGTTGTGATCTAGATATCCAGTTCTTGGAACCCTTACTACATTCATCATCGTCATCATCTACTCCGTCATTATCGTCGTCATTATCTTCTGATTCATCGTTACACCCATCTTGATCATAGTCTAAATTTCGATCTGTAGAATTCCATCCGATTTCTCCATTCGGGGCAGTGCAATCATCATCTTCATCATTGAGCCCATCGTTATCATCATCATTATCTTCGTCTGAATTATCTAGGCAACCATCTGAATCGTAATCTTCTGTGTTTGTTGATGTCCAATCTAGTACTCCATTGGGACATAGATCAACTTCGTTTGTTACTCCATCATTGTCTGAATCATCATCACAGACATCTCCTGCTCCATCTCCATCATAGTCCGATTGATCAGGATTGGCGACTTCAACACAGTTATCGATTAGATTCGGGTCTGAACCCTGTAGATTATCTCCATATCCATCTCCATCTGTATCCAACCACTGTGACGCATTGAAAGGAAACGCATCTGTATTTCCTGACCATCCATCACTATCGAAATCTGAACACCCTAGTACGTCAAGATATGATGTTCCCGGAATTGTGGGGCATCCGTCTGGTTCTAATCCGTCTGGATTATCGCCATATCCATCATTATCGAAATCACTCCATTGCGAATCATCATTTGGTTTATCATCAATTGAATCTGCATATCCATCTCCATCTGAATCTACACATCCAAATATGTTATCTAAACTTGAGTTACCCCAAACTAGTGGACAATCATCCGCATCTGTGCCCTCAGGATGATCTCCATACCCGTCTTCGTCAGTATCATTCCATTGACTTGGGTCATTGGGAAACGCATCGATATCATCAGGCCAATTATCTCCGTCAATATCTGGACACCCTAAGCTCCCTATACCCGTTGATTGTCCAGCATCATCAGGGCATGCATCAGGTCCTTCTCCGTCCGGATTATCCCCATATCCATCTCCATCTCTATCTGCCCATTGAGTAGAATTTAGTGGGAATTCGTCATCATCGTTTGCCCACCCATCTCCATCGGTATCTATGCAACCATATTTTCCATTTTGATTGGAGGTGCCTGGAATAGTTGGACAATCATCGTACTTTACTCCATTTTGGTCATTATCTCCATATCCATCTCCATCCATGTCTTCCCATTGCTCTGGATCATTTGGCGATCCATCACCTGTTTGATTGACATTCAAGCCAGTTGTTGGGTCTACGTCATAGTAGTGGTTATCTCCATATCCATCTCCATCGGAGTCAATCCATTGAGAAGGATCTATAGGCATAAAATCTCCAATATCTGAGTATCCATCTCCATCAGAATCAATACACCCGATCCTATCTTGAGTAGAATTGCCCCATTCTGCTGGACAATCATCTTCAATGTCTAATGATCCATCTCCATCGTCATCATTGTCTTCGTCAATATCTCTACACCCATCTCCGTCAATGTCGGTACTCAAGTTACTAATCCATCCAGAAATTCCTGAAGGACAATTATCTGAAGCATAGTATATTCCATCTCGATCCTCATCTTGAATTACTCTAAGAACCATAGTTGCATTTCCTGCCCGATGATTATTCGGTAATCCATCAATGTATGATTGACAGTTATCGTCTTGCCCTATACAAGACGGGGTGCTCCCAACTATATCCCCCCTATCTGAGATTGCTAAGTCGGTAAATGCAGAATATGCGGCAGAATAATTCGCAATCATTAGCCAACCATCATCAGAGGTATGATTCAATTTAACCAAAATTGCATTTTGTGTGCTGCCGGTAATTGGGGCGGTCATTCCTTCAAACTCTGCATCACAAGGTGCAACTTCGAAGCAAGCACTTGCCCCAAGAACAATTTCTCCCTTAGGTCCGATTGCAGTACTGTGAATATATTCGTCCCCAGTGCCTGTTGTCGACCAAGCTCCTTCCCATGTTAAAGAAGAATGATTGTATATGGCCCAATATCCATCTGAGCGTCCTGAATTAGTCAATGAAAAGGTGCCTATATTCAGCGTAGAAGAATGATAATTACCGGCAATCAATACTCTATGGTCATCAACTTTATTCATCGATTGCCTGTATAGTGAGGCCGATCCAGTAAGAGCTTCGTACCAATCCAATTCTCCATTTGAATCGATTCCTGCTAAGAATACTTGATGTCCCGTCAAATTTGTTGTTCCATCAAAACTGAAAACACATCCTTCTCCTTGTCCTTCACAAACAGTTCCTGAAATAATTACTCCATCGTTTGTTGCAGCCATGCCCCTTTGTCTAACAGGGTGGAATCCTCCTGCACCTCCTCCTTGGGTGAAAATTCCTCCATCATTCGCACCGCTTCCCATTGATTTTGCCCATTGTGCGTTTCCAGATGAATCCAATTTGACTAACAAAATTTCAGGTCCACCTATTGAGGAATTAGTCCCCGATAATCCATCAATTTCTATTTCACATCCACTTGATGCTACGTTACAATATGTGGTAATGGCGTATATGTCGCCATTAGGGGCTTCAGCTAATTCTGTTACAAGATCCCAACCGGACTGTGAACCAATTGCTACTCCCCATAGCCATGTACCGTTTGCATCCATTCTAATTATGAATCCATCATCATAATATGGGGGTTCAATCGAAACTCCGTCCTTGGAAAGATTACACACGTTGTTTGCCCAACAGAATGCACCTCCTATCAACCAGTCACCATTTGATAATTGCAAAGTGACATCAATCCGATCTCCAAAGCCTGAACCATTGATTATCGAGTATCCTGGTGCCATAGGTTCCATAGTTCCATTTAGTCCAATAAATGTACTATACAGTGGTGAGAAGTAAGAAAAATTATCATTTGCTCCACCAGGGTCAATGAAACATTCAGGCTGACCAGCAGCACTCCATTGGTTCGGTTGTGGGCCTGCACATGCCCACCCGCTAACCAATGCTCGATCATCATCTGCTCCAAATGATAATGCGTTGACCGTTGTCGCATAAACATTTGAGTCAATAATTGTGGTGATAAATGAACGAGGATTTTGTACAATCGACGTCTCATATGCTATTTCTTCTGTTTCTAACTCTTGATTAAATGTAGAATCTCCAAATTGAATCAGGCTAATTGAGAGAAGCAATGCTATGAACAATGCTCGTCTCATGATATATCGGGTGTTTTTGGACTACATGAACGATTGTACGAATTTTATGCCCTGCAACCATTTGTTTGATATGTTGTCCTTTCCCATCTACGTTTGATGGACCGAGTTCAGATGCCTTCATTCAGTTCCCTGCCGGTAATCATAGCATTATTGATGATTAGTGGTTCTATGTCTGGATTTCATGGTAATTCGAATACCATTTCTCCCTTAATGTCTGACGAAAATAGTTGGGTTGGACCTCCTGGCACTGGTTCTTCGAACGCTACTATTACGAATGCAACTTATCTTAATGGAAGTCATGCCTACGATCATCTAATCGTAGGATGTAATCATTCGGGCACATCTTGTGGTTCAATAATTTCTAATGGCACTCTTGTTTTGACTGTCAATTCATTAATTGTAGATAGTGGCGCATCAATAATTTCGACTGCTCTTTCAAACATGAGTCAAGGTTTAGGGACGTCGGTTCAACTTACCTCTAGTTGGCAAGGAAATGGAGCGGGTGGAGCTGGACATTATGGAAATGGTGGCTCAGGAGGCGGCACTACCTCTTCGAATGGCGGTTCTTCTTATGGATCGGGGCATGAAACTGGATCACATGGCGGCTCAATCTCGGATTCAAACGGTAACTTAGTATCCAGTGGAGGAATTGGAGGAGGTTATATTGTAATTGCTGCTGATTCAATTGAGATATCCGGAACAGTTTCTGCATCTGGAAATGATGGAGACCCAGGATACCGATACAACAACGGATCAGGTGCTGGAGGACCGGGTTCTGGCGGAGGTTCAGGTGGTACAGTTGAGATGTGGGCTAATGAAGTTACAATTAGTGGCCAAGTAATTGTAGAAGGTGGCGATGGAGGAGATGGAGAAGATGGCGACTGTCTCCCTGGCTCTGCTTGTTTGTTCATGTATGATGGAGGAGATGGCGGGGGTGGAGGCTCTGGTGGAATAATTTCAGTTAGAGCAAATAGCAGCAGTAATCTGAATATTTCATCTAATGCTGTTCTTTCGGCTGCAGCAGGATCAGGTGGTAGTGCTGGTGCTCCTTACGGGACTGGAGCTGCAGGAGTTGCAGGTTCCAATGGAGCAGCAGGAAATTCGACTACCGGAACTTGGGCTGGTTGGTCTGGTGGAAGCGGAGGCGGGGGCGGCCCTGCATCTTCATCAACCCCTGATGCTTACGAGCCAAATGATAGCCAAAACAATGCAACGTGGGGTAATGCTACAGTAAATACCTCTACTGGTTTGAATTCCACATCTTGGTCCGGACTTACGATTCACAGCACAACTGATAGAGACTGGTTCTGTTTCTGGATTAATCAGACAGCCACATTCTGGTTTAATCTCACATTTGTTCATTCAAGTGGAGATATTGATCTTCGATTGCACGATAATTATGGTAATCTTTTGTCGTCATCTGTATCAACCTCTAATTTTGAGTCTGTAACTCGACTCGTAACTTCTTCAGATATTTACTGTGCAGAGGTATACGGGTTTGCTGGAGCAATAAATTACTACAATGCGACATTGGAGGTTGAAGCAACCACTGTTGCCGCTCAGAATGATGCTGGTTCAGGTCAAGATGCAGGACAATCAATATCTGCTGCTTTACCTATCAGTGGGCCAAATAATGTGACTTATGGCGGCTATCTCAATGAGTTTACAGATACGGATGATTACTATTCAGTTTATGTTCCATTTAATTCAACAATTAGCGCCACCATGACTCATACAACCGGATTAGACTTCGATTTCAGATTGTATGATCCGAATGGCACNTTGATTTCTACTGCNTCAACAGGAGGAGTTCCTGAAAATGTNACAAGCATTGGTCAGACCTCANTACCNGGTGGCTACTATTCACTTCGTGTTGATGTGTATCCATTTTCNTTTGNAACAAATACAGGAAATTATTCCTTNAGTTATTGGATTTCNGGNATTACNNCAATGCCTGCAGCACCCGGNAACATCTCNGCAAATCTATCCAGTAATCTAACGTACGGNGAACTAGAATTGAGTGAACTAAGTACAAATTCATCNTANACTTATTACTTGGAAATTGCAGCATTNGAGTATCATNNTTCGAACAACTCTTACACTACTCTNTCATCCACTTCATCCATTCTCAATGTTACTCAAAGNAATTTCACAATTCCTATTTCTANTGCNGGGACAAATTTCAGTTTCCCTGAGCGAGCAGGAACATGGTGTTTGTATGGNGGNCTTTCACAACCNGCGGCTGGTTCTACGACTTCAGGTTTCATCCTAATCAACGAATCATTTGATTGCATTGAAGTCAATATGTTGGACTTTGTAGTATTGAATGAGACAGCTGGTTTTATCCTAGCTACGAATCTAACGGCTGGGGATTCTTATCGCTTTAATTGGTCATTGGTTGATATGAACAACTATTCTACTCTGCAAAGTGGAAATAGTTCATTCTCCCCTTCAATCTCAATCAAGACTTCAACAATATCTTGGAATCCTCCAAATTCTGGTTCTGAGAGATGTGTTCTAGTACTTCTTGAGAATTCATCCACGAATGCTATTCTCGATTCTGCATTGGATTGTTTCACTCCTTATTGGCCAGGAGTTAATATGACCAATGTCACATATGATCGTAATTCGACGACAAATCAAGTATCCTTTGAATTGTTAGATCTTAATGTTGGAGAATCTTACCAATGGTCTGCTAGAATAGAGGGGTGGTCGAATGGGACATTCACCAATGTTACTTCATTGAACAATCAAACGATTAATGCTTCCAACACAAACATGATTGGTTTGGCTTGGAATTATACTACTCCCAACGCGAGTGCATTCTATTGTGCTTACATTACCTTGTTCAATACTAGCTATCCATATTTGGATGAGGATGGATTGTGTTTCATTCTTTATTTCGATGATGATTGGGATGGAGTTTGGAATGAGGATGATCTTTGTCCGAATACTACTGCCAATGCGACTGTAGATCTCGATGGATGTGATGCAACTCAGAGAGATTCAGATGGTGACGGGTACGTCGATGCTTCTGATGCCTTCCCATTCGATGGTACTCAATGGTCGGATGGTGATGGTGATGGGTATGGTGATAATCCAAGTGGAAATAATCCTGATGCATTCCCTACAGATAGTTCGCAATGGTCAGATGGTGATGGTGATGGGTATGGTGATAATCCAAATGGAAACAATTCAGACGCCTTCCCAACTGATCCGAACGAATGGGAGGATTCTGATGGAGACGGATATGGAGATAATGGGGATTTCTTGCCGAACGATCCTTCACAATGGTCTGATTCAGATGGCGATGGTTATGGAGATAATTCCAGTGGTACTAATGGCGATGCCTTCCCTGAAGATTCAACTCAGTGGTCTGATCAAGATGGTGATGGTTATGGAGACAATGCGCAGGGGACTAATCCAGATGCTTTCCCAACTGACCCAAATGAATGGATAGACTCAGATGGAGATGGGTATGGTGATAATGGTGATTTCATGCCGAATGACCCAACTCAATGGTCTGACCAAGATGGTGATGGATACGGCGACAATCCGTCAGGTACCAACCCTGACGCTTTCCCTACTGACGGCACTCAATGGTCTGATTCCGATGGAGATGGGTATGGTGACAATCCTCAAGGAAATTTAGCTGATGCATTCCCTAACGATTCTACCCAATGGTCTGATGTTGATGGAGATGGTTACGGAGATAATCAGACAGGAAATTCTCCTGATAGTTGTCCGAATACCCCTATAAATTCACGTCCAGTTGATTCTAATGGATGCCATGAATCTGAATTGGATACGGATGAGGATGGAGTTACAGATGACCTAGACATTTGTCCCGATACACCAGATACTGAATCTGCAGATGAGAATGGTTGTTCAGCGTCTCAGCGAGATACTGATACAGATGGAGTTACGGATGATCTTGATACTTGCCCATCAACTCCAAATGGCGAATCTGTGAATGCGGTTGGCTGTGGGCAAAGTCAGATTGATGATGATCAAGATGGGGTAATGAATGATAGAGACAATTGCCCTTCTACTGATTTTGGTTTGATTGTTGATTCATACGGATGCGCATCCAATCAACTAGACAATGATGGTGACGGTGTAACTGATGACTTGGACACTTGTGTTTCCACTAATCCCGCATATTCTGTTGACAATCAAGGATGTGCTGATTATCAGAAGGATTCTGATGGCGATTCCGTAATGGATGATAAGGACCAATGTCCAAACACTCCTACAGGTGAATCTGTAGATGTTACTGGCTGTGGAGATACGCAGAAGGATAGCGATAATGATTCAGTGAAGGACGCGGTAGATACTTGTCCAGGAACTCCTGGAATCGAAGTTGCAGATGCAGAGGGTTGTTCCCCGTCTCAGAAGGATTCTGATGATGATGGAGTTAACAATGCGATTGACGAATGCACTCAAACTACTAGTGACTCTTCCGTGAATGATGTTGGATGTGCAGCATATGAGCGAGACTCTGATGGGGATGGAATCTTAGATATTGATGACATTCTATGTCCTTCAACACCGATTAATGAGCAAGCGGATTTGATTGGTTGTGGTCCTTCAGAGAGAGATACCGATGATGACGCAATTGTTGATGCATTGGACGATTGTCCAGGAACAAACATAGGCGCCAAAGTAGATGAAAATGGATGTTCTACGAGTCAGAAGGATTCTGATGGTGATGGAGTAAAAGACGATGTTGATCTTTTCCCTAATGATGCATCTGAATCATCCGACCGAGATGGAGATGGAGTAGGCGACAATTCCGATGCATATCCTGATGATCCTGCTGCATCTTTGGATGGTGAATTGGATAGTCCATTTGGCCTAATTATGATAATCGCCGTAGTTTCTATTCTTGCATTAGGTGGTGGCGCACTTCTCTTCCTTCGAAGTGGAGGTGCAGATGATGGAGTTCAGGCTTTGGCAGCAGCTAGTGAACAATCCAGTATGCTTCAAGCGGACCAAACACTGGAGCAGCAACCAGTCACTCAAAATGAACCTGAACAGTTTGTCGATGAACAAGGCAATCATTGGATTCGACAGCCCGATGGTTCCATGCTTTGGTGGAACGGAACTGAGTGGCAACAGGTCTAATCTTGATTGGTAATTGCTTTGAACGGCGTGCTCCGTTGCCCAACAGATGAGCGCCTCTCGAGAGACGGTTGAGCAAGTGTTGAATGCAGTTGACGATAGTGGGAAACATTACGGTACAGGCTTTCCGATGATTGCTAGTGAGAATGTAATTTCTCCACTGGTTAGTCAGGCTTGCAATAGTGATTTACATGGTCGTTATGCTGAGGGTTTACCGGGAAAAAGGTACTACCAAGGTTGCGATGATTTTGATACAATCGAATCGATTGGCATAGATCTCGCTAAGAAGGTGTTTAATGCCTCATTTGTGAATATTCAGCCGACTTCTGGGACTGTATCTAATATAGCGGCTCTCAAGGCTTTGGTGAAACCTGGAGATCGAATTACTGCTGTATCTACTGCTGATGGGGGTCATATTTCTCATGCCCAAATGGGTGCTGTTGGATTGCGGGGTTTAGATTTGCATACTTATCCTTGGGATGCTGATCGAATGGAGCCTGACATTGATGCAGCGGCTGCCATGATTCGAGATGTGAAACCAAAAATGGCTTTGTTTGGAGCCTCTGTATTTTTGTTTCCAACACCTTTGCAAGAACTTGCAAATGCAGCTCATGAAGTTGGTGCGACTGTGATGTACGATGGAGCACATGTCTTGGGTCTAATTGCTGGTGGTGTTTTTCAGGATCCTCTCAGAGAAGGAGCGGATGTGATGACTGGTTCATCGCACAAAACATTCCCTGGGCCTCAAGGTGGTTTTCTTATTTCAAATAGTGAAGATGAGAAGTTCCAAAAGAAATTGAATAATGCAGTTTTTCCGGGTACGAATTCTTCCTATCACCTTCACCATGTTGCCGGAAAAGTAGTGGCCTTAGCGGAGTTCGACGAGTTTGGAACCAAGTATGCACAAGACATCGTTGCAAATGCAAAGGAACTTGCAAGTTCTCTTGCCTCTGAAGGATTTGATGTTCTAGCTGAAGATAGAGGGTACACTGCGAGTCATCAGGTCTTAACTCGGCATGGAGGAATTGACTCAGGAGCTGGAAGAAAGGCGGCTTCAATTCTTGAGGAGGCTGGAATTATCACCAACATGAATATGCTTCCAGGCGATACGAAGGCCATGTCTCCTTCCGGATTGCGCCTAGGTGTTCAGGAATTGACTCGACATGGAATGGGTCCCGAAGAAATGGAAGAAGTTGCCGAATGTTTCCGCCGTGTTTTACTGGATAACGAAGATCCGAGCAAAGTAAAGACAACTGTGAATTCAATCCGTTCGAATTTCCAAGAAGTAAAGTATTGTTTTACCGAATAATTTGTTCAAATCCAAACATCATTTTTTGCAGTGAGATCGCCTTTGTTATCACCTGTGTTAATTACGCCACGAGGTTCAATCAGCATCACTTTGCATTCATTTTGTGCCCTTGGTTTGTGTTTTACACCTTTAGGGACTACACACATCTCACCCGCATTTAGTGTCATTGTGTGTTCTTCAAATTCAATCTCCATGCTTCCTTCAATGACCAAAAATAATTCATCTGTATCTGCATGATCATGCCAGACAAATTCTCCTTCAATTTTTACTAATTTAATTTGATAATCATTCAACTCTTGAATAATTTTTGGTGTCCAATGTTCCGAGAACAAAGATAATTTTTCTTGTAGGTTTATTTTTTCCATTTATTCACGCTCTTGAATGGATTTAGTTGGCTTGAGTCTGTTGTTCTATTAACACAATGATGGCCGCCTATCTCCTAGTCATGTTACTCGAACAAGTCTTCAGATTTGGAACCATGGTGTTATTCTGATTCGTCATGGTGTGATTTTGAAATTGTAATTTTTCGAATTAGATGTTCTATCGACCAGTTGCTTTCCACCTTTTCATGGATCAATCCGTAAATTAGCCACAAGCTCATGTGTAACAGTGTAATTCCAAACGCTTCAATTAGAGTAATATCAGGAATTAATTCAACTACCGCTCCTAGTAAAGCGAAATGCAAGACATAGATAGTTAGAGACAATCTTCCTGAGGGTGCCAACCAGTCATTTATTTTAGACATCCAGGATGGCGTCATTCTGAAAATATCCCAAAGGAAAATTGTCCATGTTGCAGATACCAACACAAACCAATGATTTGCAGGGAAGAAAGTAAGAACGCCTTCTCCCATTGTTTCTGCCCAATTTGTTTGTGTGGTAATTGAAATTGCTAGTGTTGCCATTAGCGTACTAATTGCAAGAGAACCACTACGTGTCAGATCTAGTTTCCAATTTTCATTGATTGTTTTTTCATTTAGTGAACCTCCAATGTAGAAGAATGCAATCCAAGGAAATAGTGGATAAGTACCACTGAAGAAGGCTAATTGCAACCAATGGGTTGTAGAATTTACAGTAACCATCTCAGACCACCCTGGCCCAGGAATTAATTGAGGGAAATAGTAGAGGAAAATCATTGTAAAAAGGACAACAAAAATTGCCTTATATTGACTCTCTATTCTATCTGTAGACCATTTAATGAGTGGAACTATGAAAATACAAAATCCAAGAAGAGTCAATATCCCTGGTGAATTCCAATCATATCGTTGAGGGAGTAATAATCCAATGAGAAATTGTAGGAGAATAAGAGACAAACCTCTAGTAATTATCCATTGTAGAATAGGCTCCTCTTTCGCAATTCTTCGATTTAGACCATAATGCAATCCCCACCCTGAAATTGTGACAAACATTGGAGCAGCCATGCCTCCTATTGCAGCTGAAACGAATGCTAAGGGGTGGGAGGTTGATATTGGTGCTGGAATAAGTGCTGCAGTATGGACTTGAACCATACATAAGATTGCAAAACCTCGCATTGAATCGACATGTTTCAATCTCACAGACATGAGATCACATTATCCATGAGTCAATTCTGCTGAGTGGTTCAAATTCGGTATTTTCAATTTTGATTGACTGTTCAATCTTCATTCGATTAAGTTGGTCTAATTCGCCTCGATGATGGACTGTGACCCATGGTTCCCCAGCCTCAATTGTTTGACCCAATTCAACTTCCAATAGGAAACCTACCGAATGGTCTATGTTGTCTTCAATAGTCTTTCTTCCTGCCCCTAAATCCAATGCTATTAGAGCCAATTCCATTGCATTAATGTCTGTAACAAATCCTCCATTTGGTGCTTTAATTTCAGTGGTTTGTAGATTTCCATCTAGAAGTCCTAACGAGAGGCATAGGCTATGTTCTGACTCGAATACAGATGGTTCTACTCCTTGTGAAATTGCCATTTGGATGAAATACTCTAACGCCCTCCCGTCATGCAATGAATCCTGAATCATTACAAATCCATTTTCTTGACTTTCCGCTTTTCCTGTAGCATGCAATAATGCTCCCCCTTGTGCACAAATCAATTCTTCTAGATCCCATGGGCCATTCCCTCGCATAGTTTCTATTGATTCAAGGATTTCAAGCCCATTTCCAATAGCACACCCGAGAGGATGGTCCATTGTAGTAAGTATTGCAGAAGTTTTGATTCCACATCTATTGGAGGCATCAACCATTGCTTTAGCCAAGGCTTCTGCTTGACTTTTTTCAGTCATGAAGGCAGCTCTTCCAAACTTGACGTCTAAGACCAATGCATTGATTGATTCTGCTGCCTTTTTTGAGACAATACTGCTGGTGATTAGTGGCAGACTTGCTACAGTCCCAGTAACGTCCCGGATTGCATACATTCTCTTGTCTGCAGGGACCAAATCATCAGTTTGTCCGACCATTGCGATCCCAATTTCTTCTACTTGAGATTGAATTTCTTGAATAGAAAGTCGTACATTGAATCCAGGGATACTCTCCAACTTATCCAGGGTCCCGCCGGTATGTCCGAGCCCTCGACCTGAGATCATTGGAACCTTGAGTCCGCAAGCAGTTAGTGCAGGAGCAAGGGGGATTGATACCTTGTCTCCAACGCCTCCAGTACTATGTTTGTCTACTACAAGATGCTTCCATTCTTTTGGCCATTCTAAGCATCTACCACTATTTCTCATTGAATCAGTCAATGCAGCAGTCGCTACTGGGTTCAGACCATGATTGTAAATTTCTTTGAGTGCCTGTTCAACATCAGAATCATTCCATCTTTCAGAAATTGAAACCACATGTTTCACAAATGATTGCATTTCAGACGCACTAACCGTTCCATTCTGAATTGACGCGGCTAGTGATTCTGGGGTCATCTTCACTCGCCAAACTCCTCTTGATATTTCTCTTGGAGTTGTTCCATTGTCCATCCAGACGATAGATGAGATTGTACGAATTCATGCGTCCATTCGTCGAAATCAAAACCATCTAATTTTGGAGCTCCGAAGACCCCGTCGTCCTTTCCGCTGGTTGCATCTCTTGCTTCATTCCCCCCTGAACCCACACTCGTTCCATCTAGAATAACAGCCCCAGAAGAGGCGGTGTCTGAAACAGTAGGGATAGTGGGATTTTCTGAGAAGACATATCCTGTATCATCTTCAAGAACTTCTTCTACAAATCCTTCATCATCTCTCATCATCATCAAAGCTAGAGCGACACCTAGCGTAATTCCAGATAAAATAACTAATCCGAGTAATATCTTAGCAGGTGTGGAATCTAATGGGTCTTCCCTTAATCCGAATGCTCCTCCAGGATCATTATCATCTGTATCATCAGTATTTGTTCCCTCTCCGTCGTCATTGTTTTCAGAATCAGATACTGTGGTTTCTGTACATCCAAATTCAATTGAATCATCAAATCCATCTTCATCAGCATCTGCCTTGTTTATCGCATCCTTCGGACTAACTCCTCGCTCTACAGCAAGTGATAATTCAGCAGCATCTTCGATACAATCTCCGTCAGTATCTTTCGAAAATGGATCTCCATCGTAGGTGGATTCCTGCAGATTGGACAATCCATCGCCGTCCCAATCTTGCGATTGTTCTGCCAGAGGGCTACCTGGAACAATTGAGGAGGTTCTGTTCAATCCTCTCTTTATTTCGTACCAATCAGGCATTCCGTCTCCATCTGTGTCTGTAGAATCATCTAGGCGATTCCAATCTTCATTGAATGAGGACAGATATGCATCAGCAATAGGAGGTTGGTGTAGTAATATGCCCATTTCTCTATTTCTTAGTGCACTATTGCTTCCCCAGTTAATGCTAGAAATTAATACTGATTTTCCATCAATAATGACCCCTTTGTTATGCAATTTTGTTATACCTTCCCCATTGGACATCAAAATTGCTGTTGCATCTGCACCCTGTGTTCGATTCCAATCATTGTTTACGAGATTTAGGACATCACGATCATCAAAAGGATCATCTGTATAATATCCATTTAGGAGTAGGCGGATAGTAATATTTCGTTCTACAGCTGCACGTTCGAGGGCAGCCAGTAAAGGATTTTCTCCGTATCCCCAGCCCCATCCATCTTGGAAATATTGGACAGACAAATCAATCGAATTTTCTGCGGAATCAATCATGTCTACAAGTCCTCCAATACAATCGTCTGGACATGTTAGAAGTTGACCTGTGAATGGTCCACTATACGTCGTTTCGTCCGTTGAAGTACTGAGTTGAATCAAACTGTTGCTTGGTGTAATCCAGTTGGAAGGAGTTCCAAGCTGGGAATCCATAGGATTGAATTCTTCAATATGAAGATGGTTTGTATTTTCGTCCCACAACATTCGACTTAGTACCATTTGAGCGGTAGCTGAATCATCGATGAATATGGACCACTCTCTATTTCCTGAATCGCCATCTACAGGGAAACTACTGCTCTTCCAATTCCCACTAGACATCCAAACTGAGGCTTGATCACGAACAGCTACTTTGGAGTGGATATACTGGTAGGGTCCTTCGGGAGATGATGCAGATGGGGGGTCTACCATCCATAGTACCGTAGCTCCAGCGTAGTGTAGATCTGATGCGATGCCTCTACTAGTTTCCATATAATTCCAGGAACTGTATACATCCCCCTCTAACAATATGGTGACCTGAACTCCTCGTTCCAGAGCATTTTGGAGTGCCTTTGAGAGTTCTGGACTAGTGAATTCGTAAAGGTGAATGTGTATTTCTGTTTGGGCTTCATCTATCCAATTTACTAGGTCCCCTAATGCATTGCCAGGCGAAATAGAAGTGGTGATATTTCCGACTCCAGAGAATCCTCCACCATCACAAAATAGTGAGGCCCCCATTCTCAACCATCGAATCTCCCAATCAGCAGCAGTGTCTGTATCTGGCATCTCTGAGCATCCATCTCCTCGCATTAGAATTAGTCCGGTTGTATCTGCATTCTCAGGTGGAGTAATGGATGAGCCAGACCACCCTTCAACCATTGGGTCTCCTTCTCCATAGACTAGTGTGTCCACTACTGTTCCATCTGGTGCAGTAAGCAGGAATGCCCCTCCATTGTTTGGTAGCCATGGCATGTTATACATCACATCACTTCCTCCATAGGCACTGATTCCTGCATCTTCTAACAAATGGCTAGGTTCTGATGTAATGATTGCAGATTCTCCTGGTGATAGTACTAAACGTCGAAATGTATCATTCCAAGGATCAGCTTCATTTCTTTGTCTACTAATGTTCCATCCAGCGAGATCCAAGGTTTGTGTTCCCACATTTTTGATTTCAAACCAGTCGTGACCTCTGGTATCTACTTCTCCGAACATTATACGACTGAATTTGATTGAATACGTTCCATCCCAAGATTCTGGGATTGGGTTTTCCATTCCAGGTGATGGACTGAGAGTGGCCCCCCATCCTGAACGAGGTTCGATTGAGATACACGGTTCAGACGAAAGCCAGTAAACAGATTGAATCATTGTTCCATCAGGATTCATTAGTCGAATTGTATCTCCAAAGTTATCCATGAATGCCTCTTCTGGCCTAAGGACAGCATGTTCTCCAGGTAGCAAGGTCATTGTCGTGCGATTCCAAAGTTGATTTTCAGTGACAAGCATGCCACTTCCATCTTCATCTAAGACATGCCATCGACTGAGATCTATGGATGTAGTTCCATTGTTTCGAACTTCTAACCATTCCCCTAGAATACCAACTGAATCTGACCCTGATAATCCGCATTGCGGCATTATTTCAGTGATTACTAGGTCAGAAATCCCACTATATGGTAAATCAAATTGAGGATTTACCTGGCCAGGTGATGGCATCGAAGAATAGATCCAAGATGTTGCAGTAATGTTTGGCACCATTGCGGCTCCTGGAAGTGCTGTATTGTATACCAAGGAATTTACTGGATTACCTAACGCATCATGTAAACTGATTGAACCACCATTGTTGGATAGCCAGAATGTTGTTGGGTCAGATGGGCGAATTACAGCTAATTCACCAGCATCCAAATTAAGGTCTGAAGTGGTTGTAGAATCCAATGGCAATGTGGCCCCGCTCATTATTGACCAACCAGTCAAATCCACTGGGGATGAACCGTTATTCATGATCTCAATGAATTCTCCAGTCCCTTGAATGGTTTCTGCAGTATCGTTACCAAATGGATTTGGCAATATTTCTGTCATAATTACTTCGTAAGTTCCTCCATTTCCACTCGTTTGGTCTGGATTTGCTGCAGCAGGAGTTGGAGCATTAGACAAAGCCCATCCATTGGCAGGGTCACCAGCGAATGGGGTCAAAGTACGTCCAGCCAATATGCTGGTTTGCCAAGTCAATGTTTGTACTACATCTCCAACAGGATCCACTAGAGACAATGAGTCTCCTATTGAACGAATAATTTCCACTCCTGTGCCATTCATCTGAATTACGCCATAGTCTCCTGGCCCCAATCCTTGTGGGCTAGTGATGGAGCAAGAACAGTCAACAAGTGCTTCTGTAAGGCTTACATGTCCACCTGTACCAGTTACAATTTCAAATCCAGAGAGTCCTACTCCAGTGGTTTCGTTGGGATGTACTCTAAACTCGATCCACTCGCCGTCTGGATATGGTGCATCGTTTTGAGTTGCATTAACCATTATTTCGTTTATTGATAATGTACTCGTTCCATTCACTGCTAGTGCATCTAATTGACCAGGGGTAGGGAATAGGGCATCTTGCCATGACAAACCATCTGTAGAACGGACCTTTGAATGACCAGGTCTAACTGGAGGGTATGATAATTCATCTGTAATGGAACCATTTGGAAGGTAAACTACTAGGTCATCTCCTCCATTGTTTAGAACGCCAAAACCTCCAGATGCATTTACCGAAACAACTCTTCGCTCTCCCGGTTGGATATGGCTTGAACTAGGGTTGTTGAGATCTAATCCAACAAGATGACTTTCGTTCAGTGAGAGATTATTACTTGATGCATCTCGAATGTAGTAGCCTGCTAGGTCAATGGTTTGAGTTCCTATGTTTTCTAGTTCTAACCATTCGCCACCTGGCCATGTGTCGTTATCTAGGGAAAAGAAAGGGTCTGCCAGAACTTCTCGTACTCTTATTCCAGAATCATGGTATGTGGGTTGATTCCCCCCAGTGTTCGCAGACCCTGGAGTCAAGGAAGTTGCTTCAATCCAATCAGATGTTGGGTCTGAAGCATTTTCAATCAATGTGACTCCTTCAGTTGGCCTAGGCGTCCAAGTAATCGTATGTACTGTCGTTCCACTAGGTGTTTTCAATGTAACAAGTCCATTTGTATTGATTAGACAAAGCCCACATGAACCGCCATTTCCATTTCTTGCTAATACTATGTAGTCTCCAGCAGCGACATTCAGATCTGTTGCTCCAGATGGGTATACTACATACGGTGTGGTCATCGGCAGAGCTCGATTATTATGGTCTTGAACAGTCCATGTAGATAGATCAACAGTTGAAGTTCCAGAGTTGTGTATTTCAACCCATTCTCCACTAGTCCAATCAGAAGGGCCCACTGCATCAGTTTCTCCTCCAAAAGCATTCACGAGAACTTCTGAAATACATACATCTCCAATACAAGCGGTTGATCTAGAATTTGTATCTAGGCTTTCATTTTCTGGGCTTAGAATATCAGTTTCATTTGTGGGTTGCCATGTTGCTAGTGCAGAGGAAAGGAAGAGAAATCCAATCATCACGGAAAGAGTTCTAGGACCAAATACCGACGTCATCAACCATTTGAGGTTTAATCTAGGTATTGAGGTTGATGCACTGAGAATCTTTCTCAATTTTTATATGAATCCGAATCCATCGAATTGTTGCGCAAAGGTATAGACCATGATTGGAACTAGAATAATCCCCATTCCATGGGACCTTCGTATCCCAATTCTTGGAGGCATTAGACCCATCAAAGTTCCAATTACTAATACCCCTAATCCAATGAATCCTGTGCTAAACCAAACCAACGCACTAACAAATACAATTACCGAAATTACCATGGTTCTTAGAGGAATCAATTCATGCAATTTTAGCATTCCTTTTGATAGTTTAATCATTACAGGGACAGAGAATAGACCTGCAATAATTGTGATTGCAACTAGTCTAACAAAGTCAGATGGGGGTTCTAAAGTTCCCCAAATATCAATTGGATAAATCATATTGAGCGCTAGTGCTGCACCTGAACGTGGTCTTCCAACCATGTATAGGAAACCAAGAACCATAACAGTTACAGCAGTATTTACAGAAGAAAGAACTGCTATCACTTCCAGATCTTGTGTAGATGTTTTCTCGTTTTCATCAAATGATTCAGATGTATTTTCTGCAATTTTAATCAATTCATCAAAGTCAGTTTCATCGGTATTTTCTAGTTCTCTGGTTTTTGTAATGTCTTCTATTTCATCTTCCTCAATAGAAACTCCTGAGATCTCTTCCATGAACAGTTTTCTACGCTCAGCTAACATTTCTTCAGGACTCATATCTCGATTTGAAGGAGAATATTCGAAATCTGCAGGAATGAAATTTGGGTCTCTTAATCTTCCTGCAATATTTCGCATAGACATTACAACAACTGTTGCTTGAGCTGCTGTCATCCCGGGTAAAATTGCCATTACTGAAGATACCACTGCGGATAGAAAAGTTGGCACAGCCAATGGTTTCATAGGAGGTAAGTCCCAGTTTGGTTCTTGTTTTGGCATTTCAGATGTAGTGACATATATGTCAATTAGGTTAGCGATTCCGAATAATCCGGCTAAACTCGGCATTAACAGTGTTGCTGATGGCATTCCAACAGGTGATCTAGCAGGTAATTCAAATACTGCCCAACCATAAAAACCAGATAGTAGGAAGAAACATAGTGCGACGAAAATCCCTGCTTTACGAGAAGAATTTCCTAATCTCAAGTCAATAGAATCCCATTCACGTTCGTATCTGTAAGCAAAAATTGGGAATGAGACTCGAATAGGTCTAGGTAAAGGTATTCTCATCCAAGATGTTGCTTTTTGTAGAATTGAAGGCCAAGGTAATCTTGTAGTCTCAGTTAAAAGCAGAAAACTTGAGATGCTTAACAAAAGCCATGGGAGTATGTCTCTACTACCTTCAAACCAGTTTAGTCCGGGATTGTCGCCGAATAGAAGTCTTGCAACTACAAGAAGTGGAATTGCCATGATCATACCCATTTGAGATCCTCTAGCAGAATATGCTACTCCTTGGGCAGCTTGACCGGTAACCAACATCCTATGTCCCGGTAGTAATGCTAATGCCATGTTATCATCAGGTGCTCCTACAAGAGCACTTGGGATATAATTCAGAAATGTATGCACCATTCCGCAGGAAACAATCATTCCTGCAATAATGTCCAGGGGTAAACCGATTCCAATTGCAATAGGCGTTAGAGATACAGCGATTAATGCGACATTGTTAACGTGAAAACCAGGAATCAATCCAGTGAATGTACCCAGAATTGCACCTGCTCCAAAAGCCATGAATAACCAAAAAAGGTCAAGCAGGTAAGTTTCCAATAACATCCAAATCCCTCTTGGTTATGCCCAAGTTTGGCTATGTCCTCTGATGTCTATACATGTCCAAGCACTACTGGTGCCTCCCATGTCATTTTCTAGAATTAAACGTCCTCTCCAAGTTAGTGTTGGCGCTTCTTCTCCAAATTGTGATGCTTCTGATCCGTCTCCAATAATGCACACTGANTGGTTAGTACCGGGTTGCCTCAGTATTTGCCTTGTTCCATTGTCTATTTCTTCGATAATTCCGTATAACTCNACTCGTTTATTTTCCTCCCATCTCCAATCAGAATATGATTCACCCCAAGTCAAAGTGACGTATCCGGGAGTGGGTCCTGTGAGATTGATTTCGGAAGTTCGGATTACTACTCTAGCATCTTCAACATCCCAAACAACTGTGCCTACCATTCGTACAGCTTGTCCTGCTTCAAGACATTCTGATCGAGCTCCGGAAAGTTCGATTCGTAATTTCACCATTCCTGCAGTCCAAACAGGGNAGTCTTGCAAATACCCCTTGAGGTAGTCTGGACATATTGGATTAGAAATCCAACCTTCGATAGTATGCGANGAATTGGCGAATCTGAATGGATCTAATGCAATATCTTCCAATGATGTTATGTTTTCTCTAGGGATTTCTGGAATTGGTTGTTCTTCTAAATCAATTTCCATGCAGATGGTTGCCTTTCCGTTATCCCAACGTAGTCGCCCTTGCCATTCACTTCTATATTCGTCAATAGGAGGGGAATCGGTTCCAGTGATAATTGCGCATAACGCATCATCTGCTGTAGGGCCTCTAAGCATCAAACCATTTGATTCAGATTTTAGGGTTCCATCAATGATTACCATTTTACCAATGTCATAAGATAGACTCGTCGCATCTGCTGACCATCGAAGATGAACTGGCCCTGCTTCCTGTTGTACGATTAAATTGGTCGCTTGAGAAAACATCTGGAATCTTAAGTTTCTAGAATCAAAAAGAATCCACCCTGTTAGTCTTACTTTACTTCCTGCCTCATAGTGGTCAAGAACCCGTCCTTCAAGCCTAACGTAAAGCATGTGATCTGCGTTAGAATAGGAAGGATTGTCCTGCAGATAGAATGATTGTCTNGTAAGGTTAGGTGCGAGAGACTTGCCAACATATCCTTCAACTGTAATTGANTTACCATCGAAAGCTAAAGGGTCNTTAGCTAATTCAGACATGCTTGTCCATGAAGGGGCAACACTAACTCCTTCTTTTTGGTANACGGCTCCCCTTCCACTGGATTGTAGCCAAATGCTTCCATTCCATTCTACGATTTCTCCTTCGACATAAACAATTGAACCAATGGCTGGAAGGTTTGTTTCGTTGATGTANCCATTTTTGACCCATCGTACTTCTGCAACGGTGTANCCATCGTTAGGATCCATGACTTGCATATCTATTCTGTCATCTCCATCCCCGTATGGGTCACGAATCCACGATGTGAGGATACCTTCGATTTTTACCGTCTCTCTAGGGTAGTTGGGNAGGTCTTCAATATCTACCAAATCTGGTTCACGAACAACGGCATAGAAGTTCATTGTCATGACCAAAAGAAGAGATGTCAGGAACATCACCCACATGCGAGCCATGGNNTATGCTNGAGGAAGCGCCAATTCAACTTCACTGTTAAAAAAAACACCAATTTTTTCATTAATCATCCGTCGTGGCTATTTGTTACATCCTCTTCCCAGACATATGAGTCGAGGACGTGTTGTACCCTCGTTGCTACTAATTCTGCTTCTTTTAGCACCTTACTCAACCCCTTCTCATGTTGCATTAGAGNCTCATACTATTTCNCTAATTGATGAAGGAAATACCACTTCGGAACAAAATCGTAGTACCTTACTTGCTTCACTACCTGTTTGGGAAATTGGTGATTCTTGGACCTATGCTGTGTCGTTGGACGCTGTGTCGTTAGTAGNAGAAGCNGAAACAATTGAGGGGGCTTCTTTGGATGTTTTAACCGGTGTTGCAACTAGAACAGTATCTGCAATTTATGAGACCTCAGTAAACGGTTCTTCNCCTGAGTATATTGTGACGACNACNTTAGNNGCCACGGGAACNGGTGTTTTCCCTCAAGGTCCTGTNGATATATCTGGTGATTTGATTATTGGAATGGNTGAGNNAATGCGNATTCGTGTTTCAGATTTAGCTATNGTTCATATTTCTAGAAATTTTGATATCGATTTTTCTGCTGGNCCAGTGCAANTAGATATGGCNGATGTTNTAGAGAATACTACCTTTTCNCCNTCNTATGAATATCATGATTTNCCTATACGTGAATCNGATGTTCATTTTCTTTCTATTGAGCGTTCNACNACNTGGGAGGGNGAAGGATTGGTNTCNTTNCCNGGNAACACNGAAGTGAANACAACCGATCGTGAAACATTNCCTGTGNAAATACTTGANCCGTCATTNCTTTCNTTTCCTTGTNATTCNGATGCAGTTTCAATTTCTGAGATTGCTTCTGATGGGATTTTGATTGAAGAACATCGNTATTGNCCNGATGTAAAAAATGACGTATATTGGTATACNGAAGATGTTGGNTTGAATGGGGTNAAAGGNACNTTCAANCTNATTTCATATTCATTTGCNGGAACTTCTCCNGGTTCTGATNCNCCTTCTAAGGTANTTGTCGAATTGGAATCNGATGATTTNGGNAAAGANGTNCCANTAAATGTTACNGTTAGAACTCAANCTTCTGATGGTAGTCCNTTNTCTAGNACNATACATCTCTACACAATGGATGAAATGATTGAATCNTCNACTTCAAATGGNGAANTCACANTNTCGATAAATTCTACAAGTTTNGGTGATAGTACGATTNCANTAGATGATTGGTCAAGNCATGCAATAATTGCATGTATTGGNCATGATTCTANCACNCTTACCTATACTGCATGTGGTGCANCAGAAATCACAATTCAGGGCTCGGCAATGGGTGCNCAAATTAGAGGTGAAATGATTTCAGATNTNNNCNNNATCNTCGANNATCTCGGNCGNTCTAGTGAGCANGCCACGCGTTTGATTCGGCTCTGAATCTCTNCCCTTTTCTCTNANNNTTCGGTCTATTTCNACTACCTTTTCTGCAATNTCNTCGATATAATCAGNNTCTTTCANGATACTATATGCTCGGTAACCAANCCAACCTAGAATTGTTGCCAATGCAATNCCTACTAAGNCGAACATGAAAATTACNCCNGTNCNATCGCTNCCAGTNACTTGNANNTTTCTTGCATCTTCGTGTTGATATGTCCANTCTAANGCTTGTAANACGAGTGNNATTTTNCCGTCAATTCGAGTTTCTTGTTGCAGAATATATCCTTCATCGTGAACCCANACTGTNTCNACTCTNTGNCCNCCAGTTTCTTCNATAGTCACTGGNNTNGTTGAGATTTTTGTTTGAGAACCTTCTCCGACATAAATGTCNACTTCNTCNCCTGCNGNCCANATNGAACTCAAAACTTCACTANTCCANNTGGTTNTNANTNNCAATTCCANGGGCCGCCATTTTCNCGANTTCTGNTTGTNGANGANGTTTCACTTTCTTGTTCNACAATCCAAGANTCACCNGNTCTGAAACGTTCNGGCCAATCNCCNGTTCTAGTGGTATTNACCCACANTGTAGATTCNANTTCTACTGAGTTNNNTTCNGANCCAACNGTGAAATTAACTACNAATNTNGTTATTGTCTTCANATCAGTAAANGGNGNNATCANNCCAATTCGATCTACAGGTTCCCACATTTCTCGNTNGGTGTGGATTGTAACATTGAGANTATCNGATTCAAACAATGTGCTGNNATTNGTCCAGTTAGCAATCAAATCAATTCTATGNTTTTGGGTNGCTTTTGAACAGTCTCCTTCCCAAGCTGAGCGTGTGCATTCATCATTTCCATTATATTCAGTGGTCAGCCTATCATTTCCTATCCNGTCTACTGATTCAGGAGTGCTTCCATTCGCGACATATTGCGTCATTGTTTCGATTGCAAATGTGTCATAACCGACATACACAAATTCGTCTCCCTCTGTCCACTGTGGGGTCATCACATCAGCAGACGCAACGGTAGATGTTAGCAATAAGAAGAGCACAGTTCCAGCCAAGCATCTGCTGTGAACCCGCCTCTTCATGATTCTCGGATATACTATCTTGGCTTGATTCCGTCGCTATATGAGTTCTAGATGCGTTGGTTTCTTGAGTACCTGCTGTTACCCAATAGTATGAGAGCCATCCTAAGGAGTGTATCGGGTCTGTTTGCATTCGTAGTAATTGCAATTCTCTTAGTTCCTGTTGCTGCTCCTCTTACTATGGTTGACAATCAATCTTCAGTGGGGGATTTACCTTGGTGGGAAACCACGAACATGGACAAGGATCGTGATGGGATTCACGATGCTGTTTGGATGGCAGTTGCTGGTATGAGTGGAGGAGGCTGGGTTGATGAAAATGGCCGAATCGGAGTGATTGTTGACTTTGATCATACCCCTACAGAAGAGGACGAACATCTTCTTGAGAATTCAATTGATTTTATTGTCCAGTGGAGATATCATTTAATCGACTCAATAGCAGGTAGAGTCTCAGTTGATCATTTATTTGAATTGACTGAATTGCCAGGGGTAGTTCTAGTCGAACTTGATGGGCGCCTAGAGGTTCAGATGGAAGATGTAGTTCCATATCATGGAGTAGATACTGTGTGGGAAGATACAGGCTATACTGGCACTGGTTCTGTTGTTGCAATTATTGATACTGGAATCGATTCAGATCATGCTGGTTTGGATGATCTTGACGACAACAATGAAACTGATGATCCGAAAGTTATCGCTTTTTATGATCCGGTTAACACGCCTGCATTAACAAATGGTACTGAGGTGAAGGCGTATGATGATCAAGGTCATGGGACTCATTGTGCAGGAATTACTGCAGGAACCGGTGCTCCTGAAATGGTTCATGTTGGTGTAGCTCCTCAAGCTCAGTTAGTGGGCGTAAAAGTCCTTGATTCTGGAGGTTCAGGATCATTCGCCACAGTAATGGCAGGGATGGAGTGGACCGTTGAGAAGAAGCATGTTTTCAACATTCGAGCTGCAAGCATGAGTCTTGGAGGCCCGGGTGCAATCGAATGGACTTCATCTGAAGAGGAGTCAGTCAATCGAATGGGTAACCGTATGATGGCTGAGGGCATTGCTCTCTTTATTGCGGCTGGAAATAGTGCTGGCCCTGGAACTATAGGTACTCCTGGAAGCGCAGAGGACGTAATTACTGTAGGTTCACTGGATAAGAATGGAGCTATTGCACCTTATTCTAGTGAAGGACCAACTGAAGAAAATCGAGTTAAACCAAATATCGCCTTCATAGGGTCAGATGTAATGGCTCCTGATTTTAACACAGGTACAGGATATACTTCCAAGTCAGGAACGAGCATGGCGACCCCTGGTGCAGCAGGACTTGCTGCTTTGATGTATCAGGCAAATCCTGACATCTCTCCATTCGATGTTCGAAATATTATGCAAGAGACATCCATCTATCGTCAGTGTCACTTTATGCTAGCAAACCAACCCTGTCCTGAGGATCTAATTCCTAAGAATCGACAGAATAACGTCTACGGTCATGGAGAGACTCGTTCACCCGAGTCTGTTTCTGAGGCTGCAAACTATGTTTACGGCTTAGATATGGGGATGAACATCTCTCTCTTGTCGGAGCCAACTACTGACAACAAGATCCACATTGGACCAGGTGAAGGTATTGATTATGCTCTTACTGGTGACCCAGTTGAAGTTCAATGGAGAACATGGGATATGAGGGACACATGGATGGATCTAGTAGAGCATGATTTGGGTGAAGAAGAGGTAACAATCACTCACACAATGTTGGTAGACAGGCTTCAAGAACTTCCTGATGTAGAAATAGAGGGGAATCATACAATTCTTTTACGTTCTATTCGTGGACCTAATGCCTCCGCAAATATGGTTACTCATATTCAAGTAATGGGCTCTGAACCAATTCTAGATGTAGAGGAAGACACATCCGGAACAGTATTTGCTTTGACTGCTATTGTTGTGCTTATGGCTGGATTAATTGGAGTTTTACTAGTGATTTTAATTAGAAGCGAGTCCCGAAAATGGGAATCTAATGATGGGTTTGCAGCCACACCTGCAGAAATGGCTGATGAGGAATCGGTCGAAGTTGCTGATTTAGTGGGTGCGTGGACTAAACAATTGAATTCAGATGATTCATCAACAGCTGAATCTGAATCCGTATACTCAACCATGACAGTGAAGGAATTGAAGTCCATTCTTTCAGATCAAGGAATGTCTACTTCTGGAAGGAAGGCAGAGTTAATTCAAAGATTACTCAACAAGTGAGTAGATTCCATGGCCTTAGATTCTGGTGGGATATTACTCTCTTCAGTTATGGCAGGGGTAGTAGCAATATTGGCAACAGTGCTTATTGAAAGGCGCGGAGGAGCAATTGGCGGAATTATTACACTACCTACCACCATTGTTCCCGCTAGCATTGGAATATGGATTGGCGTTTCAGGTGATTCTGAATTATTCACTGCAGCTATGGCAATGGTGCCAATTGGGATGTTGTTGAATGTCCTATTTTTGGGTTCATGGCGACTTTTACCACGAATTCTTGAAGATTATTTTTCAGAGGGTTTACTGGTATATGGGGTAGCATCATTTTCAGTGATTTTATGGATTTTCTTTGCAGGTATTTCCACGTATACAGTGGAGGCAGTCTCTTCACATGTAAGTCCGATTGTAATTGGAATAAGTGCAGTTTTCTTGGCATTCATATTGGGTTTTTTTGCTGTGTCAAAAATCGATTTTGCGCCTTCTGGTAGCAATTCTGTAAGTTTTTTTTCTATTCTTTCTAGAGGTCTAGCTGCAGGGGGTGCAATTGGCCTTTCTGTATGGATTGCGGGTTTGGGCCTCCCATTCATTAGTGGTGTTGTTTCAGTATTCCCTGCTATTTTCCTTACAACTATGGTTTCATTATGGCTTGCTCAAGGCCGTGCAGTTCCAGTTGGAGCCACTGGGCCGATGATGTTGGGTTCCGTTTCGGTTTCAATTTATGGATTAGTTTCAATTGCAATTTTTCCCCTATTTGGGCCATGGGTTGGCAGCGTAATTGTTTGGTTTACATCCGTGCTCCTGTATAGTGTCCCTGTTGGAGTGTGGACATGGCGAACTATTGATGCCGGACAAGGTGATGGGGCCACATGAGCGGGGGGTCCGAAGAGGTAGAGGCTCGTGCCGCAGAGGTGCGGGTAATTCGAGATCCTTTGTACGGAGACATTCGAATTCCTGATGATGTTAAGTCATTAATTGACACTTCTACATTTCAACGACTTCACAGGATTAAGCAATTGTCTACTTGCGATCTTGTATTCCCTGGAGCAACACATTCTCGATTTTCACATTCATTAGGTGCCTATCATCTTGCATCAATTATTGTTGAAAGATTACAGGAACTTCATCCTGGTTGGATTTCTGAACTAGATGCAAAGTTGGTTTGCTACGCTGCATTATTACATGATATTGGCCATCCTCCTTATTCTCATATGTTGGAGGACCGCACAATCTTTCGTACATACCGCGGGCATGAGGAATGGGTCTGGGTGGTTCTTGATGATCCTGAAAATGACCTTCATTCTGCTCTAATCAGAATCATAGGTGAATCTGGAATTTCGCGTCTCAAAGATATCTATGCAGGTAGAGTTCACCCAATTGCCTTGCATGAAATAGTTAGTAGTCAACTGGATGTTGATCGTCTCGATTATCTCCTCAGAGATCAGTATCATTCGGGTGCAGATGTTGGAACTTATGATGTTCAAAGAATTTTCAGGGCGTTACGCCTCGATAAGAATGGGTCATTATGTATTCATCTTAATGGAGTCCCTGCAGTTGAATCGTATTTGCTTACACGTTTGCACATGTATAAGTTGGTATATTTCCACAAACTAAACATTCTAACTTCAGAATATCACCGTAAGGCATTGCTTAGGGCTCGTGAGTTAGCATCACAAGGAAAATTAGAATTGAGTGATGCGATTTACGGGATGTTGCATTCTAACGATTTGGATGCTAATGGTTATCTTAGTTTAGATGATTCAGTGGTTTCTTCAGCAATATCATCTTGGAAAGGTTCAGCAGATCAAGAACTTACATTTTGGGTAACGCGAATATTATCTCGGGATTCATTCCACAAGAGAATCAGAATTCCATGGTTGACTCCCGAACACGTCGAACGTTGTATGATTTCAATTTCAGCAGAAATTTCTGCAGCGGGTTACGATCCGGTTAGAGATTTGATAATTTCTCGACCTGTGAATGTAGGGTATCGCCCATATGAGGGTGGAATTCAACTTGTTGATGGCCGTGATATTGCAGATGTATCATCAGTTGCAGCTGCTATTGCGGAGACAGTTCAGGATACGATGGTCTTCGTTCCAGCAAGTGTTCGTATCGCCTGTGAAGAGGTTGTAAAAGCCACATTAGGGCCATGATGAACAGATTCATGACCTTCAATCGTTCAGGATAGCACAGGACCCGTAGCTCAGTTGGTTAGAGCGCCGCGCTCATAACGCGGTGGTCATCGGTTCAAATCCGGTCGGGTCCACTAATTTCAGCGAAAGGGATTCAATAGATAGAGGAGTCCCAAGGCACAATGAAGCGGTTGTTGGTGCTTGTGGCTTGCTTATTATTGGCTCCCAGTATTTCATCTCAGGCGAGCCCTCTACCAGGTGTTTCCATAGAATGTGAATCCGGCCCCCATGGAATTGAAGTTCATCCTGGATCTGATAGGACTGTGAATGTGGGGTGTATTGTTGTAAATGATTCACTTTACACTGAGAGTGTGGATATTTCTGTTTCTGCAGCAGGATTGTCGACAGCAGCACCTGGTTCAATCACTCTACCTCCTGGAGGCGAAGAGGAATTTACAGTTGCATTTCGAGGAGATGAGAAGATGTCCCCTTCGACTAGGAATGTTACTGTGACTGCGACTGTTACTAATGTAAATGGGGCTCCTTGTTTAACTTGTGAACCTGAAAGCGTTGATTTTTATGTCAGTATATTGCAGTACGCTGACTTGTCTGTTTCTGCGAGAACAGGTACATTAAACATGGAAATTGGGACAAATTCTGAGGTGACCTTTGATTTGCACAATGAAGGGAATGGAAAAGATTCATTTTCAGTATCGATTGAAAATAAGAGTGCTTTGGAATCTATTGGTTTCTCGTTTTCTGTGAATGATACAGGGGAATTGGATTCTGATGAGAGGCTGCCTTTTTCATTCACAGTTTCAGCATCAACAGAAGTTCCCGCAACTGATGTGCAAGTAATTGTGAAATTTGTTTCAGATTTTGATAATTCAGAAATTCAACAATCTCAATTTATTCTTCGATCAGATGGTGCCCCGGAGCCTTTGATTGAATTTGGAAGTGATGATACCGCTCTATTGTATGGGGGTATATCTGTCGCAGGTGTGATGATTGTTCTCCTTGTAATTTTCATTGCCTTGAGAACTGTTCGCAGGAAGAGAGTTGTTGGGTATGATGGCGAATTCGATGATTTCGTCGATTTGGATGACTTCTGAATAATGGTAATCTGTGACCTACATCTAGGGGCCAACTTCTTAATACGGGGCGGGGCACCACAGAGTGTTGGTGAGAGCGTGAAGTCGGCCCGTACAGTTTTGTTCTTCTGTCTAATCTACGGATTCAGCATGTGGGCTGGAGCAGCAGGAAACGTTGCAGCACAGGCTTCTCCTAACCCTGATATTGGTATTGTTTGCTCTCCTGCTAACTTTCCGATTGAAGTATTTCCTGGCGCCGCTAGAACTGGAACTACATACTGTACTTTGAACAATCCAACTGCTTACTCTGAAAACGTCGCGATTACTGTTACTGCTGGAGGGCTTGCATATGCTGCTCCAGGAACAGTCACTGTCGGGGCAGGCCAAGAAGTAACGTTCGAAGTATCTGTCCGTGGAGATCAAAGAATGGCAGAGGGTCAGAGAACTGTTTCAATTACAGCTCGTGTAGATACAGCAACGGGTGTTCCTTGTGGAACTTGTACTCCAAAGACTACTTCTGTACTTGTGGTCATCAAGCAGTTTTCACGGCTCAGAGTAGAAGCTGATGAGCCTTTCAAGCAACTTCGTCCAAAGGTAGATTATACATTCAACTTCAAGGTATACAATGATGGTAACGCATATGACCGATTCAATATCGATGTCGCGAATCGCGAGGATTTAGAAGATGCAGGATTCCAGATTTCACTACCACAGGTTTCCACTGAGATTGAGGCACAGGCTCCTCCAGACAACGTAAGAGTAATCATGAGGACACCAAAGGTACAGGGATGGTCTGATATCTATTACCAGTTACAGTTCCAAGCAACCAGTGATTATTCTGTAAGAACTGAAGGTATCCCTAATTATCAAGTTCAAATGGTTACCATCTATATCCGTGGAATCTACCTACCTGGATTCGAGATGATTGGTTCAGTTATGATGATTGGATTAGCTGCGGCAGCAATAGCACGACGTTCCAATCCGAATGAAGATGGTGAGCCAGAGGATGATGGTTTACCCAATATTCTCATTTGATGTTCGGCAATCTCTAGTTGAACGCTTAATCCCGTTCAGTGTACCTTGATTGGCCAACGGTTTCATAACCTCCGAGGGGCGAGAATATATCGATGTCAGGCGGATTATTAGATCGCGTGGAAGAAGAAGTGGATGCAGAAGAGCCAGTGGAAGCGGTAGAAACCGAATCTACTGATTCAGGACTATTGTCTCGAGCAAAGTCTGAATCTGATGAATCTAGTTCAGAACTAACAATGGCCGATTCTCTCAAGATGATTGGCTTAGTGATGGTTTTACCTTACTTTTTGATAATGTGGTTTGATGCATATTTACCATTTTCATTGTCCTCCTATTTGCCATTCATTATCGTAGCAACAGGCGGAATTGTTTGGTGGCAATTGGATATTCGGAATCCTTTGGAATCTGGCGGAATCAGAATGATGTCTAGTGTGATTGTTGTGGTTCTAGTATCTGTACTAATCCTATTGCCAACAATATTTGGAAATGTATGGGTTGGAACCATGTCATTTGGTGGAATTGATTACGAAGAAGATGGGTCTTCGATGGAAATTACAATTCGACAGAATCAAGGTGCAGGGTCACATGATGCAATTGTCGCAATTACTTATGGGTCATCATCAGTTTATTCTGGAACATACGCCTTCAGTATTGATCAGACCGATGGTTACGGTAAGCATGGAACATTTAGCATAGATACGTCCGCATATTATTCTGGTAATGCTCTTGGCGCTTCTGGCCAAGATTATACGATGTCTGTAACTGTTGGCGATACGGTTTGGGAGCGTACGATCGACTCTAATTTCCTTACTCGAACAATTACAGGTGCAGAAACAGGTGTAACTGCAGTTATGTCTGCAAATTGTGATGATCCAAACCATGAGAGATGTCTAGTTGGTGTGGGATTGAGTGTGTCTTCTGGCCTCGCATCTGCTGCCTCTCCAGTGGCGATGCCTTTGGCTAACTATAATCTCACTACCACTTTATCCGGACCAGGTGGAACTGCAATAGCATATCCAGTGGTGGAAGTGGTACGAACTGCAGCTTCTTGGGATACCGATGGTGGAGCATATGGCGACGGTGCTGCAATAGTAGGAGATTGGGGTTCACAGCTACAATTAGAAGGCAGTGAAGAACAAGAAGGAGTCTCAATTATCTTGAAGGACGATTGGCAAAATAGTGATTATGGATGTTATACACTTACCGTTAGTATCACTCAAGATTCATTGTGGGGCTCGGAGACAGTAACTTCGTCCAGTGAGTATACCTTTGAAGTTGAAGACCAAGGTGGCGATGAAAACGAGCCTGATCGGGAACGTTGGGTTCCTGGTTGTTAGGCATCATCATTGAGAATCTCAGTCGGTCGTTGCTTCTTTTCTTCGTCACGCTTCTTTTCCGCGGCTAAACTGATTTGAAGAATACCAATTCCTGCTCCTATGAGTAGGATGACTACGACAATAATGATAGGAAGAACGCCCAAACCACTTTCTTGTTGAATCGCTTCTGTCCATATTACTACATCAGAATCTATTTGGTCTCCTCCATAAGAACCAGCAACAACAAGTTGTGATGGTTGTATTACTCCGCAACTAATTGTTGTGTTCCCTGGTTCATACATATTCCAATTGAATTCTACAGATCGCGTTTCTCCTCCTGGGATTTCTAGAATGGGGTATCCTCCCACATCTGCAACTGAACCGTTACCCAAGAAGCATTCCAATGCAATTCTTGCATCACCCTCACCTGAGTTTGTGATTGTTGCATTCATTTTGATTCGACTATTCACAGTACGTGTTGTTTCTTCTGGTGAAATGCTATCAATAGTTAGAATGGGTAAATTTTCTGAGGTGTAATTTGTCAGTGATTCAATTGGCAGAACCTCATTGCTTCCGTAATCTGTTAATTGGGCGTTCCAAGCTGTTTTGTATGAATGAATCACAATGGTTGCCTGTTCATTCCAAACAGTTCCATCAGAGAAACCAATTTCTACAGTTCTCTTTGGAAGTGTCATTAGTCCGTTTGCATCAACTGGAATTGGGTTCGTAGTTTCAGGTGGGTAACCAAAATCCGTCATCGATGCAATTACTTCGTTAGCACGAAACTGAATTTTTTGCTCTAATTGACGTTCCCAGAAATCAACTAGAGTCCCTTGTACAATACTGCCTTGGAAATCGAGGGTAGTATGTATTCTTGCAGTAACATGGTGATCGTCTCTACTGTCCCTCATATCTGCTTCTAGGCGGATTTGTGCGTCATTACTGGCAATAATCGGTGTAGATTGTGAAAGAAAACCATTCAAGTTCATTGTCCCATCGACTATGATTTCTGATCCTACAA
>PBDV01000029.1 GCA_002718215.1 Methanobacteriota archaeon
ATTCCTGTTTGGAAGGCTCGAGACAATGATTCCCGATCCCTTACATCCCCAATCATAAATCCAACATTAGCCCAATATCCCATTTCTTGTTGGAAATAGAAATGCTTTGAATCATCTCTTGAAAAGACCAAAATATGTTCCGGACTCCTCCCCAATAATTGTCGAACAATCTCAGAACCAATACTTCCAGTACCACCCGTCACCAGAATTCTCGCACCTTCAAGTACCATACAATCAAGTTGAGCGTTAGGACAGTAGATGAAGAAAGTTCTGCATTTCTAAACAAATACACAATCAATCTACCACACATCTACTCAATATTTCCTTTGCAAACACTTCTTGATTTTTTTCTGAACAATATTCTTCTCGTTGAATACACAATGCAACTTCACGACGCTGTAAATTAGCCTCATCCCAATTTTGTATATTTTGTGTGATTGAATCAATGCTAGGATTTTCAGCCAATAGGATTCCAGCCCCTTCTTGAACAATTTCTGGATTCCCCCCTACAGCAGTCACTAATGCTGGGATTCCAAAAGAAAAAGCCTCCATTATTGAAACAGGTAACCCCTCTGAACTACTTACATTCATGAATAGGTCAAACTCTTGTTTTCCAATCCAACCCATTAGTTGATTATTGGGTATCCACCCCTTTAATTCTACAATGATATTACTAGGTAGAGTATCTATGATTTCTTCTAATTCTTTTCGAAGTTCTCCATCTCCTATATGTGTCCAGTGAACCGTTCGAGACACCTCTTTCAAAGCCTCAGCAATCAAATTCACTCTTTTAACGCCGATAATTGATGAGACACTCAGTATCCTCAATACCCCATCTGTTGATCCATTTATTGGTTGTTGATCATCTACGCCCAATCTTCCTATTGCAATATTCTTTGCTTGTGTATGTGTTTGTTGCAAATGTAGAACCCCTTTGTTTGAATCAGCACGCACCCCATCCAATCTACGTACAGTTCCAGTTTGAAGGGGTAACCGATTCAAACCACTTCTTTGCGCATATATGTCCATACCATGAGCGCGTGAAAATGCAACCAAATGTGGATAACTAATTTTCAAAAGGGCACATATTGTTGCGGTTCGGCTTAACCAAAACGTTGCTACAGCACTAAATTCTCTTAAGTCTAAATTATTGCGAATTGTTTTGCTGAATAAATTTGCTTGCCCCATTTCCCCAATACTTCTACGCATAGAGAAAGGCCTCCCCTTCAACCCATCACCTATTGTCCAAAATGGGTGCTTAAGTCCCAAACTCAAACGCCCTATCATTCCAGTATTATTCCATTGATTGAGAACACTATCTCGAATATCTCTTCTAACAGAAACGTTACTTGGTGTATACCTAACATTTTCTGAAATACCTACAGGCCCATCAATTGGAACAATTACAATTTCTGAAAAATGTGGTGATAAATCTCTAATTTCGTTAGATAGAAAGGCTTCTCCAGGCGGATCGGGCCACCGAGATGTCAAATATAGAAGCCTCACACCCATGAATTTCAACCTCTCCTCTAAGCCCTCACAGAAATGGATGCCGATGTTTTACACCCAATCGTCAGTATTTTCTCACCCCCCCTAGTCGGCGTAAATATGAGGGGCACCTCTTTCCAGTTAATCCTCCTAATTATTGGTGCTAGTTTTTCAGGATGTTTTGGCAATGATGACATAGTTGATGATAATGAAGTTAACACATACCCATCAATTTGGGATCGTCATTTATTGGATTGGAATAGTACTGGAAGCTATAGTTTGGTTTTGGAACCCGGGCCTCACACTGCATTAACTGTTCAAGAAACATTCATCCAAGTGGACACTTCAGAAGTATGGGAAACCGGCCCATCATCTGCTGAAGTTCATTTGTCTTATTGGCTACCTAGTAACACTGAAATTGGAGATAAAGTTCCAGTTATTGCGGTTATTTCCCCATATTTTTCGTATGGTTTACAAGGTTCTGAATCAACACCAACCAATGTCGTTAGTGCGGGAAGAGGTGAATTCATTTTCGAGAATTTCGTACCTCATGGTTATGCATTTGCTCAAGTTGCTGTTTTTGGAACTGAAGAAAGTAGTGGATGTTTTGACTATCGCGGAGCGGGAGAAGGTCTAGGAATTCACGCGGCAGTTGAGTGGTTAGGCACTCAAGAGTGGAGTAATGGTAATGTTGGCCTGTATGGCAAATCATATGAGGGTGCAACTCAATGGGAAGCGGCAGCAATGGGGAGTGAATATCTAAAAACAATAGTTCCGATTTCTGGGACTACTGCTCTTCATCCGTTGTTGTATAAGAATGGAAGCGCAGAAGCGCGCTCTCAAGTAATGCATATGAATTATTTTTCTAGCACTGTTGATTACAATGAAGATGATTTGGATAATGTTTGTCCAGATATCGCTGAGGGATTATTTGCAGGCCCGGTAACATACATCGGTGGGGAGATGGACCCATATATGGAAAATTATTACGACGAACGAAGCCATATAGACAAAGCATTCCAAAATTGGAATGGGAGTATATATTGGGTTCAAGGAATGCAAGATTGGAATGTTGATCCCCACCAAGTTTTCAGCGGGCCACCAGGCACTAATTGGTATACTGACTATCTAGAATCTGGTTATGATGTTCGTGGTATCTTAGGCCAATGGGGGCACGACTATCCTGATCAGTGGCAAAAACACGACGATATAGACAGTGGTTATGGTGGCGAAGCATTCCAAAATATGACTAGATGGGATTGGGCCCAAGATCTCTTTGAATGGTTCGAATATTATCTTCAAAATAGGGGTGAAAAACCAGACTTAACTGCACAAATACAACGCAATGACGGCCAATGGAGAATCGAAGAAGTTTGGCCACCTCAAGATATAGAATTACTATCTCTAGATCTTGGTGATTGTGATTATGATGGCACTTTCGTAGGAGGCGGCCCACCAGTAGTTGGGGGCGGTCAAACCATCACAATAGATTGTTCAGATATCAATTTAGATCGTGATTTACATATTTCAGGTTTGGTTACAGCTCATCTTTCAGCCGTCCCTTCTTTTGATGGCGGTCAAATTTTCATCGAAATGCAAGATGGTGAAACAGGATTACGAATAGGTCATGCAACAATGGACGTCCGTTATCATGCTGGAGGTTCAGATCCTCAGACAGTTATTCCAGGGCAAGAAGTCATTATGATGATGGAATTTCAAGGAATAGATGCATTGATTCCACAAGAACATGGCCTTCGTTTTGTATTATTAGATACAGGAGAAGATTACTTAGCACCAGCATGTGGAACTGCTTGTACTCTTCATGTACTCCCATCACTTTCAGAAGTTACATTACCATTAGTAGATCGTTCATCAACTTCTATATTGGTTGTTCCACAACAAAACGAAGAATCAACTTAACATAAAATACCATTCTGGCCAAGACACTCATTGAAATAACAATATATTTGCCCTTGATTATGGAAGGCGCCACCGACCCTAAGATGTTGGAAGAACGCCCCTTTTTCAAAATAGGGTTGTTAATCCATGATCGAAGAAAAACCATGGTTGTTTTTGGTCTTGTTTCGTGCATATTGATGGGCAGCCTCATCACTATTGGGGCTGATTGGGCTGAATCCTTTGGTGAAGACGATGTAGAATCCATGCATGCATGGGATCTCCTTTCTGAACGCTTTGCAACCGAGGATGATGCGGGTGGACCATCGTTCCGATATATTGTCTATCATCCGATGATGAATGATTCAGATGATGCATGGCAATTTGCTGTGAAAGAAGCCCTCTCTGATTTTGAAAACCATCCTAATATTTCTATTGAGTATTCTTGGGATGTAGAAGAAGCAGTGAGAGAATACGTCATTGTTTCAGACAGCAACGGAACTTACGCCATCAACCAAGTATCTTTCACGACTGATAGGAAGGAAAGCAAATCCTTGCTTACCGACTTACATGATTCACTTGTTATCGACGATGATTTTGAAGCATGGATGACAGATGGTATTGCAGTTGATTGGACATTTGATGACCGTATCAAAAAAGACCTTGTAAAGGCTGAAGTGGTAGCAATCCCACTAACTCTTCTAATTCTTGGCCTGATTTTTGGCTCATTAATTGCTGCTCTATTGCCTCTAAGTATTGGTGGAGGAACCTTAGTAGCAGCTGTTGGCATGACAATTTGGCTATCTAATGTAACTGATGTCACCTCATATGCAACCAACATTGTATCATTAATTGGCATCGGTGTTTCTATAGATTATTCACTCTTTTTAGTAAATCGATTCCGTGAGGAATTAGATCGTGGTCACGATGTTCGTACAGCTACAGCTATGAGTTGCGCTACGGCCGGTAAAGCCGTATTTTTCTCAGGAATTACTGTTGCCATTGGCCTAATGGGAATGTTATTCTTTACCAACACATCATTACCTTCACTCGGGATTGGAGGAACCATTGCTGTCACTATTGCTATGATTTATTCTACAATCGTTCTTCCTGCAATTTTGGCATGGTTAGGTCCTAACGTCAATCGTTTAAAATTCCCCTTTGCTTTAGATATGCGAGCCAAAGATGACGGAGTGTGGGCACGGATTGCTAAGCAAGTAATGGACCGTCCTTGGGCTGTTTTAATTCCAACATTAATTCTATTGGTTGGAGCAGGCTTACCATTTGTTTATGCTGAATTTTCACTCTCATCATGGAGGGCATTGCCACCAGATGACGAATCCCGTGAAGGAATGGAACTCATCGATGAATTGTGGCCAGATCAATCAGCGAATTCTATCTTCATCGTCATTGATACTGGGGGTGCAGATCCCCTCAATGAGACGAATCTTCGAATCCTACACACTTACATTATTGACATTCTGAATGATTCAAGAGTCGCAGGAGGTATTGGTGCCGCTCTCCCCTCATTAGAAATGTCAGCAGACGAAGTCGTGCAATTTTGGTCAACACCCGACACTTTCTTATCTCCTGAACAAGTTACCTTGAGAGAATCTCTTCGAGATGCATTTGTGGGTGAGAATGCTACTATGATATCGATCCAGCTTATTGGTGCACAGACTAACGTTGACTCGCGTAAAGTTGTAGAAGAAATTCGTAGTGAACGTGACGAAATACTCGGTGAATTAACTGGTGAAAATGATCGTTTGTTGGTAGCAGGATTCGCCGCTTACAATGCCGATAATCTTGATGCGATTGCAGAGAATTTACCTCGTGCATTAGCATTCATTTTATTTGCCACGATAATTTTAATCTTCATACAAGTCAAATCAGTTCTCATCCCCATCAAAGCCATCGCCATGAACATCCTCTCTATTTCAGCATCCTTTGGTATGCTTGTATGGGTATTCCAATGGGGCTATGGGGCTGACCTTCTGAATTTCACCCCCCAACCCATTGATTCAGGAAATCCGGTAATTATGTTCTGCATTGTCTTCGGTCTCTCAATGGATTATGAGGTGCTAATGCTCTCTAGGATTCATGAAGAATGGGAGCGTACTGGTGACAATACACTTGCTGTAGCCAATGGATTACAAAAGACAGGAGGCCTCATAACTGGGGCTGCTGCTATTATGGTTGTCGTTTTCGGTGCATTCGGATTATCATCAATTGTGATTTTGAAGCAAGTTGGACTTGGCTTAGCTCTAGCAATTTTCATTGATGCCACACTTGTTCGCGCACTTGTTGTTCCGGCGACTATGCGACTTATGGGTCCTCTTAACTGGTGGGCTCCATCCTTTCTAAAGAAATCACCTCAAGACATTCAGTCAATTGATAATAGTGAAGAATAGAAAACCAAATGTTAACAAAGATCAGATCCTAATTCATCTAACAACATTAGTAATTCTGCATCATCTGGCATGTGTATTATTGCTTGTTGGGCAGCAAAGAATGCTGCACGTGAATTTCTTTGCATTAAATGAGCACGAGCCATATTTGACCAAGGATGTCCTGGACTTAACGATCTTTCACTATTGATTGCTGCACGAAACCACGACATGGCCTCCCCAACCTTTCTTTTTGCCAACAATAACGCTCCAATATCATTCCACGGGTCCCCTAAATGCGAGTCGGTTTCAATCGCTCTCCTACACCAAGCCATTGCTTCATCATCATCATCTTGTATACCAAAATTCCAACCAATCATCGTTGCAGATTCAGCTGATGGGCGTAACTTGAATGATGCACCAAAATGTTCTGCAGCATAATCAAACATCCCAATATTTTGCATAACATTCCCCATTCTAAACAGGCGATCTGCCATTACCACATCAAGATCGGTTGAACCGTTTTCAATACCCATTGAAATCCATAATTGGTCCATTGCTTCTAACAATCTAACTGGACCAGCCCTATCTCTCAATGAATGATCACCAATCCCAATCCAAGAGTTTTCACGAGAACTCTCTCCAATTTCAGCCCTTAATTGCAAATCTGAAAGTCCACCATTTGATGGAGTTCCTGTAATACTCTTGAACAATCGAGGATCCAACTCATCATTCGCCCACATCGTAACTGATTCAACATACAACCCTCCATCATCGTCGGGAGTAATTGCACGAATCATAGACGCGCCTTCTGGGCCAACAGATACGAGTCCAACACCATTTTGATTCAACCTACGCAACAAACGCCTCGGCAATTCTTGACAAGCACCAGTAATCAAAATACGATCCCAACATTCTGAATTAACCTCTATTTCTGATATTTTAACACGCTCAATCCCAAAAAATTCTACATTACACCCCAAATCATGAGAAAGAATATCCAACCCACGCTCAATCCAATTATTTTCTAGGAATTCTCTTCTTTCATCATCTGCCTCAATAACTTGTATTTCCGATGCCCCAAGTCGTAGAATTAATTCCGTCCACCAACTTCCCCTAGGTCCAATCAATAGAACCCTTGCACCCCTTTCCATTTGCAACATTTGCATAATTTGAACCGTTTCATAATGGCTTGGCAAGAGCGCACCCCTTTCATCAGCATACTTCCACCAAGGAAGGGTCAACGCAGAGGAAGCCAAACATGGTATCCCCAATTCCTTTGGTAAGGGCCAAAGCGCTAAATCACGACTAGATGCAATCATCGCATTTTTTACATTTATATCAATGAGAACTCCACTTTCTTCCATTCGTTCAATAACAATTTTTTCAGAAGGAAGAACCGGCTCTTCTCTACATTTGGGCAGCGACATTAAATCACAATCAGACCCATCTGATTCATCCCAATTTGATGCCACGAGTAAAATTCTGTTAGGAAGGTATTGAACTGCACTGGTATCTAAGCACCCGGGCCCTTGATTTCTAACTTCCACCATCTACGCCGAATTTGGAAATAGATTACTTACAGAATCAACAACTACGTCCGGATGCCATTCGTAATTTTCCAAATCGGTTTGAGTTGCCTCCCCACTCAAAACCAAAACACTAGTAACACCAGCAGCCTTTGCCATTTCCATATCAGTATAGAGACGATCCCCAATCATTGCAACTTCAGAAACTGCAACCCCTTCTTTTTCCAAAAGGCCAAGAACCATTTCCGCTCTTGGTTTCCCAGTAATTACTATTGGTTGTACCTTTGTAGCCGCCTCAATCATTTTGAGAATTGCACCAACATCTGGTAAACCACCATTTTCACTTGGGCACACAATATCTGGGTGAGTTGCAACCAATGGTTTTTTTTGGTGAAGGAGTATTGTTGCTTGACTGAGTTTTTGATATGTTAACTCAGTATCATATCCCAATACCACACAATCCACACCCTCATCTAGACATTGAATCCCCTCTTTTTCCATCATTTCTTTCATCCCATTAGTTCCAAGACAATACACTTTATTCCATCCCTTTGCCTTTAACCATTGAATACAGTCATGTGTTGAAAGAAGAATATTTTCTGCTACAGTATTTATTCCAATTGATTTTAATTTAACAAGATATTGATTTACAGATTTACTAGAATTGTTAGATAGAAAAATGGTCTTGACCCCCCTTTCTTTACATCGTTGCAAAAACTCTAGCGCGCCTGGGATTGGCACCCCCCCCAAATATATCGTCCCATCTAAATCCAATAGTACGATTTTGATTCCATTCAAATTTTCATCCATAGTGATCATCACAAGATAATATTACGAATTAACCACAAAGGACTGTGGAGCTTTTTCTGCGCTTCCTTTGAAGCCAAAGCATCCGTCAAAGCATCCTGTAATGCTGGACGTTTTGCAGCCTTTCTAACAAACATATTCATCAAACGTTTTCTTTTCACGATTTTTTGAATTTTGAATGAATTACTTAATTCCGGGCCCAAAGCCTCCCACAATTTCACCATATATTCCTGAGCGAGATCTTCAGGAAAACCGGAAGCGTGTTTAGATGAATCAAAGAGAGAGACTGCTAACTTTGCTGATAACAATGCATTTCCAACACCTTCCCCACTAAATGGGTCGACTAAACTTGCAGCATCACCTATACACATAGCCCCTGCCATTGCGGTTCTTCGAGGTTGTAATTTCTGTCCCTTTCTTGGGCTACCGAATGGAAGTTGCCACCCTTTTCCACTCCCCTTTACCATTGTGGCATCAGCAAACCTTTCTTTGAAAAGTGGATGTTCTTGAATTAGATGTTGCTGAAGTTTTCTTAACGATTTCTTTACTCCCTTTTGCTTACGTTGCTCAGAAATAACCATCCCAATTCCAACATTAACCACTCCCTTTTGCACAGGAAATATCCACCAATATCCTGGAATGACATCATCAACAAAATGAAGCTCAATCGCTCCTTCTTCATCTCCAACATTTTTCACACCAGTCCAATATTCTCGATATGCTCCACACATATGTTGATCGTCTCTCATATCTTCACCATGTAATTCATTTACAATTTTTTGAGCAACCGGACATCGCCACCCCCCTGCTCCGATGACCAATGGTGCTGCGTGAGATGTTACAGAATCCCCCTCAATCACAACACCCGTAATTTTTTGTTGGGGTCCAGAGTCATGATTCACTTCAATTACCTTTGTTCCTTGAACTACTTTGCCACCATTTGAAATCACCAAATCAGTAGCGCGCTTAAACATCATATAATCAAACTGAATTCTAGGGAGAGCATATCCTGCTTCTCTTCGTTCTACATCTTCTTTAGGTAGAGAGATTGTAACGTTTTGACCGTTTGAACTACTGAATAACATTCCAGTAACACGGAAATGAGGTGTTTGCTCAATCATTTCTTTGACACCCAATTCTTTCACATGTCGTAGAGATTTTCCACCCACAGCATCCCCACAGACTTTGTCTCTTGGCCAAACATCTTTTTCGATCAGCAATACTTTGTTTCCATCCATTGCAGCATATGCTGCTGCTGCAGAACCACCAGGCCCTCCACCGACGACGATTACATCGAATTTCTCACCATCAACAGGGACCGCTCCCGTGTCGATAGGCTGACTCCAATCTATCGCCATGGCGCGTCAAGCCCACATTCGGGACTTGAACCATCCCTATGGCGATAGATTGAATCCGAGGAAGTATACATCAAGAATCATGTCCGTAGTCAAAGTTACAACCACATTACCAATTTCGTGGAAAGAATTTGAAGTTGGTGAATGGGCACACACTTTTCTTACTGAGGGAGTAGTAGCTTGTGTTCAGATAGATAAAATCCGTTCAATGTATTATTGGGAGAGTCGAGCCAATTCAGAAGAAGAATGGCGAATTTCAATAACTACTGACATTTCCATTTTAACCCAATTAATTCAATCCATTGAATCAGTTCACCCTTATGATACTCCTCAAATTATTTGGAGTGCTGTTAATTCCAATGAAAATTATTCCAAATGGGTCAAGGAGGCGATAAAATGAATGAAATTGAGACATTAATGGCCGTCTCTCTTGGACTTGGTTTAGCGGCAGCCAGCGGTTTTCGCGTATTCATTCCACCATTTGCCTATGGCCTATTTCTTCGATTCGATATGATGCCAATCCCAATTGAGATGTCTGGATTTAGTGGGTGGATGGCATCAGATCTAGGTCTTGTAATACTTGGGGCAGCCATGGTAATAGAGATACTAGGGTATTATATTCCTTGGATTGACAATCTTTTGGATACAATAGCCTCTCCAGCTGCAGTATTGGCTGGAGTTTTGATGATGTCTTCAACACTTTCAGATTCTAATCCAATGATACAATGGGGAATATCCATAATTGCAGGTGGTAGTGTTTCTGGAGTGGTCCAAGTTGGTACAGTTGCAACGAGAGCAGTATCAACTGCCACCACAGGTGGATTGGGCAATCCAGTGGTATCTACTGTAGAAGCCGGAGCGTGCATTTTCTGTACAATCATTGCGTTACTTCTCCCTATTCTTGCCCTTATTCTAGTCATTGCATTGGTCGGCTATTCAGGAAACACCCTTAGGAAAAAAATCTCAGGAGACAAACCCCAATCCCAAAATACGCCTTGAAATACTGTGAACAAAATAACACGTTATGGCATGGTCATGGGATTGGAAAAAGACGCTAGAGAGAAAATTAGCCATTGATGAAGCAATGACTTCTTTGATTGAGTTAGCCCATGAAATCGAGCATGAACTTGGAGAACAACCATGGTCACTATCCAAGATTCTTCATGCAACAATTATCGAAGACATCACATTACATTCAGTTGATGATTTACCCCTTTCTGAAAATGGTAATCTTTCACTCATAGATACTATTTTGACCCTTCCAAACAAGACACTTTGGCCAATGATTTACACTGGTTTTGCACACACATTGAGCGATCAACAAGATGAATTAATCAACAAAATGGACCCGAAAGTATTCGATGCATTCCGTTTCAAATTAGATAAGGAAGAAGATACAATCGAACATCACGGTTTCAAGAAATTGATGGAGCTTGAAACTTCAATTAAAAGAGACGTTATCAAAGCGTTATACAATACTAACCGCCTTTCTGAATCAGCAATGAATACAATATTGGAAACCATCGAAGAAGGCAATGACTCCGACTCTGAATTGGGTGTTTTTGAGGTAGGAATGGAAGTTCAGAAAATTGAATCAGCACCAGCATTTCTGAATGGCCCAGGGTGGCCACCCTTTGCTAAAGATGACGACATTGCAACCATAGATAGAATCGACGAATCCGACAACACCCTTCTCCTAAGGTTCAATGATGACAAAACCTGGTGGATTTCTTGTGCATTGGTGAAACCAACCACAACTTCTTACAATTGATTATTGAATTTTGTAAGAGGTAGAATCATTTCACCAACCAACCTAGAAAAAAACAATCCATACGATTTGTTCATGAGTCGCTTAACAATCGAAGTATTGGTGAGCGTATGGACGACGACATGAATCTCTCCACGAATTCGATTCATTCGGGCACATATCAGTCAGACGGGGCCGTAAACACTCCAGTTTATCTTTCATCCACATATCGACTTAACGAAGAGCGTTATGCTGGTTGGGCAGCAGGTGCTCAACACACACTTCTTTATGCACGAATTTCCTCAGTGAATTCAGAAGCAGTTGCCCAAAAAATAGCATCATTAGAAGGAGCCGAAGATGGAGAAATTTTCTCCAGTGGAATGGCTGCAATTTCGACGGTTTTACTTGGTCTACTCTCAAAGGGAGATCATATTGTAGCATCTCCAGATGTATATGGTGGGACATATGGATTAATGACTGAAGATTTACCTCGGTTTGGAATAGAAGTTACAATGGCAGATATTCAAGATCCTGCTTCGTACGAAGCAGCAATTCAACCAAACACCAAGATGTTGTATAGTGAATCATTGACTAATCCAACACTGAAAGTCTGTGATTTAGAAGCAATAGCAGAGATTGCCAATCGGCACAATTTGATTTCAGTTGTAGACAACACATTCACATCACCCTGGGCGGTCCAACCAATTTCAATGGGCCACCATCTAGTTATCCACAGTACAACGAAATTCCTTAATGGACACTCTGATCACATTGGTGGAGCGGTGGTTGGAGAAAAGGAATTAATTTCGAAGGTATTTTCCAAGAAAGTTCACTTCGGGGGTTCTGCAGACCCACATTCTTGCTTCCTATTGGAACGTGGAATCAAGACATTGGGTGTACGAATGCCAACCCATGCATCGAATGCAGCAGAACTAGCTCGTCGGTTAACGAATCACCCCCAAATTGAGAACGTCATTCACCCATCATTGTCCAATCATCCAGATTATGATGTTGCCCAAAGAATCATGCCTAATGGGACTGGAATGTTAGCATTCGTCCTAAAAGGAGATGACCAAGAAGCCATGAAATTCATGTCTCGACTATCGATTATTTTTGAAGCAACTAGTCTAGGTGGTGTTGAATCTTTAATCGAAGTACCGGCAACATCTTCTCACATGTTTGTTCCGCCCGAGGTTAGATTAGCTTCAGGAATAGATCCTGGTTTTGTTCGATTAAGTGTTGGTCTTGAAGACATAGAAGACCTTTGGTCAGATATTTCTAATGCTTTAGATGGTTAACAGATACTATTTTTTCCCATTTATACTAATTCCTTTGGGAATTTACATGATGAAGACAGCACGATCCGCAACCCCTGTTGGTGAATCCTACGCCCCAGCCGCGATATTACTTGGAGGATTACGCTAACCTTTTTCTACAATCTCAGCTAGTAGTGGAATCGAAGCCGAATTATCTAATGTTCTTCGTGTTTCATCTGGGTCAATCCATAGTACGGTAAGAATTACCAATGTCTCTAGTACCGCTCCAATGAGTAGTAGGGTTTGGTAATCGAAGCGACCAGCCAAAGGACCAGTCAACTGGTATCCGATGATTGCTGAGAGATTCATCATTGCCATATAACCAGTAAATTGGGTCCCACCCACTTCACCCCATGTGACTTTCATTACAAGCGAATAGATATTGATCATCACAACTGACCACCCAAAGCTACGTAATGACCAGATGCCCACCATCCATGTCGCATTATCCCAAAGCCCCTCTGAAATACCCCAAAGAGAAGTGGATAATGCAGTTGCCAATGCACCAAAAATGATTACAGATTTCCCTCCAAATCGTCTTCCAAGTTGCCCCCCAACTAGATAACCAATCATTGTTACAATCAGAATCCATCCACCTCTAGTAGCATTAAATTGTGCTTCTGTCCAACCGAGTTCGAGAACGAAAAGTAGTGGAAGAACGGGAATGAGTAGGAAAGAGAGTGACACACTGAGGCTCAAAATAACACCCAATCTAGCAGAGCGGAGACTGAATGCAGTACGAATTTTGTTGAAGATAACTGCGAAACTGTCGTTAACAGCATCCACATCATATTTTTCAGAGAAAATTTCGTTTGAATCCATTCGAGAATTTTCGCTTACATCCCATGGAAAACGCTTCTCTCCTGGCCGTTCAGTCATCAACAGCGGTGCAAGCATTATTCCTAGTAAGATAGGAATTTGTAACAGAATAGCCCCCTTAAATCCAGTAAAGACAATGATTGTTCCAAGCCCCGCTCCTCCAATTGCACCACCCAATGTCTTTGAAGTAAACATGTAGGAATTTACTTTCTCCATTTCGTGGGGCTTTAACACATCTACTGCTAACGCGTCTGTACTTACATCTTGCAATGAAGTAAAAATATTGTAAATGAGGAACATTAAGGCAATAATATGCACATTACTGGCTGGATCGGGAACAAATAACATTGCAAAGAGCATGAGAACCATTCCCGTTTGTGCGAGAAGAATCCAAGGCCGTCTACGACCATAATCGGCCATTTGATATCGGTCGATAATAGGCCCCCAAAGGAATTTGACTGACCACGGTAATGTGCCCAAAGTCAGTAATCCTGCAAGTTCACCGGCACCCACTCCACGTGCTGCAAGAAAAGTCACAAAAGTGACAGTAATGAATCCCCAAGGAATTCCTTGTGCAACATACAAAGCACACAAGGTGAATACCCTTGCACGATAACTATCGACTAATGTTTTACCTTCAGATGATGAATCTCCCTTTTCAATAGATTCAATGTCTTCCTCCAATATTACACTCAATTGAAATCGTTCACGATTAAGTGTAATGAATCCAACAAATATTATTGCTCCAAGGAACCAGGCTGAAAATAACATGAGTGGAATGGTTCCTTCTCCAACTTCAATACCAGAAGACTGATTCTCTTCATCTTCAATTTGAGTCTCATTTTCATCATCATTTATTGATAAAGGCTCAACAATTATCGTTCCTATCATTCCTACTTCTTCATGAGGTTCACAAACATACTGATAGGTTCCATTTTCTCCAATTTGGAATGTATATGTATAATTTACATTTCTTTCTGGTTCTCCAGAGTCGAATAACCCATTTTCTTCTACTGCATTATGTGCTGGTTCCCAAGGATCTTCTTCCCAAAAAAAGCGGACTGAATCCCCTTCTTGTATTGTAATTGTATCAGGAGTAAAACGAAATCTAGTACTATCTACTGTTACTACAACTACTTCTCCTTCTTCTTGCATTTCTCCCAAGGCCACAGGAGTTGTAGATACCAACACTATGAGACAGAACAATACAAAGACTGCTCTGCTCATATTATGACGAATAACTTTGGATGTATTAACTGATGTTTTAGAATTCTATTCAATACTCGGCAATTCAGCAGTATTTCCCATAGTTTCTGCTAACGATTTCATGGCTTCAGCATATTTCTCTTTACTTCCATCACCCTCAATTAATCTCACACTTTCATCCCATAGCTTACGAATTGAACGACTCCAATCTCCGCCTTTATCTCTAGCCATTTCATCAAATCTCCACGCTTCTGATTCAGATTTTTCATGCGCAGATAACCAAGCCCAACCAATTGCCGACTCATTGACATCCGATCGTTTTCGAACCATACTTGTCGTCGCTCCAAATCCATCTGCATGGGCCTTACATACTAACTTATGAGCAAAATCCAATGGCGATGGTAAATCTTCATTTAACCAAGGTAGAACATCCAATTTTGCCTTTGTTTTTCTTTGAGAATCAATATTTTTCAAGAATGCGTTGAACCCTTGCATTCTTTTCATTTGAGTAGAATGTAATTTGTCTGCATCCTCACCCTGAATTCCAAACATATCTTCTAAAATTATGTGGCCATAATCTGGCCATAAAACACTCAAAATTTCATGTCCCGCATTCATTTCAATTCTAACAACATCATCAGGTGAATCCAAAACCACTCCATCTCTTCGAACATGTAGGCCAGAATCAATCCCGTCTATTGCAGTTCTAATGGCCATCCTTTCCAAATCCGTTCCATCAATTGCCTTTACCCCCTCTTCGATTTCTTCGAACCATTGATCGAAAAGAACGAATCCCTCATCGATGGATGAGGCCACAGCTCCTTTCAATTTCTCAACCAAATTTTTGTCTGTAATTTGTAAATCAGTCCATGCCTCTAATATTGCATCTACAGCATCACCTGTTGCTTGGGGCAATTCACGATCTTCCGGCCATCCCTTTGGAACCCACATCCAATCAATGTGTGCAATACGAAGTAGTTTGGGTGGCAACATTCGTAATGATAGATGGCCAACAAAGCCAGCATCAGCAGCTTTGAATTGAGATGCACCAATTCCCAATGTGATTCCATTGTTGAAATTCAAACGCACCCATCCTTCATCCGTAGGCGAATTTTCTTTGATGGTTTCAATATCCAACCCTTTTGTTCTCCAAATATTTTCTTCTTCCTTTTCATTTAGTAATTTGATTGGATTACCTTTCAAACATGAAGCAACCCATCCCTTTGGCAAAATTGGGCTTACACCGGTACACACGGTTTGATTTCTACCACCGAAAAACCAGAGCCCNGCCTTCGCATGCTCTCTCCAAAGTAACAAACGCAAAGGNACATCATTTTGATTTTGAATTGATGCAAGNTCTGACGGNGCGGCCAANCCTCTTCTCAGAAATGAATGCCTACCATAGGCNGGATTTTGAAAAATTGAAACAGTATCGATATTTTCCTCATGAGCNGCGGCCAACGAACCAGCNAAAGCTCTAGCCTGNACATTCCCCCTTCGCTTACTCATTCTTTTTTGCAACCANCGATGATNATTTCTTTTATNGATCACCTTTTCCATNTCTTTTACNGTTTTTTTCAATAGATCTCGTCTAGGAAANTCAGCATTTTCATGCCTAGTTGGAATAATTTTTTCNGGCTCTTCNAANAATTCAGATAAATTTGCNTTCAATCTTTTTTGGATTGTATCTGATGCCTTCTTTATGCCCCGCATCTTNACTTTTCGACGCTTNTCCTCNCCGGGAAATCGAACATTGGCTGGGCCCGCCATCNTCTCTCGGAATTAGTGATGAGGTTTCACTCCTACGAATGAATTTTCCAAGAATTAAATGCTAANTTTTCCATTTCATGCATTTCAGATGGGATAATTAAGCAATGAATTCTTCCTCCNTGAATATTACATAATTCNCCAACNGTAGTCGCAACAATTCGTTCTGAANATGTGCCTAAATCAGAACATACCAATACNTTCCACGACTCAATATCTTCTACATTTTCTTCAGATTTTTTAGCCATTTCTTTCAATATTCTNCCNGCCTCTTCAGGCGTCATCGGNACAGGAATTTCTACNCCCATNCCNGTTGGATCTAAATCTAGCAATGCTAGTGTATGCAAACCTCTAGATCTATTTTCAANCATTTGAATCAATGGAGAAATTGGAAGATATTCTCCATATTGGTAAGTAATTGTAATTTGTCTACCAAATCTGTAAGATTGTANACCACTNGTAGAGATNGCAAGTGAGATAGCTGAAATTCCNGGAATATAGTNGAAATTNANTCCACNNTCTAAACANCTCAATCGAATATCAATATGNGTTGTTGCAATCATTGGNTCNCCAATAATCATGATTGCGANCCTTTTTGTTTTCTGCAATTTTAAGAATNTCNTCTGCNGANTCCATCATTGGNCGCATTAACATAGACCANTNTCCAACCAAATTTTCCAATTCNTTTTGACTTTCTNTTGGTAATGAACTAGTATANCCTTCAAGAAAACGAATATCNGCNGATTGAGACANTTCTATTGCTTGCTTNGTCATTAAATCTAGATTNCCAGGACCAATTCCAATTAATGACAATCCNGTTTTTTCCATCCANCCNCCTCCGTCATCGTCAAGTCAGTATCGCTACTGGTTCGGATGGGCCCCATGCGTCATTTCAGCGTACCGTCTGTCCGCGCTCAAGAAACAATAGAAAAATTGAGANAAAATGGATGGATTTCNAATNACTNTCGCATTCATCCAGGNNCNGAAGNAAANATATTGATTCCACTTAATTTCGATGCACCNNANNACATTCCNGNTGANTTTNTTGGAGAAATAATTTCAACAACACCNCTTCCAATNACTAGNTCNAAATCTTGGCAAGAAATNTTTNANNAAGAAGTAGGNGGNCTNGGACTTATCNGAATTAGATGANGGNTGGGCGCGTGGGCANGAGATTGTTGGAGATGTATTGATTCAACCCGCNCAACGATTTTCTGNAAATATCCCNNCNAANNTAGATTCGTTAATNCGGGCAAAAATGCAAGCACATCCTCGAATTCGAGTACTTGCTTTTGATTATGGTGTNCAAGGNGAATATCGAGTAAGAGATTTAGAGATTGCAGCNGTACGTACAGATCGAATTATTTTGGGNAGTGAATTNNAATCACTATCTTCAGAATTACTTCATACTGATACCACAATAAGAGAGAGNGGNNTACACATAAAACTGAATCCAGCAAAGGTATATTTTTCANCTAAATTAGAGACAGAAAGACTCGAAACAATACNAATACTTCAGGATTTCAAAAAAGAATTGAANCGCCCACTTNCTATNTGTGATCCATATTGTGGTGTTGGGCCGGCATTGGCGCACATTTGTGCTGAAAAAGATCTTTCTTCTACAATATTAGCTAACGATTTGAACCCAAATTGNANCCCATATNTTTTCAAAAATTTACCANCATTACAATCGANNCCATTNCCAAAAAATATTGATGGTTTAATGCAAATTANTNCCAAGATTTTNGTCGGCAACATGGATGCACAAAATATTNCATCAGATANTACCCAACTTGGGCAATGGGATGTATTATTGGTNAATTTGCCACANATGTCATTGAATCATTTACCNTCANTGATTCCTTTATTGAANACNGAAACACCATCTTTGGTTCGAGGTTGGAGTATCTTACCTCACGATGAGGTAGAAGNCCTACCTAACCGATTGATTTCGATTTCAGGAGGTAGAACAACCATCAATGANATCAATATCAAGGTAAGAAAACAGTATGCTCCTTCGTACGATATGGTGGGTTATTGGATGCGNTTATGTGGCGCCCCGACCGGGATTTGAACCCGGGTCGCAGCCTCGACAGGGCTGCATGATAGGCCACTACACCATCGGGGCANGCACCTTTGCCAAGGCCAACCTGTATATAATCGGCTTGCTAAATAGAAAAATCATGAGCGAAGACTCCGACCCCCCNNCACCNNCACCNTCTCACACCCCTTCGCGTGGTCGTGCACGCCCATCGATGGGTGGTTCNGGNCTNTTCAGTACCCCNCAAANTTCTCAAATTCCGGTTTCTCCGACAACTGAAGANGAACCNGAAATNTCAGAGATGATNCAACAAGTAACAACCCAAANACCNCCNCCATCNAATAANCAAATTANACCNACNGCNCCNATCNCCGAAANCCACCCCNCAATTCTCAATTCATTTTTANAAATNGGNACACGAATCCACATGGATAGCCTGATTCGTTCACATGGTGGNATTTTGGCACAATTAGATCCNGAATCNCCNGGAATTGTTCATATGACTAAGNGAAANACNNTNCTTTCCAATATTGTANTGGATGATATNATTTCATCNCACATNGGNNTGAATTCATCATCTNATGCACCNGANAATCATCCTTTGATATTTGTTTTATTNGCTCAACATTCCCTAAATAACCCTGGAAAAGCAGCAGCAATATTGGCTCACTGTCCATGGACACTNGCATCATCNAGTCATGAAGACTCATTTGTTNTNGATGCAAATAACATTGGTNTGGGCCGAATAGCAATNATTGATGATGGNACTNAAGATAGCATGATTTNAGAAATTAAAGAAGCAGTGANTCAAATTGGTGGNCCAGCGATTATTATTCGAAACAAATTCNTTCTTGGTTTTGGNTCAAATCTTGAAACAGTGTCTTCAAATCTTACAAGACTTGAACATGAAATGCAACGNCAATATCTCAATTCTTAGAAATTGAGTCAAACGCGAGATTGATGGNGTGACTGTTGAGGGNNCATTCATGGGTGAAACNGAACCACGGTTGGTTGTCGATGTAATCGATAATGGNGGCCAATGGACACANAGAGAGTGGAGAATGCTTCGCTATCTTGGTGTTGATACGAAAATATTGCCAAATGANACNCCNTTGAATGAGTTGAGAGAATTAGATGGGCTNATTCTTTCAGGAGGCGCCGAACGTGTAGGNATCTCTGGAGAATTAGCTAATTGTGGAGAATATCTTACATTAGACATTCCAATATTGGGNATATGTGCAGGACACCAATTTATGGCGGGATATTATGGAGGTGTTGCCGCTCCTGCACCTGCACCCGAATTTGGAGCAGCCGAAATCAAGTTAATTGGAGGTGGTGGAGTAATTTTTGAAGGTACACCGGATACCCAACAAGTTTGGGAATCACACAATGACGAAGTTACTGAAATTCCTCCAGGATTCAGAGTCACAGCATCGAGTAAATCATGTGAGGTGCAAGCCATGGAGAATGAAGCAGGCAATCGATTTGGCCTTCAGTTTCATCCTGAAGTAGATCATTCAGAGTATGGTAGGAAAATGTTTGAAAATTTCATAGAAGTATGTACTAAAGCCAAAATCAAATGATATGTGAGAACCCAAACTTCCACCGTCGGATTGAATAATGACGCTATTGTCGCGGGGTCATGGCTGAAGTCGATTACCGATGTCTTCGATGTGGACACATGATTGCAATTGACACTATGGGAGAGACCAGTACTTTGCAATGCAAGAATTGTGGCTACCGAATTTTCTCAAAACCCCGTCGTGGTGGCTACAAAACTGTTATCGCAGAATAATCATAGAAAAGAACGGTGAATGTTCTTCCCGTTGAGTTCAAAGACTATGTCTCGATTCACGAAGCGTGACGCTTTGGTTGACAGCCCATGCCCCTCGTCGATTCGAGGATCTTCTTGTTCCGGAGCAAATCAGAACTGCATTAATCACTGCTAGCATGGAAGGAGACCCCCCTCATCTATTAATTTCTGGACCAACTGGTTCTGGAAAGACAACAGCATGGAAATTGGTTGCAAGACAAGTGTTAGGGCCTGGTTGGAAAGCTACACATCATGTATTACAAGCGCGTGATTTAGCAGGTTCATCTGGTGCAATGGGGAAATTTGAGGATTTTTTGAAAGATGGAGCAAATTCGTCATCATCTCTTGCAAATAGAACAAGTTTGGATGCATTTGATCGCTCACTCTGGGCACCAAATTTGGATGACCCACCCCCAGGGGGTTCCGAAATTGACATTGAAGATGGACGAATTCCGATTTCACGTTTGATTATCATTGAAGATGCAGACCATCTTGGAATGAAAAGACAAGCATATCTTCGTAGAATGATGGAAAAATCCGGTAAGACATCACGATTTATTCTAGTAGCAAGGTCGCCCAGTAGGATAATTGATGCATTACGTTCCCGAACTCGAACAATTCGTTTACCTTCAGTGCCTCTTGAAGAAATCGAAAAATTATTGCGAACAATTGCTACCAAGGAAAATACAATAGTTTCAGACGGGGTCTTTGGAGACATTGCTCACATTTCTAATGGTGATTTACGCAAAGCAATTTTCACCCTCGATTTATTGGTTCATAGGGGGCTAGCTCAAGATAGAGAAGCAGTTGTTCGTTTGGTTAATGTTGTAACATTGCAAGCTGGAAGACACATGGTCGAATTGGCAATTCGTGGAAGAGTCAATGAGTGGAAAATGGAAAAAACTGGCAATAGAAGGCAAAGAACTCCAGCAGGAGCATTACGTGAATTAGATCGAATGCTCCGAGAACATGCACTTGAAGGAAGCGATATTGTGAATCAAGTACACATGGCCGTAATGAATGGACGCCTATCAATCCCAGAAAAAATGCGCCAAGAATTGTTGGATGTCTTGGCTCTAACCGAAGTAGAAATGCTTGAAAGTCAAAATCCACGCATCCATCTTCAAGATTTATTGCATCGATATGGTACAATAGGCCGCTCCTATGGTTTGTCAGTCGGATAAACGGGCGCGGCAGGATTCGAACCCGCGGTCCCCGGCTTAGGAGGCCGGTGCATTATCCAGGCTATGCTACACGCCCGTTTCCAAGGGAATCGCTCCCCCTTCATGAAACAATGCGATGGGATGAAGGGGGTTGACGTAAACGGAGCATCGTGGAAGGCGACGAATCTCTTGACCTCTCTTCGACCACCCCACTAGAGATTCCTGATCCAGAAGGCAACTTACCATCTTTAGGTGAATACACAGACGGAAAGGAAGATAGGACCGATAGTATTCGAAATCTTGCAGTCAATTTTTCATCTTCTTTGCCCCTTAAACTATTGAGATTACTGTTGGGCCCCTCAATGATTTTTTCATTAATTGTATTGATGGTATTTTCTGAACAAGTAGACTCGATTAAAATGGGATTTTTCATGCTTCTTTTCCCATTATTTTCTCTTCTACCATCATGGTTTGCATCTGAAATGCAATTTATTACTTCTGAAAATGATTTTGGCCCCAATAAAGGAACAGATCGAATGTCTTTGAATTCATTTCCAGGGGCGGAACGAATTCGCAGTATGATTCGTGAAAATCGTTTGAATGAGAGAATCAGAATTCTAACAATTTCTTCGGTGGGTATATTGGTAATGCTGCAAGATTACTTTGAAGAAGGTAGTATAGGAAATGTATTGATTTTGATGACCAGTCTTGTTTTGTTGTCTATTGGGGTGGCTCAAACTATCCGTTTAGAAAGGTCAATTCAAATGCGTTCTACTGAATTCAAATATCTTCCTTTTCATGCACCAACTCAACATAGTAGCCAAATGCATACTGTACTTAGTGATTTGATTGAAGCACATATGGATCCAGATTCAGCATCCCAATGGTCAGCATGGTTGGATGAACTAAAACCATCAATTCGAAACAAACTCCCCCCTGCCTTAGCAAGAGAAAGAATCGTCCAAGCAATATATCTCTCAAATATGACTGGGGATGATGGCACAAATGCATGGAAACTCAACAATATTTTGACCTCGATTGTTAGAAGAGAAATGCGCGATTATATTATGGAACAAAATCAATCAAATTCGTCTGAATTTGAAGTCGAAGAATCGACCGAAGAAGAGATTCCACCCTTACCATTCACTACCACAACCTTATCTCGCTTGTTGGAACACACTGAGGCGTGGCAACCTGGTTTATTCAGAATAATTCGTAGAGTAAGAAATGACATATTATCCGGTAACGTATCGCTTACCGATTCTGAATGGAGGATGGATCATGATTTACCTTTGACATGTGCAGATGGGCAGGGAGATTTGTTCTTAATGGTGCATAATTTTGGAGAAAAAGAAGAAACTGTGGAAGTTGAAGTTGTTGTCCCAGACGGATTACCAATTACCCAAACCTTCCGCGTAACTCCCCTTCCAACACCTCGCCTTCCAGCAGCAATTCCTCTAAACAGTATGTCAATGACTGAAACATTGGCTGATCGACTTTCTATATTGATGGAAAGGGGACTAGTCCTTTGGATTGGTTTAGCTTGGTCATCCAAGACAAGAGGAAACCATCCCGTTCAAATTCATCTTAGAAAAGAAGGCGGTGAAACTATTGAATCTGTAATTTTGACTACAGATGTTCAACAACGTAGTGGTGGTTCAGGAAGCACACAGGTACGAATGAGACGAGCAAGTAGCTTAGGTATTGAAGCACTTCGCGATGTCCGTGGAACGTTGAAGATGAGATAAACATCTAGATATTCTCGCCGCCGCGTTTATGTTGTTCCTTCTAGTGGACGTCTTATCGGGTGAGTCAATGGAGTCATGGGATGTCATTGTCGTAGGTTCTGGAATTGCAGCTTTGAGATCTGCAATCGCCGCATCTGATGCAGGAGCTACAGTTTCTGTAATTGAAAGCGGCGGGCCTGGGAGTGGTCAATCTAAAACAGGCTCTACAGGTTTTGCAGCATCTATTTCTGAGAGTGATCACATGGGTCACGTTTCAAACACATCATCAGCAGGTTTTGGATTAACAAACTCAAAAGTAGTTGAACAAAGATGCTCTTTGGCTACTTCACATTTGATTGAGTTGGAAAGGTGGGGCTTAAACATCCAGAGAAATGATTCAGGAGTACCACATTCTGCAGAAGCCCCTGGACACTCTTCTCCCCGTTTGTGCTATGCTGGCGATTCTACTGGTAGAGAAATGGTAAGAATTCTTGAAGAACAATGTATGAAGCGAGGGATTCCTCGGAAACACGATTTACATGTGATTTCAGTATGTGCTGAAGATGAACGAATTAGAGGGATAGTAGTTTTAGATATACAAACTGGCGTCATCGGTTCAATCCAAGCAAAAGCGGTAATTTTGGCTACAGAGGATCATTCTGGCCTTTGGATAGATGAGGGGGGCTCTGGCCTTGGCTCTTCTCTTGCATTGAGAGCAGGGGCTAAATTACGAGGGATGGAATTTGTCTCATGGTATCCATTTTGTGTTCCAACATCGAATTATCGCCTCCCCTTATCATTGATTGATGCAGGAGCTAGATTACGAAAAACCAATGGTGAAGATGTAGAACTATCTGGAACCATGACTGAAATATCAATTTCATTGATGGATGGAGAGCACGTTTTGGATGCTCGCGAAGTCCCCAAATCCCAAAGGGCGTGGTTTTCAACCACGGAAGAAATTCTCTCATCTCGTTTTGGAATAAATCTCTGGGCAGATGTAATCCCAATAGAGTCCCAACCAGATTATGCAATTGGTGGTGTAGCTGTAGATGATCAAGGACGAGCACTTCTCGCCTCTAATTTGTGGTTGACTGGTTTGTATGCTGCTGGAGGTTCAGCAGATTCTGGAATGCATGGAGCAGATACGATTGCAGGCAACCGTCTTTTGGATGATTTAATTGGGGGACACAATGCAGGTTCATCAGCAGCTAAATGGGTAAAATCAGTAGGCTTTGGTGGTACAGAAAATATGCATGAAATGGCATTGATATCAGAAGATCATATCGAATCGTTATCTCGTTCAGAAAGTGGCACATCAGTTGGTGCAGCAATTGCAGCATTACGTAGATTGATGAATTCAAGCATGGGTTTAGAGAGGGATTCGGCATCAATTACATCTTGTGCAGAAAAGATAGAAGAGATGGTGAAAGAAAACATACAACTTTCTGACGAATCATTTGTGATGAATACAGAATTAATTCGCGCATTGGAACTTCAAGGGATGCTTGCAATTGCTAGAACCATTTCATCTACGTCTGAAGCACGCGAAGAATCTCGCGGATCCCACCGCCGAACAGATTATCCTGAATTAGATGAGAAACATTCGAATCCACTAATCATAGATTCAGAGGGAGTTATAACAACTCTAAATTAGAAACAGGTCACAATATAGCAACCATAGGGTGAACCATTTGTCTAAAGATAAGCGAGATTCTAGACTCGATGTCCTTGAGCAGGATTTTTTCAGCAGAGCTCAAAATAAATCTCAAGAAAACCCACAACAAAAGAACCACGTTCGCGTTATTATAGGCCAAGGCCCCCAAAATTCCTCTCACAACCCGTTCCTTCGTGGATTCATGGACGCAATATATTTCCAACAACCTGTTCAGAAACATTCGGGTTCATTTTGGCATTTTTCAAAAAAAGAATTGAATGATTTAGCATTAGCAACATTTGCCTTCGCATTAGCATTAGCTTTCATGCGAATGGGTGGTATTTTCAACATTCTTTCATCTGGAGATTCGTTACTTTTTGTACTAATTTCAATGTTTATTTGGGGTGTGTTGTATGTTTTTGCATTAGGCCCGGCATTCATTTTCCATGAATTAGCACACAAATATCTAGCCCGACATTATGGTTGTTGGGCAGAATTTAGAGCAGACCCTCAAGGTTTGAAGACAGGGGTTCTGATTGCTGCATTATTGGGTATTGTTTTCATGGCTCCTGGAGCAGTAATGGTCGCCGGAAATATTTCCAAGGAACAAAACGGAAAGATTGCTTTAGTCGGACCAATTTCCAATTTGATTCTATATGCTATTGGGTTGGCAGGAGGGGGTTTACTTCTTGGTTTAACATCCAATACGTTCGTCGAACAATTTGTTCTTGCATGGCTATGGGGTAATTCGATTTTAGCTGCATTCAATATGATTCCATTCGGTCCGTTAGATGGGCGCAAAGTAAAAAATTGGTCAGAACCAATTTTTTGGATATTTATGATTTCAACATTGGCTTTGGCATATGCAACGATGACTGGAAAATTCGAACCTATTCTTGCAACATTTTCAGCATTGGTATAATAAAGCACAACACCAATTTGTCTTTTTTGTCCCCTTTTTCATGGATGATATAGAAATCTAATTCATGTAATGGTGGAGTGATTAAATGTCACTAAATAGCAAATCTTCTTCATCTCCGGAATCCAAATTTTTGAATCTAACTTTCCCGGATTTCCATTCATCGGGCATTATCATGACTAGCCTTGTTGCTCCAATTCGTTCTGAATGTCTGAATGCCCATTTCATTTTTTTATTATCAAGAATTAAATCCACACTTCTCCCATTGTTTCGTAATTTCGAAGCCACTGACATTGCTGCGGGCCGCAGGTCTTCACTTAGAGCAACAACAACGTCTTGACATCTCGATGTAATTTCTGGTATCAAACCTCTTTCATTCAATAGTTCCATGACGACCATATCTCCAAAACCAAATCCGGTTGCTGGCATATCATTCCCTCCTAAACTTGAGAGTAATCGATCATATCTACCTCCACCACAAATGGCACGCAATTCACCTCTTCGATCATGAGCTTCAAACACTGGACCAGTATAGTAAGCAAGACCCCTAACAATCGAAGCATCAAATTCTATCCATTCAGATAAACCATAGGAATCCAACATTTGGAAGAGTACACTTAGTTCAGAAAATGCTTCACTTTGATCATCTAAATTTTGTATCAAGTCATCCAAACTTCTTATGCTTAAAACACGCTGAATTTTGGAAATTGCCTCAGAATTAATACCAATTTCAGATAATTGATTTTCAATCACTTCGGGAGGAAGTTTTTCCATTTTATCTACAATAATACAAGTCTTAGTGAACCCATCTCCATCTATCCCCAATGATCCTAAAACTTCTTCCAACACTTTACGGCTACTGATTCTAATCACTAAGTCGTTTGAACTGAGTCCAACACTTTTGAAAAAGTGCACCATAATTGAGATTAATTCTGCATCAGAAGAAATACCTTCTGAGCCCCATATGTCTACATTCCATTGGTAATGTTCTCTCCCCCTTCCTCTTTGTGTTCGTTCATATCTCCAACATTGAGGAATAGAATACCATTTGATTGGGAGAGGCAATGTTTTCGCTTGAGCCATAACCATCCGAGCAAGCGAAGGAGTCATTTCAGGCCTAAGTGATACCTTTCTCCCTCCTTTGTCTTCAAAATTGAAAAGTTGTTGTGTTATTTCTTCACCTTGTTTTCGTGTGTACAATTCTTCGTACTCTAAAACCGGCGCATCATATTCTTCGAATCCGTGGGCAGCAGAGGCGGCATGAAACTTTTCGAAGAGCCAATTTCGCAACCTCATTTCATCAGGATAGAAGTCGCGAGTCCCACGTGGACGTTCCACCATGATTGTGATGCATCACCTCTAGTTCATCAGTCATCCGCCAGTAATTCGTCTGAAAGTGGGAATAGTGTTATCCAGTCCACCCCTCCATAGACTCTTCATGAGTGATGCACAAACCTACTATGATGGCCTAATTTCCCAAGGATATACACCAGAACAAGCAGTGACTTATACTCAACAGTATTATTCTGATTTCCAACCAACTCTTGTTGCTCCAACAGAACCGGTTGCACCATCAGCACCCGCAATAGAAACTCCTCAGATGGCTACTCCTATGATTCCACAACCGATGGCTACTGAACCATCTGGAGAAGGCGGCATTGATATCATGGCGATAGCTGCAGTCGTATGTATTGCATTAGCCCTGATATTTTCAGCAGTTGGTCAATTTAATGGTTCATGGCTCAGCTCAGATGCTGATGAAACCGGTCAATCCTCATCATCAGGTCTACGAACAGTTACATTGGATTGTTCTGGAATTACAAATGAAACAATACAAACTACATGCATGCAGATGGGAATTTCAATTCTTTCAGAAGGGATGACCAATGATTCCATTGCTCAGATGACTGAGAAATTTTCTGGAGAAACCGCAGTCACCGGTTCAATGTCGGACTATTGCACAAATGTTTATGATTTCGCCATAGGAATGATCACTCTTGGAGAAGCGACTGCTTCTGCTGCCATGGGAACTCCAATTGAACTCACTGAGGAGCGAGCCAATGCAACTGCAGCCAAAACCAGTTGTGATGATGGCGTATCTGCAGGTTCAACCGGCGGAGTTGTTCTTTGGCTTGGAACAATTGTCGCATTAGCAGCACTCGTATTCTCAATTCTTGGAATGGTTGGAGTAAATCTACCAGGTGGAATTGAATCACATGGAAAATGGGTTTCACTAGTTAGTGGAGTTTTGATGATTCTAGCAGTACTTGTTTGGTATCTAATGCTTCCAAGCTCGGAAGATAGTGCAATGGGTCCATCCATTGGTATATTCATTACAGTGTTTGCTGCTATATTGGCAATAGTTTCAGGCGTACTCGGAATAGTTGGTGGAATGAGCAAATCCAACTGAAATCAAGGATTGAGTTAGTAATGCGCATCCGTGCGTTGCTAATTTTGAAGATGAAAATAATTAATTAATTATGGGCCGATTTTTTGCCACGAAGCAATAAATCGTGGAAGCGAGGGAAAATCCCCAGTGGAGTTATTTTCTGAAATAAATCTTGTAAAATTTACAAGATGAAGATCTTCAAACTTACTTTCTAACCAAAATTGTCCTAACGGCCAAGGCGGACTTGGTTGTTCTACAACATTTGGCTCATATAATCGACCAATACAAAGGACGTGGCCGTTATTATTCAGAAATAAAGATAGATTTTTTGCGGCTAAATCTCGAATATTTTCTGGAATAACTTGCAATATATGTATCTCTACAATTAGATCAAATTTATTTTTCCAATCTTCAGGAGGTGACAGTAAATCTGCGACGCAATAATCCACTGTAGAATCAGGAAATCGCTCACGACACCAATCGATTGAGGATTTAGAAATATCAAATGCAGTAACATCGAATCCAATATCTTCGAGCCATTCTGAATCGTCTCCTAGTCCACACCCTACAACCAATGCTTTACCATTAATTTCTGGACGATTTGCAATCCACTCTACCATTTGTGGGTGAGGCTCCATTCGAGCCCACGGAACATCTTGAGAGTCACGATTCGCGGTTTCGTAGAGTTCTTCAAACCAACCCAAAGGTTCTCCATTATCCTCAGCTAATTCTGCCATTTTTTGGATTTTTATTCTAATGTCTTCTAGATTTTTATCCATATATACAACTCACATATGGTCGATTATTGCATTACCAAATTCAGAACATTTGAGTAATTCTGCATCATCCATTAATCGTTCAAAATCATATGTGACTGTTTTGGCAGAGATCGCACCCTCCATCCCTTTGACTATCAAATCCGCAGCTTCACTCCATCCCAAGTGACGAAGCATCATTTCTGCACTTAGAATCAAACTCCCAGGATTTACTTTGTCTTGCCCTGTATATTTTGGTGCAGTTCCATGTGTTGCTTCGAAAATTGCAATCCCGGTATCGTAGTTGATATTTGCACCAGGTGCAATTCCTATTCCACCAACTTGGGCTGCAAGAGCATCTGAAATGTAATCACCATTGAGATTCATAGTAGTCAAAACACCATATTCTCTAGGACGTGTCAAAACTTGTTGAAGCATAGCATCTGCAATTACATCTTTGATGGTAATTGTGGTGCCGGTATTTGGATTAGTTAGTGTGCACCATGGACCACCATCCAACAATTCAGCACCAAATTCATTTTGTGCAAGTTGATATCCCCAATCACGGAAACCACCTTCTGTGAATTTCATTATGTTTCCCTTATGGACAAGAGTAACGCTATCTTTGTCATTATCTATTGCATATTGAATTGCAGCGCGAACAATCCGTGCAGTTCCTTCACTAGAAATTGGTTTTATTCCAATTCCACTGGTTTCAGGAAAACGAATTTTCGTAACACCCATTTCATTTTGTAAGAAATTAATAACTTTTGAAACTTCATCAGACCCCGCCTCCCATTCAATTCCAGCATACACGTCTTCACTATTTTCTCTGAAAATTATCATATCCACAGCACCGGGATCTCTAACAGGACTTGGTGTCCCTGCATACCATCTCACAGGACGAACACAAGCAAAAAGATCGAGTTTTTGTCGAAGAGCAACATTGAGACTTCTAATCCCACCCCCCACAGGGGTTGTTAACGGACCCTTGATTGATACTAGGCCATTTTTCATCGCATCTAACGTTGCGTTAGGTAACCATTCTCCCACTGCATTGAATGCCTTTTCACCAGCCAAAACCTCTTCCCAATGGATCTTCCTTTCTCCAGAATATGCTTTCTCAACACTGGCATCTACCACACCAATCATTACAGGGGTAATATCAATTCCAATTCCATCCCCCTCAATGAAATGAATTACAGGATTATTTGGAACTTTCAAATTGCCATTTTCCATCGTAATACTCGTACCCGCCATATGAATCATACCGGGGGACTGACACTTCATTCATCAATGAACCGCCCAATATCCGACGTGTCATCGTTGGCATTTAATGCCGAATCATGAAAGAATGACCCATCTTCTTGCTGCCACCACCAACGACCATCTGGGTCAATGTAAGCCATGTGTCCAGTGGACTGATCGTATACTCCACCACCGACAAGATGGTTGTAATCTGGGACATGCAAAACTTCGGCTTGATGTTGAGTGGTGTCCACCAATTCTGAATCGTTTACATCATCTTCTGAATCTTTTTCCACATCTTCGTCGGCAAGACTTCGTGCTCGTAATCGAATCGCAAGCATGACTGTAAAAATAGATAGGGCTATGATGACCAGAGCAAAGAACAGCGTAAGTAATGTGCTGACCATCCCCTTTCCTTTCGCTCCTGTATTTTCATTGTCTACTGTTTCGATATTTTCTGATTCATCTGGTGGTGCATCGATTTGAATTCGCAAAACAGTCTGCAAATTTACCCCATCCGTCACCCGAACAAACAATTCTGTGTTGTTCCAATCCCACCACAAAATCACACCATCTTCTCTAAAGGCATTCCAAGTCAAATTATCATAGGACCATTCAATGCTTGAAGGTCCACTACCGAGCCCATCATCAATCGTTAACCCAACAACCAATTTGGATACTGGTGAGCGTGAAGCATTGAGCTGCTCAATGGAAACCATCGGTACGTTTCGATCAACACGAATCCAAGTTGCATTCGCGTATCCTATATTTCCTGCCTCGTCAATACCTCGAACCTCAAACGAATATCGACCATCCATGAGCATCGTCAAATTCACTATCGATTCATTTTGTGTGACTGGAGCCCACAAACCCCCTGCCCATCGGACTTCATAGTGCGAAATTCCTGACAGGTCATCAACAACAGGTTGCCAATAAATCGTGAGTTTGTCAGCGAATTCCCATTCATCCATTGGGGTGATTTGAGGCGCTGGAGGTGGGTTCAAATCTGTTTCAATACTTGCATTTGCCGTGACGAATCTCAATTGATAGGGCCCACCAGGCACCGCTGGATCCCAAGTAACTCTAATGTGGTACAACAGCCCAATCCCATCGAGATCATCGTTCAATGCCGAAATTGTCACCCTACGGACATCATCATCGACAATTCCTTGTCCAAGTGCACCCGAACCATTCAGTACGGCGATTTCTAGATGTGCACCTTCAGCACTCAATGCAATGGATGTTCGGTTTCCTGAGTCGATGACGATCGCAAACCAGTCGACCACATCTAAACCAATGAGGCAACCATCCAACGTGAGGTTTGCATTCGCGCCCAAATGATGCGCTGACGAACGTGTCGCTGCCGCATCTGATTCAAAGCCACCATCGGTCTGCGGATTATCACATCCAGAGAGCGTATCGCCTGCAGGGGGTGGGCTGCTTGAATCAATCGTGAATGTTGAATTAGATATACGAATATTGTTTGATTCATCATCCTCATAGTGCTCATCTCCGGAATCAATGACTAGAACAACCCACCAAACACCATCTATATCGCCAACCAAATTGACTACTTGTGAATCGGCGATTGTTGAGCCACTCAGTAGTGCTGGGACTCGAGATTGTGAAAGACGAATGTCTCCACTTCCCAATGCGCGATCTTCAGAAAGCCAAATCTCGATGTCGAAACTGAGGGATTCTTGCCCTAAATTCTCGACTCCCCATTCAATCGATACTGTTTGTCCAGGTTCGGCCGAAAGGGGTGATTCAATCCATGCTGCTAGAAGGTCTAGGGCTGGTGCTGAAATCGTGAAGGAGGTGCTTGCAGCTGCATTGTTCGATTCGTCCTCTTCTTCGACTTCAGATGCTGTGTCGACAATAACGACCCAGTGAAAATCTCCAATATGCTGACCCGGGATGATGATATTCCGTACAATATTGGTTGAAGAACCACTGGTCAACGGGTCGACTCGAAAACTGTCCACTTGTGTATCATCGGTTCCTGATTGGGCATCAAGCGATAACAACAGACGGGCAGTGAAAGAAGGCGCATCAGAACCACCAATATTGCTGAGGTTGATGAATACAGTACTCGATTGGCCACTCACAGCATTGTTGGAGTAGCCTATTGAATCAATTACAATATCTGCTTGTTCTAAGCAGAACTGTCCACTTGATGGCATTGCATTGTTTGTTTCATCCATCTCTACAATCGAGTTGTTTGGATCGACAAGAATACCCCAATACCAACAACCGTTTCCGAGATTGGATGGGATTCCAAGGTTGACCAATCCCGACCATCCACCACTTTGTGCAATGGAACCGGTCACATCAGAACCGACCAATACATCGTTACCGGTTCCACTGATTGAAGAATCACTGGAAAGATAGATACTGTAATCGACACTGGCGACATCTTCCATTCCGATGTTTGAAATTTGAACGGAAACTTGTGCTGTTCCACCCCGAACACCTGATGCTGGCCCAGATATAGACGCAGGCTCTAGATCGGGACCACAATCAATAACGGTCAATTGGGCACTGTTTGTGGCGACTATGTTGTTGTTTTCATCAGACTCTGAAATGTAGTCTCCATAATCTACGTAGAGGCCTACATAGTATGTGCCTGGTGTGATAGTCGCCGGTAGTGTTGCCTGCATACTTGAGTGCGTGTAGGAAGGGACATTGGCAGTCCCGCTCGCATATCCAAGAGAGGTGCCAGTATATATTGCCGAAACCGAATTCCCAGTGGAAACTATGGCTTCATAATAGTGAGAACCCGCGTTATCAGTGCCCAAATTAGTCACACTCAATGTGATGTAAATGTCCGCACCTTCGCAAACTTGACGATAGCCTGAATCCACCGAAATCGAGGTAGCCTCTAAATCATAATCTGGAACCGTGATGTAGAGTGAATTTCCAACTTCGATATTGTTTGTCTCATCACCTTCCGACACTCTACTAGTAGAATCTACGATGATTCCGAAATAATAGGTCCCTTGAGCTAAATTACTGGGCAGTGTCGGACTATATGTGCCACTTCGAGATGATCCACCAGAAATACTGCTCGCCTGTTGGGTGGAACCTAATTTTGTATCACTGGTTGTGATTGTAGAATCGGTTGAAATGTACATTTCCCAGTAGAACCATCCGGACGCATCATCTCCAGTATTGTCGACTCTCCAAGAAATACTCACTTGTTGACCGGCTTGGGCTGTACTTGGTCCAGATGGGTTGTCTGGAACCAAATCAGCGGGTTCTTCGATATCGATTCGTGAGCTGGAGGAAACGATATTGTTCGTTTCATCCAATTCATTTACGCCATTGCGATTGTCAGCGATTAGGCCAAGATAGTAGTATCCGGGATTCATACCAGTTGGAATCGGAACATTGTATTCGTAACCAGAGCGGTAAGAACCACCACTGATGCTACTCTCGCTGAATTCATCGACGAATGTATCTGATGTGGTGATGGTTGAATCAGTCGAAAGATACAGTTTCCAGTAGAACGAACCAGAATAATCAGTGCCGATATTATTGATCCTATACTGCACAGTGATGGTATCGCCCATGATTGCAGAAGATGATGAAGTGCTGACCGACGCGGCCTCCAAATCTGGTAGATCTTCTTGAAGTGTAATTTGATTACAAGTTCGAGCATTGTTCGATTCGCTGGCCTCGTCTACATCAGAATCGACATCGAGGATGTACCCCCAATAATAGGTCCCAGCATTCATTGAGGAAGGGATTCGAGTACTACTGGATAGAGAATCTGTTCTATAACTACCCGAAGATAAACTGGATGAGTACTGGTCGCTGCCAACTTGCGTGTCACTAGTTGTGATGGTGGAATCTGTGGAGAGGTACATCGCCCAATAAAATGTGCCTGTTGATTGCCCGTGACTGCTGGAAACATCATTTTCATATTGAATTGAAATCGAAGATGTGAGATAATCTCCTACCGTGCCTGTGGTTGGTGTAGAACACGACGAAGAGGTGGTTCGAGGAACCAAATCAGCCAATTCATAGACGCGTACTCGGCCTGAATCGTAATCGTCATTGTTGTTCTCATCAGATTCACTGACCTGACCATTGATATCGACAATCATGCCGACATAGTAGTAACCACCTGTGATTGATGAGGGGATTGTCACAGTCTTGGTCGATGAACGGGTGCTGCCTGAGGAAATGCTCGACTGCGACCAATCGTCCAAAAGAAGGTCGTTGGTTGTAATTGTCGTATCTGTGGACAAATACAATCCCCATCGGAACGAACCTGATGATGAGTCTCCATCGTTTTTGATTCTTGTACTGATGCTCTTGGAATCCCCAGCATCTGCTGAAGTCCAAGACGCTGAGAGATAGTCAACTATGAGATCAGGGCCACTTCGAGCCCCCGTCTCCATCGAAATATCGGTTTGACTCAACTCTTCGACTTCGGAGACCGGTGCTAAGGCCAACAACATCGAAAAAAGTGTCAAAAGTGCGACGAATCGAATCGTGCTTGCTCTCGAGACCATAATCGCTCTCCGTAACGGTTGTTGGACCTATATCTTGTGGTGGGCCCGTAAGGCCTAATTTTCAGGCAGATGAAGAAAGGTGGTGATAGGATGGCACATGATATTCATCAATGAACTGCCCAATCCTCTAAGCGTAATGACTCGGTCAGTTGGCTATGAACGGAGAGGTTCGCTGGACAGCCGGGGAAGGATATGTTGGTACTACTTCAGGTGGAAAATCATTTGAGATATATGGTGAAACTTCTCCAAGTCCAATGGAAATGGTACTACATGCTCATGCGGCGTGCTCTTTGATTGATGTAAAAGAGGGATTGAAGCATAGAATAGAGAATGTTGAATTTTTGACAGTTGAGATAGAATCTGAAAGAGCCAGCACTTCCCCTAAAGTCTTCACTTCTATTGTAATGAAATATATTGTTAAAGGAGATGTTGCGGAAAAATTAGTTTCTAGATTAATTGAATCGAGTCACGAAAAATATTGTAGTGTTGGAAAAATGATTACAAAATCAGGAACAACTCTTGATTGGTCTTTAGAAATGGTATAATCATATATCCAATATTGAAATAACATCATCAAAAAATCTTGGAATTTCATCAAATTCTCTTGGCTCACTTCCTTGCATCCATGCCCCCTTTGCAAAATTCTCACCTAGTCCAACATTTTTCATCCATGAAGAAGCAGAAACCCACCCTTTTTTGGTCATTCCAACATCCAGTGCCTTTCTTCCAATATAGTGTGCATAATTTTCAGCTGAAAATTTTTCATCATACCACCACTCTTCTAAATTTTCTACATAATTTTTGAGCTCAACAGATCCTTCTCCAATACCTTGTGAAATCAAAGGTAATGATTCCATATACGACATTTCCAAATTTTCCCTTTCTTGAGCCCCCATTCCAAAAATTTTGGACAATCGAGTTAACAATGAAAACCCCTCTTCATTTAGAGCATCATCTTTCCATCCCAATTCTAAACCTATAGTATAGGGGTGTTTCATTTCTAAACCTCCTTGGTTATATTCGCCCAATTAATTCTTCAACTAATTCCAAATGTCTATCAAATGAAATATCCAATTCTACTCTTTTTTTGGCCAATAATCGAACTTCTGCTGGATCTAATATCCCATCAACCCATACAGTTTGTAGAAGCATTACATAAGTGGATTCAGCACCTTTCATTTCATCATTAATTAAAGCATCTGGGTTAGTATTCTGAATTTCCTCAAGTGGTTGAAAATCAGAATCATCATCTTCTCCCATTAAATCTGAAAGCGCATCATACCCTCTATTTCCATCATTATTTGTAGGAGCCTTGTGGCCTCTTGATCCAATACCCAATTCTTCGAACGGATCAACATCTTCGTGTGTTTCAGAGTCTATTGTAGAGCCCATTTCAAGCCCGTCCCCAGGGGGGCCAAATTCATCATCATCTTCCGTCATGGTCTATTCGAAAATACAGGGGTTGTTCAAACCATCCCGCCCAAGTTTTAGAAAGTGGTAATTTTTACAATAGAATATTTTCATGAAATATAGTAATCGACGTACGTTATTTTGGAAGTATATAATTTGCAATTTTTTAGAAAGTCAAATGTTCCTATGTTTTCCCTTGTTTGACCCATCAACATTCAATAACCCTCGATTGAGCCAACAGATTCCCACGCGAATAGAATGTGCGGTACGAAGTCAATATAGGTGGAAAAAGGAGGATTGAGAATGCAGACTACCATGGATAACAGTAATGATGGAACAAGTGGCATGACTATCAAACGTAGATTCACCACTGCAGGGGACGACCCGTTTAACACATTTGAGTGGATTACTACTGATTTAGAAATTCGAAATATGGATGGTACAGTTGCACACGATATGATTGGCGTATGCTTCCCAAGTGGTTTTGAAGGAGTACCTGGAACAGTAGCAGCGCAAAAATATCTCCGTAAGGCAGGAGTACCTGCGGCACTTCGACCGGTTCCGGAAGATGGTGTTCCAACATGGTTACAACGCTCAGCTCCCGATGAAGAAAAATTGCAAAAATTGGAAAACTCAGAACGCTATATCGCTGAAACGGATTTCCGCCAAATGTTCCGTAGATTGGCGGGAACGTGGACATATTGGGGATGGAAGTATGGATACTTTGCATCAGAGGAAGATGCAAGATCATATTACGATGAAATGTGCTTTTTGATAGCAAGTCAACGTTCTGCACCAAATAGCCCTCAATGGTTCAACACTGGTCTTCATTGGGCATATGGAATTGAAGGAAATCCCCAAGGACATATGTTTGTAGATCCAGACACAGGATTGATGAAAGAGTCAATCAATTCATACGAACACCCTCAACCACATGCATGTTTCATTCAATCAGTTAGCGATTCACTTGTAGGTGGTAGCGAATCAATTATGGGGCTTTGGGAAAGAGAGGCATTGTTGTTCAAATTTGGTTCTGGCACAGGATCTAATTTTAGTAATATCCGAGGTAAAGATGAACCACTTTCAGGAGGAGGCCGTTCGAGTGGCTTGCTATCATTTTTGAAGATTGGAGATCGAGCTGCTGGAGCAATCAAATCCGGTGGCACTACTAGGCGAGCGGCAAAAATGGTCACTTTGGATTTAGATCACCCAGATATTGAGGAATATATTGATTGGAAAGCATCAGAAGAAGAGAAAGTATCTTCTTTGATTATTGGAAGTCAATTATTGCAAAAACATGCATCATTAATCATGTCCGCAATGTGGGCCAATGATGTAGAAACTGCAGCTACAGACATGGATACAAATCCAGAATTGAAGAAAGCCCTCATTAATGCTGTAAAAGATGGTGTCCCAGAACCTCACATTAAGAGAATAATGGATTTAGGCGATCAAGGATGGAAATCAGTCAATTTCCAAGTTTTCGATTCAGACTGGCAGGGTGAAGGTTACATTACAGTTTCAGGACAAAACAGCAACAATTCAGTCAGAGTTCCAAATAAATTCATGGATGCCGTTGAGGCTGGCGATAATTGGAATCTTTATTGGAGAACAGAATTGACTTCTGCGGAGAAAGAAGGTAGAGAACCAGAACCATGCAAGACACTTCCTGCTAGAGATCTTTGGGATCAAATTGCATACACTGCTTGGGCATGCGCAGACCCTGGTGTACAATATGATTCTACCATCAACGAATGGCATACATGTCCTGAAGGTGGACGAATAAACGGCTCAAATCCATGTTCTGAATACATGTTTTTAGATGATACAGCATGCAATTTAGCAAGCATCAATCTTTTGGAATATTATGATCCAAATACAAGAACCTTCCAAATTGAAGACTTTCAACATAGTGTTCGTCTTTGGACAGCGACATTAGAAATATCTGTATTAATGGCCCAATTCCCAAGTCAAGAAATCGCACAAAAATCCTATGAATACAGAACCCTCGGTTTGGGGTATTGTAATCTAGGCTCATTATTGATGCATATGGGGATTCCATATGATGATGACAAAGCCCGATCAATTTGTGGTGCTTTGACAGCAATAATGTGTGGTGAATCCTATGCCACAAGTGCAGAGATGGCTAGTTTCTTGGGACCATTCGATAAGTATGAAGAAAATAAGGAACACATGTTACGAGTAATTCAAAATCATCGTCGTGCAGCATATGATGTAGAATCAAAAGAGTATGATGGCCTATCTGTCAAACCATTGGGAATAGATGCTGAATTATGTCCCGATGATTTGTTGGATGCAGCTAGAGATACGTGGGATCGTGCATTAAATCTAGGAACAGAATTTGGATTTAGGAATGCACAAACGACTGTAATTGCTCCAACTGGAACGATTGGACTTGTTATGGCATGTGATACCACTGGTGTCGAACCCTCATTCTCTCTGGTTCAATTCAAATCGTTAGCAGGTGGAGGAATGTTGAAAATTATCAACAATGGGGTTAAACTTGCATTAACAGAACTTGGTTATGGTGATGAACAAATCCAGGAAATGGAGACCTATGTTATGGGGAGTAAGAGCATTGAAGGATGTTCAAGCATTAGTCGTGAAAGATTAACTAAGGCCGGTTTTGGAGAAGCGGAGTTTGCTAAAATTGAGGATGCGATAGGCGCAGCATATGATATCCGCGGCGCTTTCAATGTGAATACATTAGGAACAGAATTCTGTGCAGATGTACTTGGTTTTAATCAAGAACAAATGGATAACCCATTCTTTGATGTCTTGAAGCATATTGGTTTTTCAGTATCAGAAATTGATCAAGCAAATGATTACGTCTTTGGACGAATGACAATTGAAGGCGCCCCCCATCTAAAGGATGAACATCTTGCTGTTTTTGATTGTGCTACGCCATGTGGAAAATATGGAGAACGATCCATTGCTTGGCCAGCACACGTTCGGATGATGGCTGCAGCGCAACCCTTCATTTCAGGTGCAATATCTAAAACAGTAAATCTTCCTTCATCGGCAACCATAGACGATATTCGAGAAGTGTACAATCTTTCCCATACTACAATGAACAAAGCCACTGCAGTATACAGAGATCAAAGTAAACTATCTCAACCACTGATGAATAAATTAGTAGATACATCATCATTAGAAGAAGAAGAAGTCAACGATTCTTCAACCATGACTACAGAAAATGCAGTAAAACAAGTCGTGGAATCATTGCCTTTACCCGCAGAACAAGCAACACCACTAGCAAAAGCATATGTTCAGAATTATATCGCCACTCGTCGTCCACTTCCAGATGTAAGAGAATCTAAAACAATGAAAGCTAGAGTTGGAGGCCATACTGTCTATCTTTCATCGAGTATGTATGAAGATGGCCGCCTTGGTGAGATTATGCTAACAACTTCGAAGGAAGGAATGGCTTGGCGCTCATTGTTAAATCAGTTTGCTATTGCTGTTTCAATCGGATTACAATATGGTGTCCCATTGGATGCATTTGTGAAATCATTCACATTCCAGAAGTTTGAACCAAGTGGAATGGTTTCTGGTGGCTCTGGTCGTGTAAAGATGGCCACTTCTATTGTTGATTATATCTTCCGTGAGTTAGCAATTAATCACTTGAATCGTGATGATTTAGCCCATGTTTTAGAAGAAGATCTTGACTCAACATCCATTAGTCGGCCAGAACACACTCCAGATGGAATTGCTAGAAATATCGGACATCAACGCAATATTCAGACAACTCTTGATAATGTTATGGAAATGAGGGACGATGAATCTGAAGGTTCCCCGGACTTTGTTTCTGATGACGTCTCAATCGAAGTAAAATCGTCAAAGGAATATTCTGTAGCCGAATCTGCTCGTGCTATGGGATTCACAGGAGATATATGTACAACTTGTGGAAGTAGCCAAATGGTTCGTAATGGGACTTGTTTGAAATGCAATGAATGTGGTGAAACTACAGGTTGTTCTTAATCACTCCAACCAATCACTTTCAATACCATTATCTGTTAATTGTTTGACTAATTTATTGCGTATTGCAGGGTTTCGTTCACACATTTCTACTGCAAATCGTTGTAATCTAATTCTTGAAATTTCGTCATTTTCAATCAAACAATTAGCCAATATATTTCTTGAATCTTCAGGGTCAATTTGCATTAAAATACGGAGACCACTTTGAACAAACCTCTGTCTAGATCGTATTTCGTTGTGAGTAGAAGCACTCTCAACTCGGCTTAGAAATGCTTGCTCATCATGTACAGCAATTGCACTCAAAGCACCCTGTGCAATAACCGCAGCATCTCCCCCGTATTCAAATCCATAATCAATTAATAACAACGAAGTTTCAATTGAATGAAATGAAATTCGTTCTGCCATCGAAACCAATTTAGAAATTTCTTTCGGCTCAGCATTTTGAAGAATTGAATCGATCAATTTCTTTGAATATTCTAAATCTTGAATGATAAGATGAGGAAGACATTCTAGTAGAGTATTTTTCATTACAATATTATTGCTAGCAGAATCTAACCTTTCTTTCATTCGTAGTGGAACATATAGGTGAGAGCGATTGATAATTTCGGGCCACCAATAAAATGGTAATATTTCCACATTTTCAATATGGTCTAAGACCCATGCAGCAGCAATAGCCCCATCTATGTGGGCACTTACATCGTCTACATCATCACTTTCACCCCTCCAATCTAATAGATGTGGTCCTTTACTTGCTCGTGTTTGCCAATATCCTGGTGGAGAAGCTAATGCAATGGATTCAATTAAATGAAAACCATCATCGATAACGGCCTTAGGTCGTTCAATACATACTCCAACAAAAAGAGAAATAGCCCACCACCATCGATTTACATCAGGCACTTCAGAATCTAAGCCCGAACGAAACCATTCTGTAATTCTAGCAACTAGGAAATGATCAATTAGTGATTCAATAGAATCTAAAATATGTTGTTCTAAAGCTCGTTCCTGATCTATTGCTCTCTTTACATGATCTGGAGTTTTACTACTAAGAAAATTGTCTATTATTCGGTTGAATCCTGCTTTATCGATTGCATTTACTCCAATAGCTTGTTGACTAATCAAATCACCTTCTGGCTCTATTGCTGGCATTTCTTCAAACAGATGAGGAGGTGAAGGTAACGGAGCAACCCCCACTCCAGTTTTTACACATGAAGATAACACTTCATGTGACCGTTCCCAAAGCAATGCCATGGGCTCCCGTTGGGCCAAATCATCACCTCCTTATCCATTTGAGAACATGTCTGGGTGCCATGCAGTAATTTTTCCAGTAAACGCACTTGCCATAACAGTCAATGGACTTGCCAGATACAATTTCCCTGGCCCTGAACGGCCCTGAAAATTTCGATTAATTGCTGAAACAGTTACCTGGTCTGGATTATTTGAAACACCAGGTCCTGCACCAATACATGCCCCACACCCAGGATCAATGAGTTTTACACCAGCAGCTTCAAACAAATCAGTCCACCCATTTCTTTTGGACAAATCTTTGACTGTTTTGGAACCAAATTGAATGTAACATTCTACCCCCTCTGCTATTTTCATACCTGCATCTAGTGCTGCTTTAGTTACCATCGCATAATATGAAAAATCATCATCCTTCCCAGCAGTACAAGATCCTGCATATGCAATATTTATTTTGACATCTCCAATTTCATCGATGTATGCCCCGTTGGTTGGATCAGAAGGCACCCCCTCATCAGGGTCTCCAGGATGTGCCACCATGGGTCGAATTTCATTCAGGTTAATTGTATGGATCCCACCGTCATAGTGAGCATCTTTATCAGGCAATACGAAAGCATCCCGAATCACTTTTTCAGAAAGGTCACTCCTTCTCTCCAATAACCAATTAATGGTTAATTGATCAGGTTCACAAATCCCTGTTTTTGCACTACATTCAGTAGCCATATTGCACAACGTAGCCCTTTCATCCATCGAGAGTGATGCTAATCCTGGCCCACCAAATTCCATAGAACGGTCTAATGTATCCGAATATTTTGCATAACGCCACAAGATATGGAGAATAACATCCTTTGCAGTACACCCTGGATTTAATTCACCCTCCAGTTCAAATCGTATACTTTCTGGAACTTTTACGAATGCAAATTGATTGTGAACTAAATTAGCATATTCTGTAGAACCAACTCCATATGTTAGAGCATTTGAAGCACCCCCCATACACGTATGGCTATCAGTTGCTTGAATAAAATCACCCACATCAATAAATTCCTCCCTTGCGACTTGATGACAAATTCCCGGACTAACCCCATTAACTGCAGAGTAATCCCGAACACCAGTATGTTGTTGAAATTCTACTTGTAAATCACGAAGGGTTTGGATTTTTTCTTCGAATGGCCCAAATCTTGGCACACCTGTTGCATATAGTAAATGATCTTCAAAAACAGCAAACTTGGGAGGGTTTGGCAATGAGTAATTTTCACCATATTCTGCCCTAAGGAAATTATGTACTTGTGCAGTTGTAAATTCGTGACTGTATCCTCCATCCACAGTTGCTAAAACAGCATCGCCGGGAGCCACAAATGAATTTTCAGTTCCAATTAGTTTCCTTGAGATTATTTTTTCCACCATAGTCATTGGTTTTTCTTTTTGTGAAACTGGGGGCAAATCAACACCACCTTCTTTCAATACTTTAGCAAAAGGTAAGATACCTCCATTTTCCAAAATCAGTTTAGTAACAGAATCATATTTTTTTGTAAATTCATTGAGCGAAATTTCCTCTCCACGTTGTAATCGAATCAACATCCCATGGTCTCCCATTAATTGCCCAAGATTGATGTTATTTCGTTCATGAATTGGAGCAAACGATGCAGCAATTACAATCCTAATTCCCGACCACCTTTCACACTGTGGCGCAGTTTCTCTACTAGACCCCGTCCCTTTTCTATGTCCAGAAACAATTACTTTGAATCCCCCATTTTTCAAAGCTCCTTCTTTAAACACCCTTTCACCATTATGAATTAAGCCAGCATATGCATTTTCTGCAATTTTTGCAGGATCATGATCAAAACAAACCCACGCAGGAGTCATTACATCAGTATTTATGTCATCTAGCAAATCTTCTACTGACAAATCTTTCATTTGCAAATCTAAACCATCGTAAAGTTGTTTTTTTATCAATTCAAGATCTTTAGTTAGAAATAGAATTCTGGACTCTGGATTTAGTCGTACAGATGAGGGAGGCCACGACTCAACCACGTACGACACCAATCCAACTATGAGACGATTCTATTTGACCTTGGCCTTCCTAATATATCTCGAAAAGAATACAAAAGATTTATAAGAGGTAACTTTTGGAACGTTTAATATCTTCGGAGATAATCATTATGTCAGACCCCCAAGTAGAAGACATCGTTAAATGCCCAGAATGTGGAAGCCGCGACCTACTTCGCGATGAAACAAGGGGTGAAATTGTTTGTCAAACTTGTGGTTTAGTTGTTGAGGATAATGTAATTGATCAAGGCGCCGAATGGCGTGTTTTCAGTCCAGAACAAGGAGATCAAAGAGCCAGAACTGGTGCACCAATGACTGTAATGCTTCATGATAAAGGTCTTTCAACAGACATTGATTGGCAAAATAAGGACTACTCTGGCAAGACAATCAGTAGCCGTTATCGAAGTCAATTTTATCGTATGAGAAAATGGCAGAAGCGAAGTAGAGTTAGTAATGCAACGGAAAGAAATCTAGCAATGGCATTGGCAGAATTAGATCGAATGGCAAGTAGATTGAATTTACCGAAGTCGATTCGAGAAGCAGCGGCTGTAAATTACAAGCGTGCTGTTGAGGCTCGGTTGATACGAGGGCGCTCAATCGAAGGCGTTGCAGCAGCCAGTTTGTATGCAGCATGTAGACAATGTGGAAATCCAAGAACATTAGATGAAATTAGCACAGCTAGTAGAACTGGAAGGAAAGAAATTGGACGTACTTATCGATTTATGGTTAGAGAATTAAAAATGAAAATTCCACCTACTACACCGGAAATGTATATCCCACGCTTTTGCAGTGGTTTGGATTTGGATGCTGAAGTTCAGTCAAAGGCGTATGAGTTGATTCAACGGGCTCAGGAAAAGGAATTAACTTCTGGTCGAGGGCCTACTGGAATCGCTGCTTCAATCATCTATATTGCATCTGTACTTTGTGGCAAGAGGAGAACACAACGTGAAGTCGCAGAAGTTGCTGGCGTTACTGAAGTCACAATTAGAAACAGATACAAAGAATTGATTCAAAATCTAAATATTGAACTCGAAATTTGATTTTTTTTAATAATTTGATTGTTTTTTTATGTTATAAAAAAATATTTTTTTTTAGAAGAGTTAAAAATAGTACCAATGCCCAATAATTACTGGGTGTGTCCAGTGAGCGGTGGTTTAAGACAAGATTCCACTGAAATGGATGAAAGAGAAATGATGCAAGGAATTTCGGAAACTCTTCGCTCACATTCATTTGAAAATAGTCCTGTTTTGAATAGAAGATTTAGGGAATATCTTTCACATCATTTACCAAATCAAATAGATCGAGAATTAGATTTAGATCCACTGAAGGAATTTCCTTTATTGAAATGTGCGAAAGAATATCTTGAAAACGATGGATGGACATTTGAGTTATTGGAAAGCCATAGTACGATTGCTTTTGGCTTTGAAGGAAATAATGGTAAGTGGCATTGTATGATACAAACAAGAGAAAAAGAAAACCAACTTATTTTTTATTCATCTTTAGAAAATGGTGTTTCCCAATTAATGATTGAGAATTTAATGAGATTCATTACTATTGTAAATTACAGATTAGTAGTTGGAAATTTTGAGTTGGATATATCCGATGGAGAATTGAATTACAAAACAGCATTAGACTTGGATGGAATCGAATCTTCTCAAGCATTAATTAGAAACATAATTCATACAAATTTAGCAACTTTTGATCGTCATCTCCCAGGTATTCAATCAATTTTAGATGGTTCATCGGTAGATTCTGCATTAGATATAATTGAATTAACAAAATAAACTTCAATTTAGTATCCATTCCATGTCATGATGGGGCCCAATCCCCTCAATTTCAAAAATTTCTGATACAATAACAAATCCTCTTCTTTGATACATTGGAACAGCTCTAATTCGTGCATTGCACCATATTCCTGAATTATTTTCTTCTGCATATTTCTGCAGTATTTCGACAATTTTACTACCAATTCCACGATTTTGAAATTCAGGATGTACTGCCATCCCCCTGATTCTAAATTTTGCACCCTTTCGTGGATCTGTTTGTAATGTGGAACATCCAACCATCTGTTCATCATGGTAGGCTACTAAAAATCGAGTTTTCGGATCTTCATCAATTCCAGTGTAATGTGCAGTTTCACGAGGTTTGCCAATTCGGAGAACTTCCCATCTTAAATCAAGATGAGATTCATTGACTGAATCTTCCCAAACAAAACGCACATCCATCTTAATCTCAAATTTCCGAAGGGGTCTTGGGATTTAGTCGCTCCCAGTTGACCCAACTGCTCAAACAACCAAACATCATGCGATGAGATATGGCGGGGGCACCTCCTTGGATTCATCCCTCATCTTTTATTGATGAAAGAACAACCATTGGAGAAGACACAAAGATTTGGCATTTTTCACATATCATGGAAGATGTATCTATTGGTTCGCAATGTACATTGGGGCAGAATACAATGGTTGGAAGAAATGTGAAAATAGGGTCTGGATGTAAAATTCAGAATAATGTCTCGATTTTTTCTGGAGTTATTCTTGAAGAAAATGTGTTTTGTGGCCCCTCTTGTGTATTCACTAACGTGCTTTATCCACGTGCCAATATAGATAGGAAATCTGAATTTCAAGAAACACTTGTTAGAAAAGGAGCAACAATTGGGGCCAATGCAACAATTCTATGTGGTATAGAAATTGGAAAGTATGCTTTTATTGGAGCAGGCTCGGTAGTTACTTCTTCAGTCGAAGCTCATGCTTTAATGATTGGAAATCCCGCTGAGAGAGTTGGTTGGGTAGGAGAATCAGGAGAAACTTTGGATAATAATCTGGTTTGTCCACGAACTGGCGAACAATACTTTATTGATTCAGAAAATAGATTAACAAAAAATAGGAATTGATGGTAAATATGGTGAAAAACGAAACCCGATCAACCGCATTAATTGCTTTATTTGGCGTTACATTATTGTGGGGTGGAACATTTGTTTGGATGCAACAATCGTTGGATGCAGCGGCTTCATTATCACCAGATCTCCCAGAGAATCATGTTGCAATTTTCTTTGTGATGATGAGATTTGTTATCGCAGGAATTTTTTTGCTAATCTTGATTCCCAAAACTTGGAGTGGATTGAAAGAAATTGAGGTTTGGAAAGGCGGCTTGATTCTTGGTGTAATTGTTTGGGGAGGATTCATCCTACAAATGCTTGGATTAACTGATGTTACTCCTGCAGTTTCTGCATTTCTTACTAGTCTATATGTTGTATTCACTGCNTTAATTGGTGTAGCAATTGGTATGCAAAAATTNACTCGANTNGCNATTATTGGTGTTATCTTGGCAACATTTGGTGCTGGCTGGATTAGTGGNCCNCCACAATTGAATTTTGGAATTGGTGAGTGGTTAACTGTAGGTTGCGCNCTATTATTTGGNGCCCATATTATTGCNACAGANAGGGTCACAAGNTNCGTTGATCCGATACAAGTAACTGCTACTATGTTACTAATTGTAGCCGGCCTTTCCTCAATTATTTTTTTATTTACTTCACTTGAATATTCAAGTGAATTTATGTTTTTATTGAAAGATTTTAATTTCTTATTTCCATTATTACTTTGTGCAATATTAGGAAGCTTAGTAGCATTATTGGTCCTTAACATATATCAGAAACAAGTTTCACCAGTTCGTGCAGCAATTCTGTACGCACTTGAACCAGTGTGGGCAATGTTTGCATCTTTACTCTTGGGCCTTGAAGGAGATATTACATTTTGGCTTCCACTCGGTGCTGCAGCACTACTAATTGGAAATTTAGTTGTTGAATTTGAACAAATTAGCACAGAATCTAACATTTCTGAAGATGAATAGATTATTCCTCAGAATCATTTTTTGAGATTTTTGTTTTTGCAATTCTCCAATATATGAAAGGAGAAATAATGGGATACATCAGAACTCCGTATACTCCAGAAGGAAGACTAAGTGTAGAAAGCCCACCATCTGGTGAGGCCAATATTAGCCCACCAATGGTAATTCCTACTGTAGCATTTTGAATTCCACTTTCTATCGAAACCGTAGTTGCCTTTGCAGTATCAATATCGAATAGTTTAGCACTTTGATATCCTATTCCAAGCATAAGTACATTCAACACAATTACTGACGGTCCTAAAGTTCCAATATTTTCGACTAATGTATCCCATTCGCTAGCAATTGCAGCGATTACGATAATTACAAACAGAATTGTTGCAATAGTATTCACACCCTTTTCCATTAATTTAGCCATATCTGTGACCCGATGCCTAATCGTCATACCAATTAATACAGGCAATGTTGTTAGAAGAAACATAGTTATTCCAAGTCCAAGAATATCAATATCAGGTACCGCTTCATCCATGAAATAACTCATTGAGAAGCCAACAATTAGGGGTAAAGTGAATACTGCAATTACAGAAATTACTGCAGTATATGATATGGAAAGAGCCGTATCTCCTTTTGCTAATTTAGTTAGAATATTTGAGGTAACTCCACCAGGGCAGCATGCTAAAATCATCAATCCAACTGCTAATTCACCATCTAGGCCTGATAAAATCGCTACACTAAATCCAATTATTGGAAGTGCAATCATTTGGTTGAAGAACCCAATTGCAAAAGCTTTAGGCTCATTAAAAACCAAGAAAAAGTCTTTCCGAGTAAGACCCAATCCCAATGAGAACATGATGAATGCTAGTGCCAATGGCAAAACAACATCAATAATCACATTCCCTTCTTCTTCAACAAGATCTTGTGCTTGTACTGGTAACGAAATCAATAACAATCCAACTAAGATTGAGAGGACTACCACGCCTCGTCTCATATACATTAAAAAAATTGTAAGCGTATAATTTCTTGCAGTTTGCATCATCTTTCAATGCGAGTCTTCAAGAATCGTTGAGATGTGGGCAGTATAATGGCAACCATTGATTTCGCATCCCCTCTACTTGGCGATTTTTCAATACATTTAGAAAATGCATTTGGTCCAACATTTGGATGGTTATTTGGCCATCTAATTATATTAGCAATTCTTGGAATTTTAATACAATCATTGAGAAATGCGCCATTATTGATTAGAGAATTTGAAATCACTTCAAATTTTATTGCTAATTTTATTGGGTATGGTATCTTTTTTGTTGTGCAATATCAGATATTCTTATCTTTTTCATTTCCGGTAACCGGCGCTTTAGTTACCGCTATATCTTCCACATTGTTATGGAAATGGACTTTTGATACTCTTACACCTTCTGGTGTTTGAACAAGATAACTTACGGCGAATTCAAGCACCCTCTAATTCACAAGTCTACTAATGGCGTCCTTTGGTGACCACCCTCCATTACCAGACGAACTCGAGTTATTGCTTGCAGATGAAACAACCAGTACAGTTTTTTTGAAAGCCGACTGTCCACCAAGAGTCAAATGTGGGCACATTAGTGCAATTCGTTTAATTGAATTGGATGAAGAAGATTGGAGTAAAGGACAAGTTGAGACCTTAGCATCTGATTTGAAAGAAATAGTCATCGAGAATCAGGACCGCTCTGACTGCTTTGTTGAGATTGAGCGTATAGGTTGCACCATTCTTCAGATAGGTGATCTAAGAGTAACGTGCGCATCTCCTCCATTTTCAGATGCTTGGGAGATTACAGTAGTTCGTCCAGTTGCTCGTTTAAGTTTGGATGATTATGATCTCAATCAAGATTTGATAGACCGACTTTCTGATCATCATAGGGGTGTTTTTGTTGTTGGTAAGCCCGGATCTGGAAAGAGTACATTCGCTACAGCAATCGCAGATCATCTTGATCATGAAATAGGAGCTATGGTAAAAACAATGGAAGCACCTAGAGATTTACAAGTCGCTCAAAGAATAACCCAATATGCTCCACTAGAAGGCGACTTAGAAAAGACGGCAGAGATTATTTTTCTAGTTCGCCCCGATTTTGTAATTTATGATGAGGTTAGAAGAGCTAATGATTTCCGTATTTTTTCAGATGTAAGATTAGCAGGAGTGGGATTATTGGGAGTAACACATGCTAACAGTGGTCTTGAAGCAATCCAAAGATTGGTTGGAAAAGTAGAATTAGGGCTAATTTCACAGGTTCTAGATACAGTAATTCATATTGAAAAAGGCAAGGTACACCAAGTTTTAGAATTACAGATGGTTGTTCGTGCCCCATCAGGTATGGATGCAGAGTTATCTCGACCAGTAATTGAAATTCGCAAATTTCCTTCTGGGGAATTAACTCATGAGATGTTTGCTTTCGGTTCGGAAATAGCTGTTGTTCCAGTTGCAGGTTCCGATGATCCAACCCAATCGAGCCCCATTCGTCAATTAGCAGCTGAGGAGATGAAGCGTTTAGCAAGGTCTTTCACAGGAGTAAGAATTCATCATGTAATTTTCACAAGCGAAACTGCTGCAGATATCTATGTCGATGAAGCAGCAATTGGAACAATAGTTGGACCAGGGGGAGATTCCATTCGAGCATTAGAGAAAGAAGTTGGTGGTGTTCGTCTAAAAGTAAAGGGCTACAAGGAATTATCTCATTCTGTACGTCGAATATTAGACCAACAAAATCATCTTCGAGACCATGGATTTGACCCCTCAACTGCATTTCGTTCATGGGAATCTAGTGGTGGCTCAAAAAGATCGAAAAAAGGGAAAGGAAATAGACGTAGAAGATAAAAAAATGTTTGCGGTCAATTCAAATCTTAATAGTAATATGACTGCTCAATGAGGACCGCATCTGTCCTAACTGCTCTTTTTTTACTGCCATTATTATTAGGTACAGTAATTCATGACAACCCTGACAAACTTCTTGAAATTTCACCTCCAGATAATAGTGTTGCTGCTACAAATCCATTGGGTTGGGAATGGGTAAACAAAGACAAGGACGCTGGATATACATGGGTTAAGGAAGTAGAAGGACAATCAAACGGTTCTTTCTTTGCTGCAGGGATCTATAGAGGCGGTTCACTNAATCTTCAATCNGGAACAATTACNACGAACTCAATTCAAGTGCTAAATCANGGCGGTCTTGATGTTTTCATNGGCCATTATACNTACAATTCAGGNAACGGNTATTGGTCATGGTTGCAAACATTTGGTGGNGAATCAGATGAATATCTAGANGATATGATTGTAGATTCTAATGGNGATTTNATNTTGGTAGGTTCATTCAGTTCCTCTTCGATTACTGTAAATTCCAATTCNTTGGTTAATCAAGGAGATAGAGATGGATTTTCATTGAAAATTAACGGTCAAACAGGGTCTTTTCTCTGGGGGAATTCGTTAGGTTCATCTGGATTTGATAATATAACTGGTGTTGCAGAAACATCTACTGGAAATATTGCATATTGTGGATGGACGAATAGTAGTTCATTGATTGTAAATGGAACAGCACACAATGGAAGTGGAATTGATAATGATATAATTGTATCATGGTCTACAAATTCTGGTGTTTGGGATCAACTAAGACGTTATGGAAACACGGGTGTAGAAGAAGCACACGATTGTACTACAGATAACAACAATCGTGTAATTGTGGTTGGTGAATTTTCATCATCGTCATTGGTTCTAGATCAAACCACCATTACCCATGGAGGAGGCACAGGATCTGATAGTTTGGTTATGCGGATAGCCACAACTGGAGTTGAATGGGTAAGAAAACCAATAGCAACAGCAAATGATCGAGCTTGGTCTGTAGATATCGACCCTGGTGGAAATATTTTCGTTGCCGGTGAATTGTTCTACAATAATTCGGGATCACATGAAATTACATGGGGCTCTATTCGAATGACTACAGGACATAATCATCAAATGATCTATGTTGTGAAATTTTCTAATGTTGGGGCTATTGGATGGGCAATAAAAAGCACCTCTAGCTACAATAATTACTATTATCAAAGCAACAAACAACAATGGGGTCCTTCAATAATAGTCCCCGAACAACCAACATCTTCAGGTAATTTAGCTCTATCTTTTCATTCTAATGGCGACAATCGTGTAAGATTTTACGGCAGTTCCTCTTCAGACGAAATTAACACCGGCTGTTCAAGTTCCTCTGCTGTTTTTGTAGGCATTACAAGCACAGGTAAAATTACTTATCATAATCAGCGATATTCTTGTTATTCTAATTTATTTGATATTGATGTTATCGATCCATCTTCAGGAACGGATTATGCATTTGCTGCTTGGTCGAATTTCGCTAGAACTGGTGAGACAGAAACATCAACAGATACAGCATCAATAGACAATCATTGGTCTGATTCTCCACATACTTCAATGAGAGTACATTCTTGGAGTGATTCAACATCATATCCTGGTCCAACTAGTACACATTATGTAAAGGAAGAAATTGGATTTTCAAATACAGAAACCGTGATTGATTTAGAGAGAATAAATTCTACACATACTGCAGTATTGATTCATGGAGAATCACAAGGCCTTCGATTTGGAAATTTAACATCCGGTGCGACCAATGATGAAAATGTGTGGTTAGCAATATTCAATGAAACTGGGGCATGGACTGATTTAGATCGTTTTTCATTCCAAACTGAATGGAATTCTGACCGTCAGAAACAAGGCCTTTCAATGTCAGTTGCTCCAAACGGAACGATTTGGATTACAGTACAATCTAATGGATTCTTGGATGTCCCAGGTTATTCTAGAATAAGCACTTCTTCGAATTTTTATGTTTTAAGTTGGAATCCGACATCTAGTTCATGGTCATCTATTGATCGAATTTCAGGAATATCCAAATCTTGGGCAGCATATTTTGAAACGGCAATAGATGGAAATGGCGATCTTTGGGTAACAGGTGCTTGCAGTTATACTGTTACTATTGTCGGCCAATCATACAATTTTGGAAGTGATAATCGTATTTGTTTTGCTCAAAGAAATACTACTAATGGTTGGAATAATGTTTTCCGTACTGATGGAAGTTACGACTCTCCATCATTAGATGCAATAGCCGGCCATCCAGATGGTGGCGTTGTATTTTGGACTAGAAGCGATCGATATACCACTCCTGCTGGCTCTACTTATTCTATCAGCGGTAGTTCAGCTGGAGCTTTAGTTCGACTATATCAAAATGGTACAATGCATCTTTGGGATAGGCCGGATTGTACTTCTGGAAATAGTTGCAATTACGTCCAATCAATGGATGTGAGATCCAATGGAGACATTGTAATTGGGGGTTATTTCCAAAATTCAGTTTCATTTTCAGGCTGTTGTTCTGTAAATTCTGGTGGGGCAGATGACGGATATCTTGCAATGTGGAATCATTCTAATGTTGGATGGGATTGGTCTATCGCATTAGGTGGAACTTCCAACGATTATCTCTATGATGTCCGTTTTGTTGGCAATGGAAGTATAGTTGGAGTAGGACAAAAGACAGGAGTAATTAGTGTTGGTTTAACTACTCTTTCTAATGCTGGAACTGGATTTGTTGCAATGGCTTCAGATCAAGGTACTTGGTCATGGGCTCAACAACCAACAGGTCCAGTTAACGTTAGAGCAGTAGTTCCTGCTTCAAACGGCTCTATTGAGGTGGCTGGAGAAATATTGTATGATAATGGAGGACCTCGACAATTTGGATTAGATTCTTTGACAACATCTGATGGGAGTGATCTATTTATTTCTAGAATGAGTGCAGACCAAGATGCGGATGGAATAACAAATAATCGAGATAATTGTCAGAGTATTTACAATCCCGTTCAAGCAGATTATGAGTCAGATGGAATTGGAGATATTTGTGATTTAGATGATGATGGTGATGGAATTTCAGACCAATTAGACTCTTGCCCTATGGGGTCTTTTGGTTGGATATCATCAGCATTTACTGATTATGATGGAGACGGCTGTTCAGACACGGCCGAAGATGATGATGATGACAACGATAGCATACTCGACTCTGACGACTCATGTTTGTATGGTGCTTTGAATTGGACATCATCTAATCTTACAGACCATGATGGAGACGGGTGTAAAGATTCAACAGAAGATAGTGATGATGATAATGATTTAATTTATGACAATCCTGATTCATGCCCACTTGGTGTTACAGGATGGATTTCTTCGCCCTCAACAGATCTCGATGGAGACGGTTGTCATGATGAATTAGAAGATGATGATGATGATAATGATTCAATAGATGATGACGAAGATTATTGTGATAAAGGAAAGACGGGATGGACTTCTTCACCATCATCAGATAATGATGGAGACGGTTGTCATGATGTTGAAGAAGATGATAATGACGATAATGATGACTTCCCTGATGTGGACGATTTTTGTCCGAATGGTACTGTAGATTGGAGGTCTGGTTCTGTAACGGATTATGATGGAGATGGCTGTCACGATTCAGATGAAGATACTGATGATGACTCAGATGGAATTCCAGATGTTGATGATAATTGTCCCAAAGGAATTGATGGGTGGAAGACAAATCCATCAATAGATATCGATTCTGATGGGTGTCATGATTGGAACGAAGATTGGGATGATGATGGCGATGGAGTAGGAGATTTAGATGATCGTTGTTCTAGAACTCCATTGGGCGAATCCGCTAATCCTAATGGCTGTGCTCCAGGAGAAACACCCGATGATTCAACAAACGGCGAAGGCTCTACTATTGTGAATAATAATACGTTTGTCAACAATACTTATGTCAATAACACATATGAAAATGACACATTCATTAACAATACATATCAAAATGAAACACAAAATGAATTTTTGAATAATTCATATGAGAATAATACATATGCAAATAATACATCAACNATTTTTGAAAATGAAACATTCCANAATATGACTTATGTTAATGAAACAAATCTTCCNANTNAACAAAATNAAACAGACAATCAATTAACTGATTTAGAAGAAACTAGTGANGAATCNGGATTTACTTTTCCAATAATTGAGGNNGCAGTANTTGCNCTTTTAGCTGCAATTTTCTTAATTCAATTAAGTACGGTAATTTCTAGAANGTCAGAAGATGAATACTCTTCTTCACCNTTTGAGGTAGATGAAAAATCTATTTTTGAAGANGAANTAANTGAGAAACCAGANGAAAAATCAGAGGAGAAATCAGAGAAANCAGAGATTGAACCTACNTTANCAGAAACNCNNCCTCCAGATGACATTGGTGGAACAATAGATGAACATGGATTTGAGTGGCTNGAGTGGCCAGAAGATAGNGGTATCAATTATTATCGAAAGCCAGATTCCGANGAATCTTGGGCTATTTGGTCTTCGGAATGATTCTTGAAACATGCCTTAGTCGGGAGAATTGGTAATTGCATGTCTGAAGGTGAAGGCTCCCCTCCTGTGGTCATTGTTCGACCAGAGACAACAATTACTGGAGGTACTGCTGTTCAAGAGAAGATGATTGCAGCAGCACGTGCTTTTGCTGACATCCTCAAACCAACNTTTGGTCCAAGAGGGTTGGATAAAATGCTNTATAAAACNGATGGAACAACGGCTGTAACAAATGATGGGGCAAAGATTGTTGCAGAATTGATGGTAAAACACCCAGCAGCAAAGGCCTTTGTTAGTTTGGCAGAGTCCCAAGAGAATGCTTGTGGTGATGGAGTAACTCGATGCCTTCTTTTTTGTGGAGAATTACTTGCAGAAGCTGATCGTTTGATTCGCATGGGCCTTCATCCACTAACTATTGTGGATGGATTTCTAGCATCATTAGAAATTGTGGAAAAAGAAATAGTCAATTGTAGTAAAAATGTTGAATCTGATGATNAGNCCATCATCGAAGCAATTGCAAGAACTGCTTTGAGAGGAAAATCTGCAGATCANAANATCNCTTTATTTTCTCGATTNGCAGCAGAAGCAACNCANCAAATAATTAGNCAAAATGATGGNAAATCATCTGCANATGCNGAAGANATCACAATGTATCTACAAGGTACTGGNGGACTACATGATAGTCGAATAATNCCTGGTATNATTATCCGTCGCCGAGTTTTATTGGATCAANTAGAAGGAGTACGCAAAGATGTCAGAATTGCAGTAATNGGTGGTGATTTAAATCCACGAAGTCTCAGTCGNGATGCTGAGATAGAAGTNGAGAATCCAGATCAACTTTCNCAATTNATCGANGAACAAGAACGATTACGATCATCTTTAGTAGAGCATTTAGTAGATTTGAANATTCAAGCAATTATTGTTAGTGGNGAAGTTGATCGAGACATTCTTCATCATCTTGTTGATGAAGGAATATTCGTAGCAGGCGAACTTGACGAATCTGANTTAAGNAATTTAGCGNCNGCAACGGGGGCAACAATTTCTTCAAGCAGNCATCATTTGGATGATTCTGATATTGGCTTTGCTAAGGAAATCAGATGTATTAGAAAGTCGGCAACTGAACGGGTTGAGGATGAAATTACAATTATTGGNGGAGATGGTTCTAANGTTGCAACAATTGTAGTTGGAGGAGTTGAAGGAACAGCAGGCGAAGAAATTATTCGAGGGTTATACGATGCTATTCGTAGTACTACATTNGTAGTAAANTCAGGTAAAATAGTCCCAGGAGGNGGTTCAGCATTTGCNACAATTTCATTGAATGTTAGAAAAGCTTCAGAGGAGCGNGCAGATCGTTCTCGTTTNGCCATGGAAGCGTTTTCTAGAGCGNTAGATGTAATTCCNGCAACCCTAGTTGAGAACGCAGGTGGAGATGTTTTNGATACAATCTTAGCATTACGAGCAGCCTCTGATGGTATTGAATCATGGGGAATAAATGAGGGTGGAAGAGTAGAAATTTTAGATCCTTCAATTATACATCCAACCGATACAATTCTNAATGGCATAATTGGTGCAACTGAGGCTGCATGCAGCCTTCTTCGNATTGATCAAGTCATTTCTGCAAGAGGAGATTGATTTCCGAATCTTCATTGCCTTGAAACTCAACCGGAGGATGAGGGGGCATTGTGTCGGNCGAATCTCCTCGAGCATTGATTAGCGTATATGATAAGACAGGTATTGCNGATTTTGCAAAGAGATTNACTGATTTGGGTTGGCAAATACTGTCAACTGGTGGGACAGCACGTTTATTGCGTGAAAATGGAATAANCGTCACAGACGTCACAGAAGTCACAGGACACCCNGAAGTATTCAATGGTCGAGTAAAAACTCTNCATCCAGCAATTCATGCAGCNATTCTCGCTCGGGGTAATAATTCCGAAGATATGGCGACATTGGANGAATTAGGATANCCANGNATAGACTTGGTGGCAGTCAATTTGTATCCATTTGAAGAAGTGGCAGCAAAAGAACCACCTGTTAGNGAANCAGAATTGATNGAAATGATTGATATNGGGGGCCCAACCCTNGTTAGAGCTTCAGCAAAGTCACACCAAGATGTTCTTATCGTTACAGATCCNAGTGATTACAACAACCTCCTTGAAANNATTGAACAAGCAAANGGNAANCNAAGTGNAATAAATTTGGNAACCCGTCAACGATTNGCGTTGACTGCATATCAACGAACAGCAGCATANGATGTNACTCTCGCTAATACATTGGCNAANCGCTTAGAATCNCTTGAAAATTCNATNCCNGAAGATTTGCCAGAAAAATTCCTTGTTTCAGGGGGCAAAAGAAATNCANTAAGATATGGTGAAAATCCACACCAACCTGCAGCATTTTATCCNACAAATTTTGGNGATGAAANTTCACATGGGTTAGCATCAGCAAANCAACATGGGGGGAAGGCACTTTCATTCAACAATTATTTGGATTTAGATGCNGCATTACGTTTTTGTCGTTCCCACATTGGGCCTGAATGGGNNGANTATCCCCATTGTTGTGTAATNATCAAGCATACNAATGCATGTGGCGTTGCAGTTTCAANCAATCAAGTATTAGCTTGGGATGATGCATTAGCCAGTGACCCAGAATCTGCTTTTGGTTGCGTTATTGCATTCAACACCCCAGTGACTAAAGCAACTGCTGAAAGAATCGGTGATCATTTTGTTGAATGTATAATTGCNCCAGGTTATGAAGACGGGGCTTTGGAAGTATTGTCTCAGAAAAAGAANCGCAGAATGCTTACACTCGAGNAAATGACTTCATTGAAAATGCAAACACAATTTCGTCAAATTGATGGTGGTTGGNTAGCTCAAACAGAAGGTGCACCAGTAATTGACTGGTCCGAAGTTAAATGTGTTACAAAGGTACAAGCAAATCCAAATCAAGTGGATTTAGCAAGATTTGGGGTTGCTGTTTGCGCTCAGGTTAAGAGTAATTGTGTAATTTTTGTACAACCTACTGAAACNGGATTTGCAACTGTAGGAATAGGTCCNGGCCAAACAAGTAGAGTAGAGGCTGTACGNATCGCTGCACGAAGAGCAGGTGATAGGGCACAGGGTGCAATGATGATTTCAGATGCTTTCTTCCCATTTAGGGATGGAATTGATACTAGTAACGAAATCGGCATCACAGCAGTNGTACAGCCAGGGGGNTCGATTAGAGATCAAGANGTCATTGATNCTGCCAATGAACACGAAATGGTTATGTTGTTTACAGGAACACGATTATTTAGGCACTAGTGNTNAATATGAATTGGAAAAATACGTTGGTTGTAGGTGCGGGAACAGGTGCTACATTAGGTACGTTAGTNGCAGTGATTATGGTGGNAATAGGGCTTGAACCCCCTNNCTTNGGTGCTGCGATTGNTGTTTTCCTTGGAATGATTTNCGTATCAGCATTTGCAGTGCAAAANATATCACAAAGAATTGGTTGTTGTAATCCTAGTCTAAAACAACTAATTCCAATTTCATTCCTCACCTTTGTTATNCCAGTATTGGGTGCATCATTCGGGGCTCCGAATAGCGATTTAGATACTCTAGCAAATATTATTGTCATTGGTGCAATTGGTGGAGGGTTTTGGAGCACTCCATTTGCAATTTGGAATTATTTTAGAGGGTCAAATCAGAATGAAGAATCTGAATAGTCTAATTTGTTCTAGTTTTTATCCATTTGAGAATGTAAATTATTCCAATCATCCCCACAACTAATATTGTGATTGCACCAGCTGCATTTTCATCAGCNCCAGTCCAAGTAGATGGTTGAAACAATTCACCACTTGCTCCTTTAGTTGAGACAACCCATACAAAATATGCTGAAACACTAGTCATCCCAGCAATCATTCCAATAATTATGAATTTTACATGTGAAGGTAGTGTTTTTCCAGTCGCATAGTATTCAAACAACACAGTTCCAAAGAAACGATTACTGAGTGTCCACCTAAACAGACGCTCATTCGATAATGAAAATAAAAACGCTGCAGGGACTGCCCAAGAAACTGAAGGCCACCCTGGAATCCATATTCCAATAATNGCAAATACAAGAAAGAGGGAACCCAAAGCAACATAGATTCTACNTTTTATTTTGCTACTTGCTATTGAATAACGCTCAACAATTTCATCAATTGTATTGAGTCGTTCCAAATTCCTTCCACCTATATATTGCTCCNACATTTTCTNGTTTAATCCTGTTCCCNCAATNTTCNAATTTGTGAATATAATCAAGCGCTCACCCTCCATCCAATGGATATGTCTCTTCGGGTAGGNACCCCAACAGAACCATTGAGATTAGCAGTACTAATTTCTGGCGGCGGCTCAGGAATGGAGGCATTATTGCNTCATGTTGAAGAATCTGNAACATCTTGTCACATCACCGTATTAGTGCTTAGTGATCGCATGGGGGTAAAGGGACTTTCAATTGCAGAAAATCGTTGTATTGAAAANATTGTAATTCCATTACCACAGTCAACCTCTGATCCCATAACTAAACGATTGAAACACGAAGAATTGATTGATGAACAACTTATGTTACATAATATCGAAGCNATCATTCTTTCAGGATANATGCGATTATTAACTCCAAANTTTGTATCTANATGGGAGGGCNGAATATTGAACATNCATCCNTCATTATTACCAAAACANCCTGGNGCACATGCCCATNAAGATGTTCTTTCNTCAGGNGATACAATTTCAGGATGNACAGTTCATTTTGTTGATTCNGGTATNGATACAGGAGCAATCATTTCACAATCTGAAGTCCCAGTGTTTCCAAATGATACATTGGAAAGTTTACAAGAACGAGTAAAAGTGGTTGAACACNANCTATATCCACATATTATCGATNAATTTGCAGCAGGAAAAATCAGATTAATTGACGGTGAAATTGTTAGAAAATAAGATCTCCTGGGCGATTCAAATTTCTTAGTGCATTTTCATGGCCAATTTCATTTTCAATAATTTTTGAATCAATTGCTTGAAAATCATNGTTATCAACTAATTTCCGAAGAGGCATTGGGTTTTTGTTTGAAATTAAATTTAAGAATTTAGAGGAATTAATTTGCATTAATAGNGGCTCNGGTCCATTATCGCTCCATGGAACAACACCAATGANNTCTTGGTTTTTTTTGAATTCCNTNTCCATTAATTGAATTGCGTTTGAATCAAACCAAGGTGAATCTACNGGAAGAATTTGAACAATTTGATTTGGNGGTAATGCAAATTTTAGAACATCCCAAATCCCNTGACNTTTTTCTTGATCAATAATTGTGGTTATTTTATTTNCAAAGAGACTNATCATNTCTCCAGCCTGCTCTTGGCTTCGTACTGAAATAATAATTTCAGTAATATCNGCTTGAATGAGATTNTCTACNGCAATTTCAATCAAACTTTTGTTTTCAATGATNATTTTAGATTTATCTANACCCATTCTGGTTGACTTTCCCCCTACAAGAATTAAGCCGTGAATCGAATCACCTACCGCATTTCATCTAGACGGCGAGTTGCATGCTCGATTTCTGAAAGNAATTCTCTAGTTCGTTCAATTAGAGTTTCTCTTTCTCTTTTTTTATTGGCATCACCNATCCATTTCATCAGAATNCCAATATCTTCNGAATCTCTTGCAATTGTCCATTCCAANACNNTCTCTACGATGGGTTCATCTGCAGGAACAATCGGCTCATTCATGTTTCANCCTTCTCTTGAACGTCTTTGACTGTTCCGTGATTAATTNAGTATTGCATCTCTAATTCTTCTTAGAAGCCCATCTCCATCTGGGAGNACTACTGAATCTAAAGCCACCTTTATTGAATCATNAATTGAATCGCTTTTGGCTAAATGATATATCCCAACAATNCCCAAACAGNTCTCTGCTTTTGTTCCATTCAACAATTTTAATGCTAAATCCTCTTCGATTTTCGCACAGTTTGCACGTACCATTTCTTCGACGTGAAGAAGTATAACTTCGACAGGTATGCGCATTTTCTTTTTTTCAATATGAGAAACCAATTCAATTAAGGTAATCCATTTCCAATTTTTCATTTTATTGTCGTCAGGTAAATTAGCCAACAAAATCGAAGAAAGAACCAAATCTTCTCTTCCAAATCTTTTCCATAATCTCCCAATGATTGCTTCAATAATTTCTACATCATTGATATTTGTGAGAATCCATGAAGCAATTCTTCGTAATTCAGGTTCGGGTGTTCCTAGATGAAAAGAATATCCTGCATCTAACCCTATTCGATCTGTTGTAGATTTGACCGAAAGTGGTGGGATACCGATGGGATATGCTTCCCTGATATGATTGAGTAATAATCTTGGTTTTTGCATAGTCCGTGGACTTACAGTCGATAGATGATCATCCAACGGATCCTCCACGGATTCACCTTCCGATAATCTTCTTCATTTTTTCAAGCAGGGATTTGGGTTCTTCATATTCATCTTCTGTTTGTTTTTCTCTCAAGGGTTCAATAATCGCTTTAGCTTCATCTTTTGAGAAATGTAATTCTTCTCTTAGACATTTCATTACGGCGGCTTCATCTTCAGACTCATCTTCATTGAAATGAACAGTCATCCAAGATTTCCGATACAGATCAACTCGTTCTTTTCTCGTCATTTCTCTTCCACCATCTATTTCTTCTCCTGTTAGGACAGCGTTGTAGACATTTAGTGGATCACCATCATCCAATTCTAATTCTCGACCGATTGCAATAATCAATCGTTTCTCTTCTTGGGTAAGTACCCCATCAGAGAGTACCACTTTGATTACGGCAGAGAAGACTTTGAGGGTCTCAGGTGCGCCGCTCATGAATCTCCACTTAATCAGCCCCCCTTGAAGTCTGTCAATAACCAATCAAGAGAATTTTGAAGAGATTCGCCGGTGGATTAATCTCTGATGTTCTCTGGGTTCAACACATCCTAGTCACGCTCACGACCGATTTTCGGTCTCGTGCCCGCCGGATGGTGGGGATTTGTCCGAATGGACATTAGTAGGACTAGGTCATAGAAGGAATTAACATGGCAGCAGAACCGAAATATGTAATTGAAGCAAGTATCAGGACTGATGGAACAGTTCAGAGAAAAGACGTTGTTGGAGCAATATTTGGACAAACCGAAGGGCTTCTTGGTGAGAGTCTCCAACTACGTCAAATGCAAAGAAAAGGACGCATTGGGCATGTAGATGTTGAATTAGAAAATCAAAGAGGAAAGGTCCAGGGAATAATTCGCCTTCCTACAATGATTGATCAAGTAACTACAGCGGTAATTGGAGCATCACTTGAAACAATTGATCGCATTGGCCCTTGTCAGGCAGTAATTAAGGTCAAGAAAATTGAGAATGTACGTTCTGCGAAGCGTACGCAAGTTGTTGACAGGGCAAAGGATTTGTTACTTCAGATTGTTAATGCAGGTACAGCAGATTCTTCGAATATTCTTGATGAGGTTCGTTCAGTCTTAACCCTTGGAACAGAAACAGATTTCCATGGAATGACTTGTGGGCCCAATGCTGTTGAGAGTAATGCCTTGATTATTGTTGAAGGAAGAAATGATGTTCGCAATCTCTTGAAACACGGAATTAAGAATGCAATTGCAACCATGGGGGCAGGTATTACTGATGAATTAGCAGAACTTGCAAAGAAGAAATCTACAGTTACTGCATTTTGTGATGGAGATCGTGGCGGAAAATTACTCTTGATGGAATTATCTGGAGCTCTTGGAAAATCTCTAACTCATGTGGCTCAAGCACCGGAATCTCGTGAAGTTGAGCACTTAGAAGGCAAGGTAATCACAAAATCATTGAATCAAAAATTAGAAGCATCCAAGGTAATTCCCAGACTTAAGGCAGAATTGGATAAAGAAGATACCAAGGCAGTTGGCAAAAAGGAAGATCTCTCTCCAGTAGAAGTTCCAGAAGAAGTTCAGGGATGGAAGAAATCATTTGAAAACTTGGCCAAGAACAAGGCTTGTTTCGTTCTTGAAAACGGAGAACTTTCAGAGCCGGTAGGAGCAAGTAAACTTGCAGCTGAGGCAGAGAATATTTCGGGAGCAATTGGTATGATGTTTAATGGAAAAGTCACAAAACGCCTACTTGAAATTGCAAATTCCGCAGGAGTATCCAATGTTCTTTCTTCGTCAGTTAATGAAGATACTCTAGAGGGAGTCAACGTCTTCGTACTAAGTGATCTTTGATTAGAGCGCCTTAATTCCACCTGAAACGGATACAAGACCTTCATTGGAGATTTTATTGATTTCTCTAATGATTCCATCTTTGCTTTTTGGTAATGGCCTGTCATCAAATCCAATTGGTAATTGAATTCCAGGACCTGGGACATCATTGAGAATATTCTGTAACCGGTCCATTTGTGCAATAAGGCCCTCACTACTTTCCCAACATCGTCGATGTTCACTTCTTACGCGAACCCATTTTTCGATATTTTTCATTAAGGGTTCTAATGTATTGGCCAATTCCAATCTCTCATCATTGTTGAATTCAGATTCAATTAATGGAATTAATCTTAGAAGACGTTGAACCCTCAAATCACGAGGTCGTGAGGATTCTACTGCCAATGGATCTTCGCCAATAATTCCAAGATAGTTTTTCAGATATTGTTCTTCTTCATTACTTATCAAAGGAGGATTTTCATCTTTCAATTCAATTTCTAGGTTTACGCTAGAGACCTGATCAAGAATTTCCGCTACCTCTTGACTTTCATCATGTACAATTTCTTCTTTGGTTTCTTCAACACTTTCAACAGTCTTCACTTCAATTATTGGCATAAAAATGGGTTTTTCCCACGTCGACTCTTTAGTTTGTTTATTGAAATAGAATTTCTTCCCATCAGCGGTTGTATTTTCTATCCAATGATTTTCGTCAGTTTTTTCGTTATGATTTTGTTGGGTTGTGATTTTGTTTGACTTTGTAACAACTTTTTCTAAATTTTCTTTCGCCTTCTTTTCCAATTTTCTATTGACTTCCCTTTCTTCCTCTCTATCTCTATTGATTTCAGCATCATATATTTTATTTTCAAATTCGGCTAAAGTCCATTTATTTGATTTTGAAACATCTATGGATAAATCTTCAGCTCGTTGGAATAACATTGCTAAATGCCGTTCCTGCCTTCTAGAAATTTTCTCAATTTCATTCGTTTCAAATTGCATTGAATCATGATTATGCCAATCATGAATGACGCCTTCTCGAATTTCCTCTATTCTTTCATTATCTATAGAGGAATCAAGCAATTCAATTGATTCAAGGAGAATATTTGCCGCTTCAGCCAAAGGCCGTAATAAATCCAAGTCTTCTGATTTTTCCCATAGAGATGCATCTGATGATTCAATAAATTCAATGTTTAATCCAATTTTCTTCCATTCTAGAATTTCAAAATTTACAGATTTCACAAGTTCTTCTTTATCCTGTTCTAATTCTTGTAACATCTCTATCATCTGTTCATTAGAATCCACTCTCCCCAGCCATGGTGGAATTTCTAATTCTGCTTCCACTAGCATAATTCTAAGACTCTCACTATTTTTTACTACTGAGGCCCAGAGAATTTCTTTTTGTTCGAAATTTGTTTCAATTTCCCATAACTCTTCTTGTGTGAGAATTTTACTTGGTTGTAGTTCATTTAGATCATCATAGATTGTTAGTCCTAGTTCTGTCCAATGCTGTATTTTGGCATCAATGTGATTATTACTTTCTTGGATATCAAGAATTTCATCATTTACTGCATGTTCTAATTCTTGAATTGACTTCGAGTCACCATTTTTTCTAGCCTTAGAAATAATCTCTAGCCCAACATCTGCTGCATTTGGTCTTCGATTTCTGAATCCAAGAATTCTATCTTCAACAGCATCGATTCTATCCTCAAGCTCTAACCAATTTGCTGCTTCTTCAAACCTTTGAGCAAGTGTTGCACCCTTTGAAAATTGTAAGTCCCACCCCTTTCTTTCTAAGATATTCATCATATTTTGTAAAATCAATTCTCTTTCTCTTTGCTTTGTTTCTAGATTTTCAATACATTTTCGCACTTCATTTCTAGGAGCAACATCTTTGATTGCTTGAACAATTGCCATAGTTTCCTTTGGGGAATTATGGTCAACGGACCCTAATCTTCTCAACCAAGCAGCCAACTCAATGGATCGACCTTCCATCGACCATTGATCCCGCATTTCTTCCGCGGCCCTTATCCACGGCGCACGTGCTACTAGCATTGCATTATACCTAGCTCGAATATTTTCTAATTCAGAAGGAGAATGTAAAATGCGATTTTTCATACCTTTTGCAGCATCACTCAATGATTCAGGCGCCTGTTCTAGTGAGTTAATCAAATCCTTTGCATCATCAATTATTTGTTGAACCAATAAGATAGATTCACTATCTGGTTTTGAACCCAAAAGTTCAACGATACCATCTTCATTGAATCCTTCTTCAACAAAGTGTCGAAGGTATTCAGTCCAGTCAGTCACGCACCCACCTTAGACTTGGATTTACCATTCAACATTTGAAGAATGGCCCTTTTCTTCCTTCAACAGCCTCCGAAGATGACTTCGCCCATGATTCCGATATTGGAAAATGCGCATGTAAGGTTCAATCAGAGGGAAGCGGCTAAGTGTAGATGAGTAAGCATTGAAACAATGGAACCTTTGACGAGTGGGCTAATTGCCTTATTGGCAATTGTTATCGGGGGCTCAGTTTACGCCTTACAACAAATGAATGAAAGAATAAATCATTTACAAGAATCATCTTCAATTCATGGTGCTTTGATTGATGATGATATGTCTATTCTTAGTGGCGCTTTGAATAATTTAATTGATGAAGCAGATGCAAGCAGACGTTTGACTGGATCAAATGAATTGCTCAAGTCACAACATTTGATTGAATCAATTGATGCAGGGAACAATTTTGATCTCTCTAGCATAAATTCTTCATTGAGGTTTCTATTATCACCATTTCAAGAATCATCCATTGAAACAGACATAGTTCGTTTAGATTCAGTACGCAGAGAATTGCTTTCGAATCATATAAGAATCATTCAAGAAAACAAAATTACGATTAATTCGCTATTTGGTAGGAATGACGTTCAATGTAGAATGTTTTCAATAATTTGCAATAATCTTGGTTTTCGTGACTTAGCTCTTTCAAGCTTATTGGAGTCAGAAATAATCGCTCCTAGACACGAAGAAACACTTCGTAGATTGGCAGCAATTGCCCGTGAAAACGGTGACGATGCCTTCTTACGTCATCGTTTAGATAAACTACTGGAACTTTATCCAGATGATCCCGAATTATTGAGGGAACGTGCACATTTGTTGTTTAGAATTGGAGACCCTTCTGCAGAGATTGATTCTAGACGTTTAGAGGCATTGGGCATTCAGAATGCCGCTGATCGAGCACTTCTAGCAGGTTTGAGAGAACGGGCAGGAGACCCTTCAACTGCATTGGAAGAGGTAAACGCCTCTCTTGAAGAAAATCCAAATGATGCAGAATCATGGCATCTTAAGGCTAGATTACATTCTATTCGAAATGAACCTGGAAGGGCTCTTCATTCATTGAGTGAATTGTTTGAAATTGACCGCCAACACGGTCCTGCTTGGACATTACAGGCTCAATTATTATCCAATGAACCAAATCGATTAGAAGAGGCATTGAAGGCCGCAATACATGCTGTTGCATTAGGTGAACCAGAATGGATTATGAAGGCAGATTTGTTAATGCGTTTGGACCGTTTTGACGAAGCCATTACATCACTAGAATCAGTTCTAGAATTAGATGCAGAAAATGGGCACGTACGAGCACATTTATCCCTTCTTCATATGTTAGATGATAATCATGAAGTTGCAGGAAAACTATTGGTTGAAGCATCATCAAAAACATGGGAATGTTCAGATATGCATATCCAGAAAGGAAGACTTGTTCTTCGAGAGGCTGATCTTGCAAGAGATGGAACCGGACATCATGATAAGGGCTTGGTTCGGGGGGCCCTGTCTTTTTTTGATACAGCCTTAACATTTGATCGAGAATCACCACTTGCATGGGTTGGTCGTGCTAGAACACTTCGCCAATTGGGGGAATTAGATGAGGCAGAAGTTTCTATTGTTCGAGCATCCAGATTGGATGCGCACGATCCAATGATATTGGTTGAGTATGCATTACTAAAAATAGATCAAGGTCATTTATCCGAAGCAGAAAGATTAGTTCATGAGGCAGAAACTACACTTTCAGACTTGGATGTCTTGCATTATATTCGTGGTTTAATAGCAGCAGAACACGGGAATATGGAAACAGCGCGCCGTCGTTTTGATGATGTATTGATTCGAGATTCAAATCATGTTAGAGCTAGATTGAATCGAGCAACAGTTGCAATACTCATGGAAGATTATGCAGTAGCTTTGGAAGATTCAGAATTTTTATTGCAACATTATCCAGAATTAGATCTCGCTCGATTACGCCGAGCAGAGGCACTCATGGGCTTAGATCAATGGGAATGGGCAGAAATAGCATTGAGAGAAATTATTGAACGTAAACCAGGACATGTTCCCGCATTGATTTCAATGGGTGCAACGTTGTGTGCACTAGATCGTTCAGAAGAAGCACTACAGCCACTTGATGAAGCAATACGTTTGGATTCGGAGAATCCTGATGCTTGGCATATGAGGGCACAGTTCTACATCGAACAAGGAGCATTGCCTGCAGCATTAGCAGATTTTGAATCAGCAATAAATGCCGACCCTAATCATATGCAATCTCTACTTCATGCAGCCGCTATAGCTCACGAAATCGGGCCATTAGATAGAGCCGCAACATGTTGGAGAAGAATCTTGAATATAGACCCAACAAATCAATTGGCAAGAACTCGATTGGAAGAATCTGTGAGTAAGAAAACGATTTGAATCTCCGTTAGATTGAATTCATTCTTCTCAGTGGGTGAAACATGCCATCCCATCGAGGTATAGAGCCAGGCGCTTCCGCTCCAGATTTTGAATTACCAAATGCCAACCCTGTAATAGGGGGCGAGATACTAACTCTTTCAGACGTTCTTCAGGGTCAGGGTGCAATAATTATGTTTACATGCAACCACTGTCCATATGTTGTAGGTTCAGAAGGAAGAATTGAGAATGCAGCAAATAGAGCAAGAGAACTCGGCATGGGATTTGTTGGAATTAATTCGAATGATCCAGTGGTCTATGAGTCAGATAATTGGGACTCTATGGTAAAGCGTGCCGGAAAGGGAATGAGCTATGCTTATCTACATGATGAAACACAAGATATTGCACATGCTTATGGTGCCGAGAGAACTCCAGAGTTCTACCTCTTAGATTCAAGTGGTACAGTGGTTTACCGCGGCAGAATGGACGATTCTCCCCGGAACCCAATAGATGCAACTACTGATGAGTTAGGAGATGCAATGTCTGCATTAGCTGCTGGCACATCAATTGTTAATCCCCGTACTGAATCAATTGGCTGCTCTGTAAAGTGGAAGTTGTGAAATGCGTTTAGGCACACCGGCTCGGATTTTTGCAACATTACTGAAAATCTTACCGAAACGAATGGGTGACCGAATGTGGCGTTGGTGGTACCAACGACTTGCTAAAGCTAAAGCGTGGGGAGATTTTGGGTTCATGAATTATGGATTCATAGATGACCTTCCCCCTGAATTAGAAAGAGATGATGAAGAAGATCGATTGTTTATTCAATTATATCACATGAATATCCGTGATATTGACTTGAATGGAAAGAAAGTTTTGGAGGTTGGCTCAGGTAGAGGAGGGGGAGCAAATTGGATTGCTCGCACATATTCCCCATCTCATTTAGTGGGGCTAGATTATTCAGGTGCTGCTGTAATGTTGTGTACTCGAATGTATGGTCGTCAACATAATTTATCCTTTATTGAAGGAAATTCAATGGCTCTTTCTTTTGAAGATGAATCATTTGATGTTGTCTACAATGTAGAATCAAGCCATTGTTACAGCAACATGAATCAGTTTATTCAGGAAGCATATCGTGTTCTAAGGCCGGGTGGATATTTGGCATGGACTGACTTTCGAGATCAGAAAACAATGCAATCCATTCATGAATCGTTTCTCACAATTGGTTTCACAATTGAGAAAGAAGCAGACATTACTGCCCAGGTCCTTGCAGCTTTAGATCAAGTTAGCGATAACAAGAAATCAAGAATCAAAGAAGGAACTGGGCCAATCATTCGACGTAGTTTTGAAACATTTGCTGGTGTTCGAGGAACACCTGTTTATGAGGCATTCACCAAAGGCGAATTAGGCTATTTTAGATACCTTCTGAAGAAGTAACATCAGAAGATGCCGATCAAAGAAAAGGGAGTCCGATTTCTAGATCGAGGACTGGGAAAAAAATCCCACTGAGCCTTATTGGCTTAGGTTATCTTTAGGCGCGACCAGCGACCACCATAGGCGTCACAGTAACCAATGCATTGTCTGCAATTTCAATGTTTGATAGTTCATTGCGGTCGATCAGTAGACCGTCCACAAAGACCCAATTCTCACCTTGAACAGCAGAAACTTGCTCGAGAACTTGGCTTTCGCTCAAGTTCACCATTTCTGTGTGACCTGTGGTGTCGACGATGCGCAGTGTAATGTTGCTCATGTCTTTTCCTCCATAGGTTTGCATTCGTATTCGTTCATTTAACGTCCTGGGACATAGTTTGTTGATACTGGCAGTATATGAATAAGCAATTAAGAATGAGCAACATCGTTGTTAGCATCAAAGATTTCATCCATTAACAAACTGTATTGTCTCTCTAATCTCTTTACTCTGGTATGCTTAATGCCCAACCATCTTGCAATTTGTGCCTTTAGTCTATCCTTTGGATTCACTGCACGAATGGAACGAGCGGTGAAACTTGCTGCAACTAATCTGATGTTTTCACCAGCAAGGAATTGGTGCGATCGTGCCTGTTCCATCATTGCCCATATTCTAGTAATCATCTTAGAAGCGTTTAATCTTCCATATTTCGCTTCCAATTCTGGTCTTATGTTATCAATAACATTACGAATATCGTTTTCACTCCAACATCTTCTATCTCTTAGGAGTCCAGGAGATAATGGCATTCTCCAGTCAGGACTGTTTAGATTACTTTCAGCTTCCCAAACAATGTTGAGATATTTCTCGATATTCTTACTCTCAGTAATAACATGGTCATGGTCAACATCAAATTCGGCAGCTAACTTCTTTGTGTTGATGTTTATACCCATCATTTTAGCAGCGACGTGCATTGAAGCAACAGCAACCATTCTCACGGTATAGTCACCATTTCTGATACTGTCTTTACTGGTCTTTTGACTGTGTCTAGTTTGATTGAGAGTTGATTTCACTTCTTCACCATCATTTGCATTCTCCATTGCAGCTCGCATCTGAGGATCGTTCATACGCTTCTCATGCAATTCCTTATCATGCGTTTGCCCAACAATTTTCTTCGCTGTAGCTTTCAATACTCTACTGCCAGACATCTTTTCAGAATCTATACGTCTTCCTACATGGATTCTAAAAGGAGTTCTTGGCTTGCTCCAATTATCCTGTTTTCTCATTCTATTTGTTTGTCTTCTATTACCACTTGTGATTTTCTTGCCATTGTAATCGGTTCTCCACTTGAATGACTCGTCAATACTAGTTCCCAGTTCATTTCCACCAATCTTTCTATCCACCATTCCTTCATTGTTAATGAACTGAGTAATGTCAGTTCTGTCAACATTGTCTACAGTAACATAGCCACAATCATTGCACACGTGTTCGCCCTTGATATCATCGTAACTAAGGTCGTTTCCGTAGCACATAATGCATTCATCATTCTTTTTTTCTTCTAAACTCATTTCGATTTCTCCTCCTTCTCCGCCGCCGGGAATTTGAACTCAGATGTAGAAGGTGAATCAAGTTTTCCCTTGGCGGGCTTACTTTCACATCGTTTTCTTCTACACTCGCCCGAATTCAATTCCTGCGAACAGGGGAGTATTACCCCCCCGCCCTATATAAATCGAACCAAATCTAACATTTTGATTTGGGCAATGGAGGCGAGTTGTTCATAATTGAAAATGGTAGTTCAGCCAACCGTTTAGATGTAAAACGAGGATCATTACTAACATCTATTCCTACCCATTTGGGACAATGGTATGTTGTATTTTCATTTTTTAGTTCAATTTCAGCAAGCCACAACCCCTCATTTAATCCCAAGAAACGGTCTAAATTCCAAATATGTCCATCTTCACTTTGAATATCCCATCGTTTTTTTTCCACTAGTGGCCAATCGGATGATTCCAGTAATTCCTCTAGAATAGAATACGGCTTAATTTCCCATTCAAATTCAATTCGACTAATTCCAATAGTTGGACCTTTGATACATAGTATTGCATATTCACCATTCAATCTAATCCGTATAGTTGGATCATCTTGGTCTAGTGCTTCACGCACACCATCTAACCATTCATCGGGAATATGTTCAACCAATTCTAGACCACTAATTGAGATATTTGAATCAATTTCAATTGATGAAATTGGAATATACCATTGACGTAAATGTTGTCCAGAATCTAGATTATTTGGAATGCAAGATACTAGATGTGTCCGCTCAATTTCAACGGGCAACCCCCCAGACATGGTTTTCCCAGAAATTGGAGGATTGTCTATCTATCCATTATTCTATGATGAATTTTCTTTCCATTTAATGTGAAAATCAATGGCTTGTTGCAAATCAATGTGTTCAATTCCTGCTAATTTACAGGCTTCAAAATGCATCATTAATGCATCTAGTAATTCATCATCTACCTCAATTCCTAGTTTCTTTTCTAACCATGCTCGTAGATCTACCCCGATTTGATGCCAACTGATTTTTTCCCGAATATCATCAGCTTCATCGTCATTGGGAATATGGATTCTCATTCTTGCACCCCATAAGGAATACATGGCTCATCAGTCCATCTTGAAAGCGGACTAACTCCTTCTTTCAATTTTTCACCAAAGGCAAGGAGACATTTTGTGTGTTTACTATGATCATGACCCAAAACCAACGCTTCTTGGATTAGTCCACAATAAGCTGCTAATGTTCTTCGGTCTGTTACGCTCCAATAAGCATCCCAAGGATGTGTATGGACCCAAAGGCGAAAAGGTAGTTGCGCACCTACAGGGGGATCCAGAGAAACATCTCCAGGGCCTCCAATATCCACCCAAACATCTTCTTTAGCATCTTCAATCCAGCTAATTTCAACGCCTAAAGCATGACTAATCATCCATACTTCTGACCATCTGTTTTCCTTCCCAAGAAGAGACAACATTTCTTTGATTTGGCTTTCCTCTTTCACTCCTGAACGGATTTCTTGACACATATTTTCAACGCTATGATTTGTAATAACCAATTTATTCACCTGCCTCAGAATCTTGGAATTTTCTAATTCCACTAATGCGAAGAAGCCTATGCCAAATTGCACCTGGAGATCTATCGTGATGTTTTGCCACTCTTTCAAGCGGGAGTCCTAATTTAGCCTGATTTAGTAATTCATCATCTTCATCATCAGACCATCTAGTTGTTGGGCGCTTTGGAGGAGCCTCTTTGATTGGAACTGATGAGGTTGTTTGAAGGAAAACTGGCTGTGGCCCCATACGCATAGAATAACATACAGCACCAGGGACAATGGATTTCCCATCAATTCTTCTCATTAGAGAACGCATCAAAATATTTGCGCCAAAGGTGGCGGCTAAAGCAAATCCAAATTGTACGTTTCCTGTTTCCATCGCTTCATCAGGTTGGCAACTAGCAGGGCGATGGTCTGTTGTTAATCTCTCAACATCATCAGGATGTGTCGTATGGGTTAAAACCAAACAAGAATCTAAGCCGCACCTCAAATCATACCATTCTGTGTTTACTAAAGAATGAACAATTCTTCTTGGCTCTGGCCTATCCACCGCTACTAACACTATGTCTGCATTAGCCAACGGTTTAGAATCACGCAAGTTTTTTTCTTGACCAATAACCCTTATTTCACTATGGATTCCATCAAAACGTTCAGCAAGCGCTTTTACTTTTGAGATACCAATATCTTTCTCAGTGAATCGCTGATGAATTAAATTCCTTTCTTCAACCACATCGGCATCATGTAAGTTGAAGGTAATTCCTCCTAATTTTTCAGCAACTTCTCCATTTCGAAGAGCAGGAAGTAATAACGCCATAATATTTGATACAATTCCGCCTGCCCCAATCAATTCAATTTGCACTCCGCTCTCTTTCATGGCGCTTTGGATTCATCAGAATATATGAAGCAACAACAGTAGAATGATGAATTATGACGATATCGAATGTGTATGAGCAAGCACCCATTCGAACCTATTGATGTTCGATTTGAGGTATTGGCGGGACTCATTCTTTTGCTGAACACCCTCCCATTTGGCTTTGGATTTGAAGGTCCGTGGGAAGATATTGGATTTACTAGAGGTATCGGGGGCTTAATTGGTTCTTACCTTCTTTATCGGGCTTGGTATGCTAGAACATTTGGATTTCACGGATTGATTCCAGCTTTACATCATTGGAAAAACCCACGTCGTTCAACATCTCGATTAATTCTCCTAGGCATTGGAACGCTTATGCTTGCTTGGTTAATTGGAAACCCATTTCAGGATTGGTTTGCAGAACCAACCGCCCTAGTTCTAACCCTTTATGGTCTGTTGATGTTGTTGTTGGCAACATATGCGTGGTTGGTTTTCGAAGGCGGCTTAGCCGACGAAGAAGAGTAACTATCTCTGCCCCGGCTTCCAAAATTGAAGTGGAATAGCTGCTTCGTTAGATTGTGCTCTGAATGCTAAATGATCTGCTCTTTCATTCCAACGGTGCCCGCTATGGGCCCGAACATGAGCACTCCCAATTTCACTTATTTTTTGAGCTTCTTTCCACATATCTTGAGCTCTTGAAGCAAGAATTTTGTTTTCTTTTGCCTTCCATGAACCATCAGTGATTCTTAGAGCATACATTGAATCTGCTCTAATTGTAATTGGAGAATCTAAACATTCTGTAATGATCCATTTTAGTGCAAAAATCATTGCAGATAATTCAGCCGTGTTATTGGAACCTACTTCAGCTCCTATCCATTTACTATCGTTTTCATCGGTTACGACTTTTCCAGATTCTTCATAGATTAAATCCCCATTTCCCTTTCCCAATCCTCGATCTCCTCTGACTACTACAAAACCCCACCCTGCAGCCGTTTCTGGCCCAACATTTCTATTTTCGATACATGAACCATCTACATAGATAGAAATCGGAATCGATGATGCAGCAGCATCCACGGCCCCCATCACTCCGCAATGACATTTGCATAACCACTAGCATCTAGAAGATGCTCAATATCTCCCATATCATGGGGCCTTATTCTAGCAATCCATCCATCACCATATGGTGAATTATTGAGTTGTTCAGGAGCATCTTCTAATGTCATATTGAATGAAACAATTGAACCTGCAATTGGAGAATATATCTCACTAACTGATTTAACTGACTCTACTGAGCAGAATGACTCCATTTCTGCTACGTCAGTTCCTTCAAGATCGGGGTCAATTTCAACCCACACAACGTCAGTTAAGGCATTCTGAGCATAATCTGTTATTCCCACAATTACCTCATCTCCATCAATGCGTATCCATTCATGTTCTTTCGTGTATCGAAGTTCATTAGGTATCTCAGACATGTGACTCCCTACCCCCCTCCACTTCTCGGAGATGGGTCAAGGTTTCGCTTCGAAGTTTTCTAACCCATTTCACAGAGTAAAGCGATAAAGGGGCCGCTTATGCCGATGACATGCCTTCGGTACCAAACCGTTTCAATGGCCTTGGTGTTGGTTTCGCGCCGTATCTAGTACCTCCACCAGAAGATGTGGTTAGGTGGACAGTTGGAGAACCCGGATTTGATACGCCTCGTCCAGTGGTAGATGCCGCTATTGATGCACTAAACCGTGGTGAAACACATTATTCTCGAGGACCCGGTTCAATCGAACTATGCACAAAGGTATCCGAACAGATCAATCGTCTTTGGGGCTTACAATCCATACCTGAAACAGTGATGATTACTCCCGGAGCAAAACAAGCACTTCTCTATTCAATGATGATTACAATGGAACCAGGAGATGAACTTCTTATTCCTGCTCCTGCTTGGCCCACTTATGATGGGCAAGCTGGTCTTCTTGGCATCCAACCTGTATTTACTGCTACAGATGAAAACTTTCATCCAGATTTAGAGGATATGCGTAAATCGATAACAGAAAAAACACGATGTATTCTCATAAATTCCCCAAATAATCCAACTGGCGCCGTATATACACCAAACGAGATACAAGGAATTGTGGATATAGCAGTTGAACACGATTTGTGGATAATTAGTGATGAGATATATGCTCGTTTGGTTTGGAGCGACTGGCCCCATGTCTCCCCAGCATCATTGCCCTATGGAGCAGAACGAACATTGGTAGTAACAGGTTTTTCCAAATCATTTGCTATGACTGGATGTAGATTGGGGGTATTAACTGGGCCAAAAGAAGCAATGACTGCAGCCTTTGCATGCCAAGCAAATGCGAATTCACACGTCCCTACATTTCTAATGCCTGCTGCTGAAATAGCTTTGAATCAAGATAATTATGTGGAAGAATTTTGTGAACAATATCTCAAGACTCGAACATTACTTTGTGATGCAATCGATGAAATACCCGGTTTGCGCCTTCGTTCTCCAGAGGGTGCATTTTACGCATTTATTGATATCACTGGAACAGGAATGTCCGATATCGAATTTGCTGATAAAGCACTTGAAGAAGCTCGGGTACAATTGATTCCAGGTTCACTAATTCAAGGAGGAGCAGGACACGTTAGAGTATCGTATGCTACAGAAGAAAGCCAAATTATTGAAGGAATTCAAAGACTCAAAAATTGGCTCGGATAATCAAAATGGGGGAAGAAATTCACCACAGGTCTCAGATATTCGAAGTAATTGATTGTATTTCGAAGTTCGATCTGAACGAGCAGGAGCACCAGTCTTGATTTGACCAGTTCTAGAACCAACGGCCAAATCAGCAATTGTATTATCGCTTGTTTCTCCTGAACGATGACTCATTACTGTACCAAATCCATTGCTCTTTGCCATTTCTATACATTCAAGTGTTTCAGTAACGGTTCCGATTTGATTTGGTTTGATTAGAATAGCATTTGCTGAACGACGCTCAATTCCATCACTCAATCGATTAACATTGGTCACAAACAAATCATCACCTACAATCTGAACATTATCTCCAATTTCCGAAGTCAATGTTGCCCATGATGCCCAATCATCTTCTCCAAAAGGGTCTTCAATGGAGACAATTGGATATTTATCTGCCCATGTTGCATAGGTTTCAACAAGTTGTTCTCCATTCATTATTTTCCCATCAATATGGTAACCATCTTCATTGAGAAATTCTTGTGCAGCAACATCTAGAGCAATTCCAATTTCATCCCCAGGCACATATCCTGCCTTTTCAATCGCCCCATTAAGTAAAGCAAGACCTTCTTCGTTGCTTGGTAAGTTTGGTGCAAAACCACCTTCATCACCAATTCCCCCAAGTAATCCCTTTTCTTTGAGTACAGACCGAAGTGAATGATAGGTTTCCACCCCTGCTCTTAGAGCTTCAGGAAAGGTATCAAATCCGTGAGGTACAACCATAAATTCCTGAATATCAACATTACTTGCAGCATGGGCTCCTCCATTTAGGATATTCATCAAAGGAACAGGAAGACAGCCACCTGAAAGGCCACCTACATATCTCCAAAGTGGTTGAGAGTGTACATTTGCTCCCGCATGAAGGCATGCCATTGATGCTCCAAGTGTTGCATTCGCTCCTAGATTTGCTTTGTTTGGTGAATCATCTAAATCTAGAATACACTGATCGATTGTGGCTTGGTCATCTACTCGTAGACCTACTAATGCGTTTTGAACGATTTCAATCACATTTTGTACAGCTTGATCTACACCCTTCCCCATCCATCGTGAATCATCACTGTCTCTTAATTCAACAGCTTCATGGCTGCCCGTACTTGCACCAGAAGGCACTGCTGCGCGCCCTGCCAATGAACCATTAACAAAACAATCAACTTCTACAGTTGGGAAACCACGAGAGTCCAAAATTGTCCTTGCATTCAGGCCGGTGATGTATGCATCCATGTGTGTCTCCTCTCACGTGGGTTCATGAATAAAACGAAAGTTAACTATTGAGATATTTGAGCCATCGAGCAGTTCTTGCTTGTAATTGAGGCACATCTCTTTCTGAATGAGCATTTACTGACCAGTTGAGGTGTTCTTCACCTGGAGAGATGGAGAACATCTCTGCGAAAAATACAGAATTATCTTCAGTAGAACGGTGAATTTCTCGTTCTGATTTATGATCTACAAAGCAATGAACTAGATGTTTAGGATAATGTTGCATCTTTCGTTCATTTGGACAGAAATGTATGATACTCTTTGGAAGAAAAAGTAACGAACATCCTGTTTTTTCGTTAATTTCATGATGAAGGATGTTTACATCACCGAGCATAGCAGTTACGTCAACAGTATACCATGACTGAATTCGCGGCTCTAAATCGAGATCTGCAACCTCATCTAGAAACTCTTGCATGTGGAGCTGACCAACTTGGTTCTCCGCCCCCATGGACATATTACTCATCGGGTCTCATATGAAGGCGATGGAGGCAAAAATCAAAATTAACTCGATTGTCGTCCTTCAATAGCAGCATTTAGTAATGCAATTCCAACCAATACTCTTCGATCAATTTGATGTCCTTGGGGGATTGTTACAACAGTACGTCGAATAAACGGATTAAACAATTGATTCAACGTAATTTCTGAGGTTCCTGGTATTTCCATATGGTATCTTGCAGGAATCCATTGTCCAAATGGGAGAAATCGCCTAATTAATGCATTACTGTCTTCAATCATCTCTCCATATTGATTTCCATTTACGTCCAATAATTTCCAAGTATCTTTCACTAAAGATTTCCATCCCTTTCTTTGTGCAGAACCTAGAACTTGCCCTGAAGAAACATCGGTAATATCGTATGTTGCTGAAAAATCAAGAACATTTCTTGCTTTAATATTGAGAAGAGCTGTAGTGCACGATTCATCAGAATACAAGGTAATATCTTCCTTTAATTTGAATGCTTTTGAAAGAGCTAAAG
>PBDV01000030.1 GCA_002718215.1 Methanobacteriota archaeon
CCCTGGCCTTGGCCTTGGCCTTGACCTTGGCCTTGGCCCTGGCCTTGACCTTGACCTTGGCCTTGACCCTGGCCTTGACCTTGNCCTTGNCCTTGNCCTTGACCTTGTCCTTGACCNTGGCCNTGNCCTTGTTCGCCNTGGCCCTGATCATTGGACTCTCCGCCGCCGTTNGTCCCGCCGTTTCCACTGCCGGTTTCAGAATCTTGGTAGTCTGGGTCGTAGGCATCTGGGATGCCGTCGCCGTCCTGATCCGAGGATTCGCCGTCATTGGGGTCGTTCGGGAACGCGTCAGTGGAGTCAGGTTTGCCGTCACCGTCGGTATCTGCACTGTTCGGGTTTGTCCCACGTGCGTATTCCTGGGCGTTCGTCAGTCCGTCTCCATCGGGATCTGCGTTGGCNTCGCCACCAGAATTAGGGTTGAGGCCATGATTGACCTCCCATCCATCTGGCAGTCCGTCACCATCGGTATCCGCTCTGGTCATGTCGGTTCCTTGCTGCTGTTCCTCTGCGTTTGTTAGACCGTCNCCNTCCCAATCTGCGCCTCCGTCGGAGCCGTCGAGTGGGTCAGTTCCATCTGCAGTTACACCTGCTGATGCAGTCATTAACACTAGAAACAGTGCAATCAGTATGCTCGCTTTCTTGTTCATATTTTGCATTGTTATTACTTCCTTTGCTTTTCCTTATTCAGAGAACCCGCCGTTCTCTCTTTCCNGTATTGCTCGTGATAAACACGAAGTTCAATCTCCGGGATGTGGCGGTTACATTTGGCATGGATTGGCTAACGCCTATTCTATTTTCTTGATAGAGCGNAGGAAATCGAATCGCANCTAAGCGATCACTGAGGTTTTCAGNTAGTCGATTTCCTTCGTAATTTCGCTCCAGTCCTCCGTTTTTAGCCATTCCAAGCCACATGTCGATCTAGGGTACCCTGCGTTCCCTCTGTCAATTGGAACAGTCTTGGGCTATTTGAATCCATCACCGCAAATGTACGTCTATATCAAGACATTATGGAGTTAAACGGGATTTTTCTGCTTTGAATCGAGGNGTACCNAGAAAATGACGAACTGGAATGAAAATTGATGAAAGGATNAGAATCACCAAAAAGGCAGTAGACCAGAAAATAATTCCTTGACCCATGGCGAAATAGATNGTCCATCCCACCAACAACGTCATCCAAATTCCATATCTTCTCGCATACAATGCNGTTCGATCTCTCACAATTTCNTCAGAATACAAATTTGGCGTTTCTTCTNCNGANACAAANCCNNGNTCNACNCCNCANCNNACACANACNAGATANCGNGGNCCATTNCCNGTGATGAANTGGTCTTGNGGNNAAACTNNTNNACAATATCCTNCANGTNGNCATTCGACTCNCTNANTCCNTCGCAGAGGTNTAATCTCCTTCAANTCTACTATCCAAATCACCTTATTTTGCTTGNTGNATTTGATTTTGTTTCAATNGAGTAAGAGTGAGGAATTTTTTCAAAATAAGACGGCCTTCTGGACTACCACAAGATTCAGGATGGAATTGNACACCATGTACAGGGCGATTGAGAGCTTGTACGCCCATCACAATCCCTGCGGGNTCTAACCATGCGTTTGAACGAAGGATGGAATTTTCAATAGATTTTGGTTCTTCTATGCTTAAGCTATGATATCGCATCATGACNGGAGATGGTTCAATGTCTTCAAAAAGCCCNGAAGAAACATGTTGAATGCGNGTGGGCACTCCATGTACTGCCCCTGTTGATGTTCTTCCCAACTTCCATCCTGCAGCAATGCCCAAGGCTTGATGCCCTAGACAAAGACCCAGCGTAGGCAAAGGAGATGGATCTTCCAATGCCCATGTTGCAAATGCCATAGTTAGTGGAGATGCTTCAGGNGTTGAGGGGCCTGGTCCAATTACGATATGTGTNGGATTGTGNTNAGNCAACAANTCTTCCACNGTGGNTTGNGAANCTGGGCCGCGNCCNGGTACTACAGTCACATCNGACCCNCAAATTCGAAGTTCATCTACTACATTCCATGTGAATGAATCTAGATTNTCGATGAACAATACNNGTGTCGANTTTTCTTTCGTATTCAATGAGTTTCTCGATGATTCAGAATGCAGACGTTCGACCAATGANTCTGTTCTTTCATCAATGGGTTTGATNGATTGAATCGATGANGGCGCTGAAACTGTGGGACGGATTATATCTGAATCTGTATNTGGCCAACAAGCATCAATCAAAGCCATCGCTTTGAGTTTCGCTTCATCTACTTCCGATGCCGGATTTGATTCNACGGTAATCCCNCCTCCTGCTTTGATGGTGGCTACCCATTCGTTTGNTTCAGTGTGAAATTCAATTGTTCGAATCAATATATTCCATATCGAATTAGATGTTANNGGGTCCAAGTATCCAATTGAACCAGTCCAAGCCCCCCGTGGTTCTTCTTCTAACCAAGATATTGCNGCAATTGTTGCATCTTTGGGGCATCCTGTGATTGAACCGCCTGGAAATAGAGCTTGGAGNGCGTTAGCTAAATCCAAATTTTCTCGATAATCGCCCTGAATTGTACTGACTAGATGATGGACATTNGAAAGTGATTCGACGCGCCAATCAGTCCAACAAGTGGTTCCTGGTTGGCTGATTTTCCGAATATCATTTNTCTCGAGATCAACCAACATCATATGTTCAGCAATCTCTTTTCTTGAACGAATCATGGACATGATTTCTGCTCNATCTGCATCAACACCTTCTCCTCTTGGGCGAGTTCCNTTNATTGGACGAGTGTATACTGATGAATTATCCATCTCCAACAACAATTCAGGACTNGAAGATACTATTGCTATGTCCAAATCAGGAGAATGTAACCAAGCAGAATANGGGGCAGGGTTTGATTTATCCAATTCTTCAAAAATCATCCANGGNGGAATTTCTGTTTTACCTCTCCATGTTCTTCCATAATTTACCTGGTACAAATGGCCGCCACGAATCGATTCAATGATTTGCCTGATTTTCCCNGAATGATGTTGNTCTGATGTTGATTCTGGGCGAAATAAAGNGGATGTTGCTTTGCATTGGTTTGATTCAGTNGGCTCAATCTTGGTNATTTCCGCCCATGGNTGATCATTTTCNGCCACAAGNTGAAGNGTATTTCTTNAACGATCATGGAAAATGTACGCTGAAATCCGATACATNATNCCCANTATTGTATTTTGTTCAGGGANTGAATGAAGGCCNACTGGAGATGTCCATTGAACCAAGTCATAACCCAACAAACCAGCTACACTGCCTATACTTGGCATACCATTTGNAATGGGTGAACAAGTATGNTGATANGTTAGTCGCATGGCTTCAGCCAAGTTGCTTGCACTCAATGTTTCAATTGTCNCCCACTTAGAATTCCTCCAGATCTGTTGCTCAACAATCAANGGATTTGATGAATNAAAAACCAAGTTACCATCAAGTGGAGATTGTTCGGGTGNCAACGAATTTTCATTCTCTGGTTGGCGGAATAGAGTTCTATGTGTTGGNGGCCCCATCAAAAGAGATGATTGTGAAATGTCAGATATCGGGCCACCTGAATGCAAAAGCAACTCATCGGGAGATGTTTNTGAGTCTCTTAATGAACGTAATNTTCGTTGAATTGAGATTAATGGAGATGTGGTTNAAGGCGAAGAGAGTTGTCGAATAATCATGTCTTCACCCNTGTTGAGATGTAGCCCATGCAATCTTCAATGCATCTGAAATAATTTGTTCTAGATGTGTTCCGAGAGGAATATCGACTCCATCAATCTCTCCAACTGGCATGACTCCAATACCTGTTCCAACAACAACCAATTCTTTGCATCTAAGTAACATNTCATCTGTCAAAAATGCCTGGCGNAAAGGAATACCATTGGATTCCAAATGTTCTGTTATAATTGCAATGGTGACGGATTCAACNCCTCCTTGTTCAGGGCCTGGGGAATATGCCAAACCATTCTCATCAAGCAAAATAGGTGTGCACCGATCTGCATCCACAATTGCAAAATTATGAACAAGCAATGCAATATCTGCTCCAGATTTTTTGGCTTCATCGCCTGCGTCGATGTATTGTTTCCACGAACCGTGTTTGATNCCACGAAAACGGCGGGGCCATTCAGGTGCNGGACTAGTAATTGCTACGAGNGGTGAATGCAATTNTTGAATTNCCCTAGTTACACAATTCNCTTTGCCTTCNGTAGTCCATTCCAATCTGGCTAATCCTTCTTTTCCNCCATACTCTTGAATGGAGGCATGAAGAACTTCAGTCAATAACTGAACATCTGGTGTAGGGCATCGAGCCTTCTTAGCAAANTTCTNNAACCTNTTAAGATGAAAATCCCAAGCAAGTACTTGACCTGATNCGTTAAATCGACAGGTGGTAAAAACCAACGATTGGGGAGTTTCTTCCTCCATTTTGCTATCTCCATTCAATCATNTATACTCTTTTTCAGAGTAAATCATCGAGGAAAGACATGTCAAGATCATCTGACTTCGGTTCTCCCGAACGAAGTGCTTCAGCCGCACTCTTGAGTTCAACAGGATCTAGNTACAGATCTTTATTCTCATCGTGATATCGTGCTTCCTGAATGAGCATGTCCTCAGATGGAAGAGAATAATCTCGAACCAAATCTCNTGCACTCTGATTGGAATANCTGTACTCATCCACNGGTGCGATTTGTGGAGGCGNNGATTCTGCACGGACCTTCGGTTCTGGAGATGTTGNTGCTGGTAATCCAGGTGGCATTTCAACGGTTGNNGGTGAATCATCCCACGCTGCTTGTTGAGGCAATCCATAGGTTCCTTGAGCAAGGTGAGCCCACTCATCTGCTGGATCACGGCGNCGAACCACAACCAAAGCAACTAGAGCAACGAGNATCATCATCATCAATAGAATGATGATNAGAGTTTGAGCATTCAATAAATCNGCCCACCAAGCAGCATCTTCTGTNTCNCCAGGATTGGGTTGAGCTGCAGGATCCCATGGGGCAAGGGCNATTGGNGTCACTCCTGTACGGTGAACTTCTCCGTCGTGAGCNACAATNGCAATGTAATGNGGTACATCATTGCACAATGTTTCGTTTTCAGNGGACCGGGATTCATTTACGANTNCATTGGAATCNCCACATACNGGTTCAAANGTCATGCTGTTNCCTTGAATATATGATTCAACCAATGTTGCTTCTCTTGTGTCTTCAAATGGCTCCAATGAACTGTATATCCAATATGAACGAACCTTGGGATCATTCTGAATTTCCCAATCTGCTTTGATTAGTGTTCCATCATCTACCCATTGTAGTACTATTCCAGTAACTACTGGAAGATGNAGTCCTGGGTCCAATAGAGTATTATCNATTGGAGAACGNCTTGATGTCTCTAGGTTATCATAGTGNGCATTTCCTGATGAATCNANAGGAACTANNGCNACCCAAGTCAATNNNCCNGGNCTNAATGGCNATGNTATTNNTGCAGTANNGATNNNTGNAGAGAACANNTCAACCTCTGCNGGTAATTCAGGNGANCNNGANAGTNCTGCNGCNGGTTNCATNNTNGANGCATCTGTAAATGGTAANGANGANGTNAAGATNAGGTANTNNTCAACATCACTAGCCAAACTCAATTCAAAGTTAACAAGTAAACCATCACCTGTATCATTGGCTCGATCGGAAAGGGTTGGAGCTCCCAATCGATTGGGTGGAGTGATGTCNCCACGATTGTCTATTGGCACTACATTGGCTGTTTCAAGNTGNGTCAAGAAAGCATTACCAGACTCATCGTGTGCTGAAACTGCAACATACAATGTANTNCCAGGAGTNATAGNGGATGGAGTCGCTCCATTGACTGAACTTCCNCCAAGAAGTGCNGTATNGATTGTAACTTCAATGCGTTCTTCATTCCATCTTCTTTGCTCGACCAAGACCANTCCACATGCACCAGGATCAGATTCGCAAACATTCCACTTTGGACCGACTGCAGTTACTGGGTGTTCAGAAACCCAAACGGTATAATGCNCTAAATCTCGTTCAAACCCAGGAGTCCAACTAACATCGATACTNGTTCCATCATCATCTGGNGTATCCCATGCTTCTACTCCTTGGATTCGATCGGGAGGATCNGGNCCAATATTTGCTAAAGAAGAAGCAGATACGATTGTCACATTCTCTGTATCTGANTTATCCCAGAAGTCAACTGCCACTACTGCAAACCAATGAACTATTCCATCTTGAATTGGNCTACCAGCAATATCACTAACTGTTATTCGAACCANGCCATCATTTTGTGGTCCTTGAGGTCCTTGCCCCGGTCGACCTGGAGGGCCGTTGAAAATTTCACATGATGGAACATATTCAATGATNTCCCAACCATCGAGATTGTCTGGAATGGTATCGGANTCAGCTACCTTTCCATACACAGCATAGTAAGCGCAATCATCTTCTTCATTTGGCNACCACTCAAGTGTAATTCTACCNCCTTCATCATCTGGAGTATCAAATGCATCAAGATCTTCCACAGGTGCTGGAGGGATNCCATCATCAACTTCAGATGTCCAAACTACTGGCCCAATTATGGTTGCATTCTCAGCATCATATTGNCCTGATTCATCAGTACAAACCAATGCCAACCAAGTCATTCGATTCACTGGGATGTTGATATTGGTGGTGTTGGCTTCTGAATGAGGGACTGGTTGAGCTCTNAATAATGGAATGCCAATTACATTGGTTATCGGTGCTGGTGATCTCCAAACGTGCATAAATGCTGGATCTAATTCAGTACATGCGGCCCATTCTAGAATCATTTGACCTTCTTGGTCTGGATTCATTGTTGCATTTGCCCATTCAGGTGGTGCGGGNACATCATCGATAGGNGTCGCGAACATTCCAAAATTGGATGGTTCTCCCAACTGAGACCCTGAATATTCTGTTACTATNCTGATTCCGTATTCTTTCCCGTCTTCCAATGGTTGTCCTAGTGAAGTAGTAAATTCAGCAGCGACTGTNCCCCATACTGGAATTCGAGCATCATACGTNATTGAAGANGAAGTCGCGAGGTCTTGCACTGTTAATCCATTGGGGTAAAGGGCTGTTTCCCAGATGTANANNCGGTACGCAACCCAGCCATGATCTGTAGATGGGGACCACTTCGCAACGAGGACNCCNCCGCCATCATTGGGTCGATCGTAGAACTCCAANACTTCTGTNGGTTGTTCGGTTCGTTCCCAATCATAGGTTAAACGGACCCACATTGATCCGTTTTGGGGNCTCTGTAATTGGAAGTGGACATCTCTTCCATCTGGAGTCATTGCAGCATTTCGAATNGCTTCTTGTAAACTTGCTTCTAGNCCTATTACTCCTGAATCGAGAGATGCAAGGTCCCAAATTCCAGTGTAATTGAGAGATGTTGTCGACATCCATGTTGCTGCCCCTTGTACTGGGCTAACTGAAGTNATTACATTCTGAACCAACTGAAGTCCATTTGGACCTGCAGCACCAACATTTGGTAGANTGATTTGCGAGTTTTGTGTTGCCAAAACAATAGCTCGACCAGGNTGTGTTTGGTTTGTGATATTGATTGAATTGCCNCCGATGAGTACATTCAATGGAGATGCCCGTCGACTGCGGAATCGATCTTCTTCCATATGTGAAATTGGACTAAACAAATGNAGACCATCTGGGCCAACTGTAGCGAGTCCTGATGAATCAATATAAGCNCCATTTTGATTTGTTAATTGAANCAAATCATCAACAGCATGATCGCCCCCTGCTGCAAGATANGTAATTCCAATATTAGTAACCGAAATTAGATCTGTTCCATCACTCACCATCAATTCAGGGGGATAACCCGCCATAGTAAACGGATTTGGCCCATCTTCCATGGAACTAGATGTTGCATTCCAATGAACCGATGGTGCNGTTCTAGTAGCAACATGTACTCCCCAACTATCTGCNGANAGGGAGATTACATTGTTATCGGGAATCATGTCTATTGCNCGAGTAACTGTAGGTACCATCGTTGCAATCGGTACTTCTGCNTATCCTGGACGNGTGAAACCNTGGCCATCATGGCCTACCAAAACAGTGGCAGGGAAGGTTGTGGTTGAACCACTAGAATCTACAACTGTATTCGGACCAAGCATTGCAATNTCGGAGACTGTTGTNCCCATCAATCCNCTTTGAGCAGTAAGAGTTCTCACAATTGACATGTTGGTGGTATTCAATTCAACCAATCCACCCTTGGTCCCTAGTAGNAAATTACCATTGGAAGATTCAAGTCGAACAACNACTGGATTAGGTAATCCATCTAGAAGTGTAAATGGATCTTCCCAATCTTGTGTTGTTGTATTCCAGATACCTAAACCAGCGAGGGTAGCTACCCAAATCCTTCCATCNTGTTCAATGAAATCGNAGACATAATTGCTAGGAAGTGCNGCAAGTAATTTTCCATCTACAAATGAGTAGTTGGTTGTATCANAAACTTGTACNCCAGTGGCTGTNGAACCGGTTCCCATNAATCCAATAACCAAATCACCATTCCATTGGGCTAATCCATCATGCATCCAATGAAAACCAATACCAACAGGAATTACAGTGCCCGTTGAAAGATCNATGAGAGTNAATCCAGAGCCTGCATTNGTTACCCAAAGACGATTNCCATCAACGAGTAATTCATTCCCTGTTTCTGCGCCNAGAAGGAAGGATCGATCCCATCTNACATCTCCATTCACTAAGGTTCCTTCAAGAATTGAATTACCATAACCAGACGTTACATCCTCACCGGCAAGCGCCCAAACCTTGTTCCCTGAAGATACAATTTCTAACACTCTACCACTACTAAGAGCAGTGAATGTATCAATTCCACCNGGTGTAAATCCAGTATTGTCCAATAAATCAACACGACTATTTCCAGAGGTNCCNCCATTTCTACCGATTGCGTAAGCNTCACTNCCTGATGTGGTNGGCTTCAACACAATACTACCTGTTTCAAGCCCNGGATCTACTAATGANCCAGTACCAACATTCACACCTACNACTCCAATTAACGAAAANCCNCCACGATTGNTGNCTAAATGNGATANCATCAGTTTGTTNTTNTGGTAAAGAAGNCCGCCNGGGAAAACTGCTTCCTCAGATATNCCATCTTGTGCTGTTATGTCAGNGAGTTTGATATCTTGTCCTGCATACAGATATCTNCCTACTCCGATACCATCAGTATCGNAAGCAGAATANAGNATTTCATTTGNATCATCACAAGCCAATGAACGNACATCATCATCAGNTATNTGTCCACTTTGTGCTCGGAAATTCGAAATCCATGTTGAAGANGCGGTATCNTATCGTCCAATNCCCCCAGGAGCCCACCATCCAAGNTACCCCATAGCAACATGAACAATATCTGCACAAACAGCAAAATCAGCTGGATATCCAGATGGTAGGTTGCCTGAACCNGCTGCTATACTGGACCATTGTCCACTAGTTCCGTTNAGAGTATGAACGTCTGANTTGGTCTGCCATCCACTCTGAGCATAAGTCCCAACCCAAAGATCGTCTCCAATGACTTTCATNGAGTAGACATCTTCGTCTCCAGAAGAGGGCATNCCACCATTACTNGGAGTCCAACTTGTAAGCCAAGTATTGTTTGTAGGATCAAAACGAAGAATACCATTCAANGATGCGAATAGATAGTTTCCATCCCATTCTACCATTCCTCGAATTCTNCCTTCAACATCATCCCACGAACCGAGNAATGTCATGTTGTTTGCATTGAATCTACGTAGGTAATTTTCNCCATAAGCAACCCATAATTCACAATCTGCCGGANCNAANGGGAAACAATCTCCAAGNTATTGNGCATTCACTCTTTCAATGGAACCTGTNGATTCTAATGTATCGGCCCAAGNACCATTGGATACATTCCATCTAACAACTGCTCCTACACCAGTCCACCACTGACTAGGAGTCACGCCTACCCAAAGTTCGTCGCCTACCATTCCGAGACTGTTCGTGATTCCTGAAGTTCCAATTCTATCTCCGACATCTAATCGCGAGAGGCTCGTATTGTTGTTTAGATCAACTCTGAAAATTAAATCACGAGACTGTTGATAGTTTTGCTGCTGGGCATAATGAAGGATGTTGTTGTGAATCGTGATGTGCATAGGATCGTATGAAGATAAAGAGAGTCCGCCAGAGTTGGTTCCTCTATCCCAATTTCGAAGAACTGTCCCATTGATTAGATCAAATTCAGCAAGTCCGAAATCTCCTCCAGCCCATAATCTGTGACTGTTCGAAATAAGAGCAAGTGAGGTTACTCCGTCGCTGTCCAAGGCATTAGAAGCTTGATCCCATGGAGTCAGCCAGTCATTATTCACTAAGTCATAACGTTGAATTCCAGCTCCATCAAAACCCACGTAAGCAACATCGTTGTGAACTGCAACTTTTGCGTTATTGGTTTCTTCACCTGCTTCCCAAACTTCAATCACTTCTTCATTTGTAACATCCCAAACAGCTGCACCATTTTCAGTTCCGACTAAAACCCTAGTAGGAGAAATTATCCTGACTGAGCGTGCATCATCGGGGATATCATCGCCATCATCCCAACAATCATCGCGTTGGAATTGCCATGTATAACGACACAAACCTCGATCTGTAGCAGCCCAGATACTATTTGAATCTGAATCTGTATCATAGAATACACGGGGATCAAATCTACCTGTTTGTGAAACTGATTGTCCTTGCCCGTTTGTGAATCGTTCTAATCCGAATGCAGTACCAACTAAAACACCACCATATGGATCATATTCGAGACTGATAACGTAATCTGACTGCATTGCAGATCCTTGGCCTGGTTGGTTTCCTCCAGAAGCAATCCAACGGTCAAGAATTTCTCCAGTAACTCGATCATATACCAAAACCCCAAATCCAGATAATCCTAACCAAACTGTTGAGCCATCACTCGCAATCGGAGCGAAATCTAGGGCATCTGCCCCCAAAGATTGCCATGGGGTAAGTACTGTATTTGTCGTTAAATCAATGCGGAGAACTCCATCATCGCCTGAACTAAGGTATGCAATTCCTGCCCTAGTAGCAACATCTTCTACGTCATTTGCATCAAGTTCTGTTGTGCCTGCTGATTCAGTGTTGAACTCGGTAGTGGTATCTGTAGATATATTCCACACGGTAACTCCTCGTTGCCCATGAGCAAGTACCAAAGAATCAGTATATTGGTCGTATGATAGGTCTCTGATTCCATCAAATGCAATGGATGGTGTTGTGGTTTCATCTATGGAACGCAATAGTGTCCCGTTTTGATCGAATACCATCATTCCAGAATCTGGTGTTCCAAGATAGATGTTCAAACCATCTGTGGTAATTGCTAGACCTTCCTCACCAGTAGAAATGGGTTGTATCCATTGGTTGATTGTACTGTCATATCTGTCTATCCAATCAGAGCCTCCAATCCAGTAAATATCTCCCAATCGAGTGATGCTAAACATCTCTTCAGAACTAGGTGAATTGGCAAAAATACGTGGGGAATACACAGAAGGAACATCTGTAGTTTCAATCATCGAAGCCGCACCTGAAGAACCAACCAGTAGAAGTGATTCATTGATTGGTCCCCGAAGTCCACCCGCCATCCATGGAATCAAGGATGAAGGATCTGAAATCCCAAAATTTGTTGAAGAAATCGTACTGGTAAATATCACAGATGTAGCATTGTAAACATGCAAGACATCGTTGGCAAGAATATGTATCCAATCATCTGTAACGCTTAGCGATTGTACTTCATCACCAGAAAGCCAATTCTGACTTGACCAAGATGCTAGCCATGAATTGGTACTTACATCTCGACGCATAATTCCTGCATCAGCAGTAGCAACCATGAGAATATTGCCACTTTGTTCGAATTGAAGGATTGAGTCACTTGTTAATGCATTTTGAGTGTCCCAATGAGTGTAGCTTGAGCCATCCCAAATGGTAATTCCATGTTCTTCAGTTCCAATAAAAATCTCATTTCCTACAAAATGAATGTCTGTGGGAATTACAACTTCTTCTGATTGACCTGCACAAGGGCCTTGGACGCCTTGGCCTGAAGATGTAGAAATTGGAATGTCTTGCCAACCTGACTGGTTTTCGATGTACAAGTGACAATCTGTTGTTGCATGAATGATGCCNGATGAATCTACTTTCATTGCCGTNACTGGATCNAATCCGTGGGGCGGGAGGGGGCCTAAATCTGTAAAATCATCAAGAGAAAATGAATGAATTGTATCATCTGCTGTTGCAAGCAGCAGGCGGCCATTTACCTCATCCAAAGCAAGNGCTGTAGGTTCTATATCTTCTAAAACATCAACAACCCAAGGATCNTTGTTTGCATCCACTGTAAGCAANTGATTTGTTGTGGCTATGTACATCCNGTGATCTGAAGGATGAATTGCCCATGCTACAATNTCGAAATCTAATTTCTCGAAAGAAACCAATGGATCTGCTGGNCGAAGGGCTTCGATGANCAAATCNGTAATNCTNGCTCCTGCNGGTAAAATGTAAGATGCTCCCGTATCAGTTGTGGGNTTCAGCCGACTTGAGTGGGGGTCACCGTTCATGAAATCTAAAGTCCGTCCAAAATCNCCGTANGTTCTCCAATCAAATACTGATGTTTGGGTATCCATCATTGTTAACTGAGGTTCNGTTACCCATACTCCATCAGANCCATTGACCTGAATTTCAAATGTTAAATTNGATATTTCAGCACCTGGTGCAAAATTGACAAACATNTCTCCAGTNGCCATTGTATTCGAATCAGGGTCTGCCCCAGTAGCTTCAANCAATACCCATCCNGAATCATTTGAGCCCGACATTGGCCATTCTGATACATTGGAAGGATGGGCGATNGCGGGAGACATTGTAAANGCAGAAAGACTGCAGAATAGCATTAGAAAAACCAAGGATAAGGCCNGGAGACGAAGGGGNCGATTGCCCGCGTTCGCACTATTCATGTGTCACATGCNAACGCAATTGCATTTGAAAGGCACTATCACATGTCTACAATATGATTCATTAGAAAATGATGGTTTTTCTTGNGAACTATTCATCTCCAGCCACTGANCCATCTTCTCCAACCCGNTANAGNCGGGCCGTTGATGTNGGGTCAGTCATCGCTTTTGGGGACCCNCTGATAGCCACTACTCGATCGTTTTCATTCAATCTACCATTATCAAAAATCGTNTTAATTGCCAATCTCATCGTNGAACTNCCTCNATCCAACTCTTCACAAACAACTGCATCNACTCCAGGAAGCAACATTACTCTCCTCGCNACACTAGGATTGTTCGTAACNGCTGTAATCGGAATTGATGTNGAATGTGCTGACACAAGTCGTGCTGCATTNCCGTGTTGAGTTGCAACCAAAATGCGATCTGCGNTNGATAAATCCGCCAATGTAACACCTGCATGGGCAACAGCCCTGGTNAGCAAGAGTTTAGCATCNGTGGGAATTGTTAGGCCATCCCACTCTTGGTCNGCTCTACGGGTAATTCGTAACATCGTCAACAANGATTCAACTGGATGTGCNCCAGATGCTGTTTCNGCAGACAACATGACTGCAGTTGCTCCATGACGAATCGCATTAGCNACGTCTGCTACTTCAGCNCGTGTAGGACGAGAATTAGTAACCATTGATTCCAACATTTGCGTTGCTACAATTACAGGTAGACCTCGTGTTCTAGCACTTTGAACNATTCTTTCTTGCGCCATCGGGACGTCTTCAGGAGGAATTTCAACACCTAAATCGCCTCTAGCAACCATTACTGCATCACTNGCTTCGATGATGCCNTCCAATGAATCAAGAGCAGATGGGTGTTCAATTTTCGAAACAATCCATGCCGCAGAACCCATTTCATCTAAGATTCGGCGTGCNGGGNTTATGTCNCCCTCATTCCTAACGTAAGANACTGCTATGAATTCAACATCTAATTCAATTGCATGTCGAAGTGCTTCTTCATCTCTTGGACCGACAGCTGGTAATTTGACGACTGTTCCTGGGACATTGATNCCTTTGCGTTGGGTAATAGGNCCNCCTTCGATAATTTTGCAATTNACNATTGATCCGCTGCAATCAATCACTTCTAACTGAATTAACCCATCAGATAACAAAACTGGGTCNCCTGGCTGTATTTCTGATGCTAAGCCTTCGTATTCTACNGGTAGTGATGATGAATCTGCAAGTCCCTCTTCTTCACCACANCGCAAGGAAACAGTGCCCTCATTTGGGAGGATATGGGTTCCTTCAAAGCGGCCNAAACGAAGTTTNGGGCCNGGCAAATCTGCCATAATTCCAATGTGNATACCATNTTCACCAGCTATTCGACGAATNCGATGTACTACTTCTGCTCGCCATTCATCTTCTCCGTGNCTATAATTCAACCTAGCAACATCNAGCCCTGCCTGAATCATTGTTCGCAAAGANTCGTCGTCACACGATGCTGGTCCNATTGTGGCCACAATTCGAGTNCGGCGCATATTCTAGGTCAGACCGATGNGTGGTTTGAATGAATCCGACATAGATTTGGATAAATGGCGTTTCTTTGAGGAATGGCACTTCATGCAAAAGATGTAGGAAAACCCAAAACAGGGTGGGTGCGCCCATGAAACGATGGGGAAGGACGACTTACTCAAACGGGATTCGCTTGAATACCACGAATCATCNCCTCCNGGGAAACTTACAGTAATCCCTACAAANCCACATTCCACACAAAGAGAATTGTCTTTGGCATACTCTCCAGGTGTAGCATTTCCTTGTTTGGAAATTGAAAANGACCCTTCNAAGGCATACAAGTATACTGCAAAGGGGAATTTAGTTGCAGTCATAAGTAATGGNACTGCGGTTCTNGGGCTTGGAAATATTGGCGCACTCGCAGGGAANCCNGTGATGGAAGGNAAGGGATTGTTGTTCAAGGCATTCGCAGATATTGACGTATTCGATATCGAATTAGATGTTGAGGANATTGACGAATTTGTTAGAACTGTGAAAAATATTGCACCTACTTTTGGGGGGATTAATCTCGAGGATCTCAAAGCCCCAGAATGTTTCGAAATTGAAAGAAGATTAATCGAAGAACTAGACATTCCTGTAATGCATGATGACCAACATGGAACTGCAATAATTTCNGGTGCCGCATTATTGAATGGTCTCGAAGTAGTAAACAAGAAAATTTCTGAGGTCAAGNTTGTTGTTTTGGGTGCCGGNGCTAGTGCNATTTCTTGTGCTAGNCACTATATCNGATTNGGAGTNAAACCTGAGAATCTNATTATGTGNGATTCTGGTGGAATAATGACCAAAAACAGAGAGAAAGCNGGNGATTTGAATGAATATAAAGCTCGATTCGCATTAGATATTCCAGAGGGAACNGTTGGTGATGCAATCAAGGATGCTGATGTNTTCTTNGGNCTNTCCAANGGGGGACTTGTATCAAAATCAATGATTTCCAGTATGGCCGAAAATCCGTTGGTATTCGCTCTTGCAAATCCTACGCCTGAAATTATGCCAGAAGATGTTGCGGCCGTAAGACCAGATGCAGTAATGGCAACAGGGCGTTCGGATTATCCNAATCAGATCAANAATGTTCTTGGATTTCCATACATATTCCGTGGTGCTCTTGATGTTCGAGCAAAAGAAATCACTGAAAAAATGAAAATGGCAGCTACACATGCAATTGCTGCATTAGCAAAAGAAACNGTACCAGACCATGTCGCTGCCGCNTATGGTGGTCAAAGTTTACAATTTGGACCAGAATATCTNATNCCAAAACCGTTCGATGAAAGAGTATTGATTTGGGAAGCAAGNGCAGTAGCTGAAGCTGCTGTAAAGGANGGNGTTGCCGAAATTTCAGTTGATGAATTCAATCTAGATGATTATCGAAGAACCTTGGAAGGTAGANTGGGGCTCACAAGAAGTTTGATGCGGGGTGTGATGAATCAAGCCAAATCAGATATTAAGCGAATTGTATTCACTGAAGGTGATCATCCAACAGTGGTTAAAGCGGCGGCAGAATGTATTCGTGAAGGAATTTGTTCNCCCATTCTTCTTGGTAGAGAAAGCACAATACAAGACCACAAAGAACGACTNGGGCTTGAATTTGAATGTGAAATAATTGATGTTAGNGATGANCCTAGNAGAAAGGGAATCTATTCTGATGTACTNAGTGAAGAACGAGCTAGGAAGGGTGTTACTAGAGCAGATGCNGTACGAATGCTTAGATCTAGAACTTACTTTGGTTCCATGATGGTNGCATTNGATGATGCTGATGGGCTTGTAGGNGGGATTGATCGCCACTATCCAGANATNTTACGTCCTTGCTTNCACACCATAGGAACTGCTCCNGANGTAGAACGATTGGTGGGCATGTATATGATGACAATAAAGGGACAGTTGTTGTTTATTGGTGATGCTACCATCAACATCTATCCCGATTCGCAAACACTTGCTGAAATAGCAATAGAAACNGCAAAAATGGCACGCNGATTTGGAGTTAAACCNGTTGTTGCAATGCTATCTTTCTCTAATTTTGGATCTTCAAAGGAATACCGAAGCACTAGAATTGAAGATGCAATTAAAATTGTAAGAGAAAGAGATCCGAGTTTGATTATCGATGGNCCTATGCAAGCAGATACGGCACTTGTTGGAGATATTCAGNATGAATATCCTTTCATGACTTTCAATGGCCCTGCAAATGTTCTGATTTGCCCNAATTTAGCGGCTGCAAATATTGGATACAAGTTACTTCAACGCCTAGGTGGNGCTGAAGCAACAGGACCTATTCTCGAAGGAATGGACAAAACCAGTACAAGTGTTACAACGTGGTGATGGAGTTAGTGATGTGGTTCGAATGGCAGCAATTTGTGCAGTTGATGCGCAGCGTCATCAAAGAGCTAGACTAGGTTGATTCAACGCATTGCGATGGATTCATGTGAATAAGTTAGGTCGATTGTTCCAAGCAGAGGTACCCGAGTTGGTCAAAGGGGCTAGGATGAGGTCCTAGTGCGTAGTGCTTCGCAGGTTCAAATCCTGTCCTCTGCACCATTATTCTCAAACCATGAGGTTGAAGGGGCACCGCCCCTCCCAGAAAACGATTGGAATGAGAATTGGCTCCGCCATCTTACTGACTCTATTGATGTTGGGTGGGAGTTTGAGTGGTTGCTTTGGAGAAGAAGAAGAAATTCCTGAAGAAGAAGTGTCTCCATTTAATTTCGACAAACCAATCCCTGAAACAACATGGTATCATTACTCTGGTGGAATCGATGCACAAAACACATCAGCTGTTCAACAAGCAAATATTACTGCTAATTTAACTGGAGAAAACATTCCATTTTGGACACAGGGATCGTATTACGGAATTGGAATGAGTACTTTTGAGCCGACGATTGGCATTACTTCGATGGACAATATATACATGTCAAGTTGGGGTAATGGACCCTCTGGATCTACTGCTGTTGTGCAATGCTCTGGATTGATAGAAATGGAATCGCTTTCAGATTATTCATGTGAGAACGTGTACAATCCCCCTCTTCCTGTTCCAAATAGTAATGATCCATACATATACGTGGATAAATGGACTGATCGAATAATGAAATTCGATATGCATGCACTCCTTGGAATGACTGTTGAGTTCTCTGATGATGAAGGAAATTCATGGCAAGATGGACAGTTAGCTACCTCGATATATTCTGTTCAAGATCACCAAACCATTGGATCTGCTCTACTCCCTGCTCCAGGGTATGCAACAACTTGGTCATTTTGTGTCAATGGTAATGCACCTCATCCTCTTTGCTCGACGAGTTTTGATGGTGGAAGAACTTGGAGTCCAGAAGTTTCAGGAGCCCCGATTGATTGCCAAAGTGGTGGACTTACTGCCCACATAGAAGGTGGAGTGAATGGAAATCTCTACAGGGGCAACATAGGGTGTAATGGGGATGGTTATTCGATTTACAGAAGCAGTAATGGGGGTCTAACTTGGACTGAACATCCATTGCCAACAGACGAAACAGGAACTGCAGACACTTGGAATGGTGAAGAGGCTCAGGTCGCAGTAGATGATGAGGGGAATGTCCATGCAATGTGGAATGGATTGGACAACATGCCTTACTATGCATACTCTCGCGATGAAGGAGGGACTTGGAGTGAGGCAATGATGATTGCACCCCCTGCTGGTCTCGTTGGAACAGGATTTCCGGTTGTAACTGCAGGTGCTGCCGGTAAAGTTGCATTTGGATACGTGGGGGATAGTGGAAATGATACTTGGAATGGTTACATGACTATTATCACAGATGCATTTAACGAAAATCCATTGATGACCACTGTGCAAATCAATGAGCCAGGAAATCCACTCGATACTGAATCTGGATGTGGATACAATAGATGTGGAGGATTGGGTGACTTCCTAGATATGTCAGTAGATCAACACGGCAGACCTTGGTTTGGATTGTCGCATAATATTGCAGACATTGGTATATTTGCAACATTATCTGAAGGTGCTGCACTACGAGGGTCTGGTGGAAATTTGAGTATAATGCCCATTGGTGGCGAAGACACTCTCTGACAGTATGCTTTCAGTCCGTCTTGCATACTCAACCGCATGATTTGGGTTGAGTTGCTACTCAAGGGTCTGATTTCTGGTGGTTTAATTGTTGGAGCCTCGGAGTTAGCAAAACGCTCAGTGGTTTTCGGTGCTATGGTTATCTCATTGCCTCTAATGAGTATAATTTCACTAATTATTTTGAACAGAGATGGCATGCAATCTGAAGATCTCATTGCTTACTCTGAAAGTATACTATATCTTGTACTTCCATCGTTAACATTGTTTGTTGTTTTCCCTCAATTGATGCGAAGAGGTTGGGACTTTTGGCCAGCTTTGGGGGGCGGGGTTTTTGCCACCCTTGTTCTATACGGCATTGGAATTGTAATTGCTACAAAAATGGTAACTAGCGGACAAGCATAATAGCGGCTTTGTTGGGTTCAAGGGTAGGGGGTCTTGTTAATGCCTGGAGTGTTTGACCATTCAAGGAAAAAAGCCCTCGTTCGAAACATTTCTTCTAATTTTGATGATGCAGTTTCGACATTTTTCGGGACTAGAACTCCAAATGTAAATATTGCAAAAGTACAACATGCTGGATACATTAATGCATTACAACAAGCAGGAGTTCAAGTAGAAATTTTGAATGAATTAATTGGTCATCCTGATTGCTGTTTTGTAGAAGATACTGCAGTTATTTTTGATGGTCTTGCAGCCATATGTAGGCCTGGCCATCCTTCAAGAGAAAATGAAGTTCATACAATTTCAGAAAGATTAGCCAATGACTTTGAAATCAAATTATTGTCTCCTGAAGCAAAAATGGATGGCGGGGATATTGTGTTTACTGGTGACGGATTTTTGATTGGCCGTTCCACTAGAACCAACGACGTAGGAATTCGAGAATTATCTGAAATTGCTAAATCATTTGACTATTCAGTACAAGTGATCGATGTTCCTAGTTCTACCTTACATCTAACGACAGTCTGTTCTGTTCCCAAAAATGGGGTGCTGATTGCTGCAGAAGGTCACTTGAAGGCAGAACAGGTTGATGGGTTCGATGAAATAATTTGGACCCCTCAAAACGAAACTTATGCTTCCAATACAATTGCTTTAGAAAATGGAAAAATTTTGGTGAGTGCTGGTTTTCCAATAACCAAACAAAAAATCGAAGATGCTGGCTTTGANCCGATTCTTGTAGAAATGAGCGAAATCATGCAAGCAGATGGAAGTCTTACTTGTTGTTCTCTATTCATAGAATGAGGATTTNGTATGATTCAGAATTATCGNAGAGAATTTCTNTATGCNTTTACCATTGCATTGGGGTTACCAATCTCATACTATTTTTCAGAATGGCCAGTAAACATTTGGTGTATTGGGTTGTTTNTTTTTCTCTTCAATCAAGCTGNAAAAANGGAACGAATTGAGATGTTGGTTGTGCTAGCATTTGCTACTCCAATGGAATTGTTCTTCAGTGAANTTTGGTTAATTTACGAATATCAAAGACAGTTAATGCCACTATATGTTCCAGTAGGGCATTGGTTCCTTTTTGATNTAGGTCGGCGAATTGCAGCAAAGTTGCCACCTGGAAGAAANATTGCAAGTTGGATTGTTTTGCCATTTATTCCGCTAACCGCTTTGATGGCATATTCNGGGGTTGATACTTCNGGTATTTTTTTGTTGATCATTATGTTTGGTTTTGTCCGTTGGGGNCCTGCTCCAATGCTCTATGCAGTAATGGGTTGGTTGGCTTTGGGAATGGAATTATGGGGCACTTGGTTNGGTACTTGGGAGTGGGCATCTAATGTNCCATGGACTGGTTTAACTGCCTGGAATCCACCATTACTATGTGGTGCATTTTATGCCTTGGGTGATGTATTNGTGAATCTNTCAACANAAANGATAGAAGANNCCCAAAACCGTTGATTTGAACTGCTATTGATGATTCGGANGGGTATGCACTCGAGATATGGGNCNGCAATTCTCATCATTTTATTGATGGTTTTTGCCCCNTTGTCTGGATGTTTTGGAAAGGGTGACGNGGGTCCTTCTTCTNATGATGCTGAGATAACACCNGCAGTATGGACTGGNGGNGTATTTCAGGGAATTACTATCAGTGCTGAGGCNGACCTNTCAGCATTTGTGCCATACTTAATTCAGAACCCNGATACTGGTTTTNTTCAAAATTCCACTGTTATTGATATCAAANCGGGNGAATCNGTATTGTTNTCNATACTAGCNCCACCTAGAACAGATACCGCAATAATNTTGATTGGNGATTANGGTCGAGAAAATTGGCCAATTAGNGAAATNAATGAATCTTGGAGAACTTGGTATGAACGAGGTGCTTTCGAATTATCAAATAATCCAAGTATCCAAAGAGTAACTGCAGAAAATGGCTCNTTGGANACNATTNTATCATCAAACGTCAGTTCNGANNGNGCNATTGCATTGAAGATACCTATCAATCGNCCCATGAAGGCCGCATTCACTGAAACTCTNGGTGGTAGACATTCTACTGGNTTTGTCAATGGACTAAACGTTTTCAATTACATCAGNCACATANCTGATGAGACNTTTGANCCAACNGATCTCGCTGACAATGCTGTCGGATATCTCGANCGGTGGGCAGGCCAAGGAAATGCAGCCTACGAAGATGCNGCGCTATANCTCATNGGACAAATGGAAGATTTTGGTTTGGANGTTATCACCCANCGATTNGTTTACGAATCAACNGAGACTGGTGCNNTAAATCCTGAAGCATACAATGTATGTGGTTACAGATNTGGNGAAGTNGATCCTAACAAATGGATGGTTTTNGGNGCTCATTTTGATATTGCTCCNCCAGTAAACGCTGCGATGTTAGATCCACACATTTTTGGACGAACATATGGAACTCGAGTAGGTGCTTATGATAACACNGCTGGAACNAGTATGGTTCTCGAAGTTGCNCGAGCAATGGCAAATTANCCTACTCGNAATACAATGGTATTTTGTCTATGGTCNGGCGAAGAAGGNGGTAAGAGAGGAAGTGATTATTGGACANANGAATGGGTCAAAGAAGACAACCCTGATGTCGAAGTCACGAATTACGTTAACNTGGATATGGCTGGTGTTAACTGGCCAGGNGGAGGTGGCGCACCTTGCGGAGATGGTCATGGAGGNGGGGATGGAAATTGTGACCCTCAACCAGANGTCGACCCAGATGGATATCCGAAAGATGAGGAAGTTTGGCCCATGCGCGTATACATTGGNCCAAGTTTAGATCATGATGTCATGAATCAACCTGAAATGGTTGGGCTTGCAATGTGGATTGGTTCAGATGCTATNGGTGTAGAAGANCANATGGCTCCACTCATCGGAACNGGTTACGATGCAGATACTTGGAAGGTTGATGATTGGTTGGAAAAAGANCGTCCNGANATNATCGTCTATGAAGATACCACTGCACGCTCGGATCACGCTACATTCCAAGATAACTTAGGGACCGTTACAATGGGCTTCGGTGGNCTTGTCGATGGNTATTGGTGCTACCACCAAACTTGTGATACTGTTGATGANATGGTCGACTGGATGGATACAACTGAGAAAGATTACGGAGAGCAAAGGAGNGGNACTAGTAATCTAGTTGATGCTCTGGATACCATTACTTGGTGGGCCACNTACTCCTTTTTCCACCTAGATGAAAGCCCCATTAGGAATTCCTATCTCTGATTATGGTNATGAAAAATNTTCAACCATTTTTCAAAATTCTTCTAAAAATTGATGGGAGNGNGGAATTGATTTGCATCTGTTCGCCATTTGGATGAACGAATNTAAGNGATGATGCGTGAAGACATAGCCTACCTGCNGAATTTCTTCCTTTTCCATACATCGTATCTCCAGAGACTGGTGCACCTAAAGCNCTCATTTGTAACCGTATTTGCGCCCTTCTCCCAGTCTCAATCGACAAACAAACAAGAGTTCTATTTTCTANAATTTCTTCAATTTCCCAATGCGTAATTGCCTCTTTCGAATCCTTTGAATTTGCTGATGGAACTATTCTCACTCTCAAATCTTTACTTTGTTGAATCCAATTAATNCAAGTTCCACTTTTTTCAGCTAANNTGCCCTCTAANACTGCATGATATTTTCGTTCNACTGAACGATTGAAAAATTGCTCTTGTAACATATCTTTAGTATGNACATCTTTNGCGAATAGCATACATCCAGATGTTTCCCTATCNAGACGATGTACAATGAATATTCTTCCTTTTTCTCTACCCTTAACCCATTCNAAAACTCGAGAATGCATNGTGTCTTTTTCATTTCCTGAATCAGTNGATACGGATAANAATCCAACNGGTTTACTCACTACAATTACATATTGATCTTCGTATAATATATCGGGNTCCTTNGCTAAATTTCGCTTTAATTTANGAGGNGGGTCNCCNNCCTTCTTTGGAAGTATGGTGATTTTTTGACCNNGTGTTACTTGNGATTTNGCNACTCTACAAATTTCATCATCCAANAATACTCTTCCAGAATCAATCATTTTACGAAGAGAGTTTTTNGATGCNGTTGGATGTATTTTNCCAATAANAGACAGAAGANCAGNATCTTCAGAGNCAGTATAATCTATCCTTGCCATAATCACAACCACTGAGCTAATTCGGATGCGTTCTTTGCTACTCCAACACCCAAAGTCTCCTCCAATGCTCTAGCGAGTAAGGTGAAGTCAGAGTCGCGTGTTGCAACGATTANNGAGCCNATNCTNGGATANNTGGATGNNGCCAAATAAGCAGCAGTTCGCATAATTTCCAAATCTCCTTTCTCNGGATAGATGCTTGCNCCTTCAAATTCNGTTCGTTTNTCTGCNGCNCCTCTTTGCGCCTTGTAATTCGTTACTCTTTGGTAGATTTCACTATGTGATGTAATGAANTTTTCAACTGCAACTTGNTGCTCTNCNACTTCNTGGAGGAATTCTGAATTATTTTCCGGTTCCCAATCTTGGAAAGAAGATANGATATTNGTGTGCATTTTTTCTAGCACTTCTGGNGTAATTGTTTCATGATATGATTCTAGATTTATNGGGTGATTGCTATNTNTGAANAAAGAAAGAGCACGGTCTGGGGAAAATTCTGTATTATTTTTTGTAATCTTGGANCGGAATTCCTCTCTTGCNGTAGAAGGAACAAATGTTCGAATGCCATTATCAGAACGCGAATGGCGAAGAATGTGGTGAAATCGAAGTGATGAGTTTGGGTTNATNAATGCATTTCNTTCAATTGCCATTTTTCGNAGNATTTCTGCCGANAGNGCGTCGAGAAGAAGNTTCGTATCTATGACCGNTAAGGGTGCAAGATTTACAGAATTGAAAANACGTCTTGATTTGATAGGAATATTATTTTCATGTTGGCGATAAAGTGCAGTCATTGCCGCAATTAATCGTGCTTTTTCCATTCTACTTAGNTAATTACAANCTGNAACAGCATGTTCTAACATCCCTANTGCTCTTACTGGATCTTCTCCNGCAACNTCGTTTGCTATCCTCAACAATTCTAATTGTGATTCTTGCTCCTTTATTGCATCNCGGAAACGATTTTCNACCCTTGTTCTACCTGATTTGTTTTGTTCTCTTATGTGATTTAATGCTGCTCTAACTCGGCCAACAAACGGTTCTGTGGGAAGATTTCGTTTTACTGGATAATTCATTANAGATTCAATCAAATCCTCTTTTCTTCTATTCCTCTCCCTGTGTTTGGAATTATCTGAATCATCTTCAGTCTTAGGAANAAATGGGATTTTCTCATTTGCAAAATNGAGTATCATCTTCCTAGGAATATCTCGANTNGANGATCTTCTTGAACGGCGNTCTTGTTGTTGTTCAAAGGAATGGGATACTTGNAGNTANAATTNGAANCGTGATGTAATGGTTGTAGCAAGTTCTGCATGACTTTCCAACAAATCTACAGCNTCAGACCACCTNGTNGCTTGTGCAAAACCAATCAACGATTTGCGNTATAATTGTGTAGCAATTTCAAAATTACTATGNGGTTCNGCTTGAAATCGGGGNGCNGCTTGCTTGTATAATCGAGCNGCTTCAAGATGNCGATTCNTTCCNATATTTATTGCTGCATTNGCAACTGGNGCCCATTCTGAACCTGGCCTATTCTCTTGAAGCCAAGAGACAAATGCTGGAGATGTTGCTTCATGCTCAAGTAGAAGTGAGTGGANTTGGTCNAGGAAAATTGCTGAAAANGATGTTTNGATAATAGANTCNAATAATTGNGAAGCNTGTTTTTTTCGTGTTATATCNCTCATTTGGATTTCGTTATTTACNCTATTCATTCTTAGCAAANTCACAATTGCTTGAAACAATGATGTTTCTAGAAGTGAAAGNTTCGCCTCTACGATTGATTGCTCCAATACGTCAATTCGTTTTTCACTAACTAATCCNTCACCATCATCCATTAATGCTCTTCGTGCTTCTCTCAATACNTCAGAACCTGTCTCAGGGAGTCTGCCNAATATTTCATCGAGATTAGACNGTGTGCCATCCAATAATCGAATTANTGCTNCTTCATGNGCGCTCAAGAATTCAGGTGGNTTTTGTGAATCAATTGANTCGTGAGCNGCNGATCTTTCTTCTNTAAGCCAATCAAGTGCTTGTACNCCGATATTTGCTGGTGCAAGTGCACTACAAAGCAAAACTGAANATGGNTTCTGNGACCCTTGAATNTTTGAACTAGACANAATTAACGATAGNGAATATATGTCTACTTGNNTCGAAAGNATNTCTNTGGTNGCTTCCAAAACATCATNCGGAATCATGCATTTTTCTTTTGCAATGAGTTTAGCNCATTCAAAACGAATTGATTGGGGGTGTTTGGAATCGACTACAATCTCAGACCATGTAATCAAAGAACAGTCNGGTGCTTTATCGATTAATCGGGAAATTANCANCTCATTTTCACCTGCTAATGCAGATGCTTGAATGAATGTTAGGTCATCGTCAATACTNGTTTCTAAGACCANTTCTGTAGCTGTCGATAAATCTCCNGTTTCTGCCAATTGTTTGACCANCATCCATTTTAGTGTATCTAATACNNNTTCACCNTGTAATTCTAAGTGCATTATTCCTGATTCAATTCTCGATGATTCNATTGATTGGTCAAGNGGNGGNGCTTTCCANGCTTCTGTTCTCATTACAANTGAAAGGGANTCTGNGCCGACTTTATCTGCACAATGATTCCAATATTCAGTATCNCCAGAACGNAAAGANGTCAATGCNATNACATCGACAATAGATTCCATCATTACATCATTATCTGANTGAATGGATTGGAGTAATTCAANNCCTTCACCAGAATTTCCNGATGCAATTAACAAATATCCNCCAATCATCANNTGTTCGGGTATNTCTGAATTCAAAATTTCATCCGGGATGCCTTTTCTAATCTGATTTNTTCGCATTTTNGAAATNCCTTTGGCGAGTATTTGCATTGCTAAAATNCCAGTCGAGCCCAAATTCAAATTAGAAGAATTTTNNAGCCATTNNCCCAATGATGTTTGATCGGNTGGATCTATTCTAGACTCTTCTATCCATGAAGAATCTATTTCAGAAATCTCAGCTTCGNTNTCTACTGAAGGAAATGCNCCCANTTGAGCNATTAATGGNCACTCTCTGGCGGAAATAGACCATACNGGGTGGATGCCTGANNCACATTCGTCNCGTAATTTATCNATTTCTTTATCGTTTTCTGAATCCCATTTCTTGGGATTNCGGCCTTTGTGAATTAACAATACNGCCAGTTTGAATGCAGGTGGTTCATCNCTAGATATTGCCTCAGAAGGTGAAGGNAGTGAATCTTCGATTCCAGAAGANCCCCTTACNCCTCTTCGACGNCCTCTTCTTCTTGTAGCTCTAACAACAACCTCTTCATCNGGATTNACNGGTTCTTCTTTTCGAAGAATTGAAAATGCTANTGGTTTCCATGGTTTGTCCAATAATTTGAATGAATCGTTGTTAACTACAGTCNTTATTCTAGTGTTAGGATCATCACCNGAACGGATGGCGAATTCAAGCGCTTCTTTTAGNCGACCCTCCATTCGACACCCTCCAACGAAGAAGTGCGCCCGTAGGCTATACATCAACGATTCGCCATTCAATGAACCATCTGACCCTCAGAATGATGATGGAGAAGTGNATGTGCNANCATGGATGTAGTCGATGCGGTGGTCATCCTATTGCATCCNATTCTGGGTTTTTCTCTAGCCATCTGGCTTTACAGGCAATGGAAAACAATCAATGCATTGAAATTGAAAANGGGCCTTATTTGGTCTAAAATACAACATAAAGAAAGGTCTGAAGTGATTCAAAGTCACGAACAATCTGGAAGGCAATCATTGTTATTCATTTGCATTGTNATTCTGTTTGCTGTAATTGCTGATACTTATCGCCATTTTGAGTTTGGANNAAAATTTTCTTCTTTGGTCAGTTTACATGGTTGGTTGGGATTAATTTTNGCATTCNTTGTCTNCTANATGTACAAAACGGGNACAAAAATGGTGTCTCAAAGAGAAGGNGGNGAGAATATCAAACAAACAAAGGGCATCCATCGGCGTGCAGGGGATTTTCTAATTTGGTTGCTTGTGGCAGTTGTTTTCCTTGGATTTTTACGTCTACTGGATGTTCTTCAACAAATTTCTTGATTCTCATTCCAAATTCGAATCCAATGGGAAATATTGCGTTCAATATCTGCACTGGTTGAAGGTCGATTTTCTATATTTCCTTCTAGATCAAGTGGTTGGATTCGGCAACCACAAGCATTTGAATGGCCGCCCCCATTAGAATCAAAGGCAGTGGCTAGAAGTGTAAGATCGACCAAACCCCCATTAGAATGTAAAAATGAATTTGTGTAAAATGATGCGCCTAATGGTGGTATTGGCCCTGAAATTTCTCCCTTTTCCTCTCCATGAATAATCATGCAAGCATCACAATCATCTCCAACTAATGCTGTAATTCGATAACCTCCTGTTCGAGTGCCTGTTCCATCAAATCGAACTATTGCTAATCGATTTTCAATTCTTAGAGAACGATTGATAATTTCTTCAATCAATTTCGATTCTTCTCTTCGCTTTAATACAGCAGTATTTACACAAGGTTCATCAAGGATTTTCTGGATATTGAATCCCTTTGAAATCGATTTAGCAATCCAAAGTGCTGCTTCAGGAGATTCCCGGGCATCAATACATCGACCTAATACAACTACTGGGTGGTTAGAAAGATATTCTTCTCTAGAAACGCCACCNCCATCTAAGCGATCTACCCATTCAATAAATTCAGCTAAATCGTCTAAATTCAACTCTGTTCGCACTATTGAATATGCAATTCGTGCTGCAGACATNGTAGGCCTCCAACAATCAAGAACTGAGGAATTGGATTCTTTGTTTGTTAAATGATGATCNATTACTGCTCCTGCATTGGGGTGAAATGGTAAATCACAAATGATTGTNGAGCGATCAATGTACTCATCAAAAATACCTGATCGGATTCCAGGNGGATTGGCAAATATTACTTCNGCNTGAGGAAATGCTCGAAGNAATATNNCGGCAGATGCAATTCCATCTANGTCNCCATCTGTNACGATTCGAGNTGGAGAAATNTGNTGTAGACGTCTGCCATGCNTCCTCGTCCGTAATCAAANCGGTTCGNNCCATATTACGCTGCGATAATAGGTTGTTAAGAGCGATTCGGACGAACTGTCAAAGATTGNTNCCTATTCGGGGTTTCATGGAAACATCATGNGGNGTTGTTCTTGCNAATGGAGATTTNATCCTATTACTTCGTTATCCNCAAGGNCATTGGGGGTTTCCTAAAGGCCATGTNGAAGAGAAAGATATTGACCACCACTCNACNGCTATNNGAGAATTNGAAGAAGAAACTGGAATCAAAGATGTNTCAATTATTGGNGAATGGTTTGCNACCACNTCCTATACCTATTCTANAAAAGGCAAGGAACTGGAAAAACAAGTTCATTGGTTCCCTGCAAAAACAAATTCNATTGATGTTAAACTCTCNGAAGAACATACTGATTTCATTTGGATAGATGTTAATGATGCTGAAGATATGATTACATTTGATGCTGAAANGAANGTGCTTNGGAATGCTNGAAAAATCTTGGGAATCTAATTTTCACGTGANGATAAGGGAACCCATAGAACCTCTTCTTCGCCCAATGTAAATGATGCATGGCGGCATGCTACAAAGANCCAATCAGATAGGCGATTTAGATAGGCGAGTACTGGGGATCTAACNGCGCCNTCTCCTTCAATTTGTACNAGTCTAACTGCGCATCTTTCNGCTCTTCTAGCAATTGTTCTAGCCATATGTAATGCTACAATNACAGGAGANCCNGCAGGAAGAATAAATGATTCAAGAGGAGGGGTATTTGCAGTCCAAGTATCCATTTCTGTTACCAAACGATCTGCATGTTTCATGTTGATCAATACCATTTCTTTAGGAAGAGTTGTNGGATTTCCAGCACATTCACCACCAACATCAAACAACTCTTGTTGAAGTAGAGATAGTTTGGGTTCAAGTTCAGATTCTAAGCGAATNGNTGTGGCNCTCACTCCTCCATCNGCTGCTTCTTTTGGAAGTCGGTTAAGCTCCATCCTAACCCAGCCAATAGAAGAGTTCAATTCATCTATTGTTCCAAATAATTCTACTCGTTCAATTGACTTGGGAACTCGTTCACCAGTCAACAGACTGGTTTNCCCTCCATCGCCTCCGCCAGTGTGTACTCTTGTGATGCGTACCATCGTCTCTCAACGCTTACACGTATTCGGCGGCTCTTGAATCCGTTTGATGCTCNTTATTGGCCAATATTCGAATTGATGTTCGACGGATGGCATAAATTAGCAACACTGTCCAGAGAATTATTTCAACTNCTGCAATNACCCATGCAANTGGTCCAAATGATTCGAATAATACATTTGCATCAAGAGGNGANCCATATGCNCCTANCCANAATGCNTGNACCAATANATTCGCNCCAAACCATGTNGATAAAATCCAAAAAAGGANATTNCCCTTACTCCATGCAGTTCTTGGAATGTCCCATACCATGNTATTATTTACACTTCGAAGGTTATCAATCCGTTTGTTCCCTGCATCCAAAAAACCGCTATTCTTGGCTTAAATCANGGNTTTCGTGATTTTTGAGNCTGTTATTAATTGCTTCNAGCCANGAAGGNTCNACAGNNTNCCATCCTCCAAATCGATCNANTCGCTTCAAATGATTTTCATATTCTTCTTCATGATTGAANGAACGNTGNATTAGTGCCAAAGCAGCGTGAGCCATTGCACTCAANGCNGGATCTTCCATATCCCAAGANCGTTCAAAATGTGATATNGCNCCACGAGGNCCNTGTATCAATCCTCTTTCCAATTGACGAAGACCTGATTGTGACCACGTTATTCCTTGGATTCCAACCACTAAACCTCTGAAAAGCAAGTATATCTCNAATAAAACAAAAATNGAAGCAATCACAAAATTTCCTATTTGTTCTGTTGNTGTTTGTTCAGTCCAACCACTTGTAACCAAACCAAACAAACCTGCAACGAGAATTATGCCTGAAAAGGGTGCTACAATTACATCNCGTTGGGTCCNACCCATNTGATATCCNCCAATAATCGTAAACCAACCACCCAAAACAACTGCCAATAANGGTGGAACTGTTGNTGAAGTCTCTCTTGGAGAACTAATTGCAATAAACAAAATCATTGATGTGAATAAATAAAATGATGCNGCTANATTCCCATGATCTGGAAATGGTTGATGTCTTGCATACCAGAATAAACCAATTGAAACTATNCCAAATAATGCTGCCCAAACTANCATTNTATCACCTTATTTTTCCTGAGAATTGGGTGCTCCNTCATCTCCTCTCCAACCNGGTTTCCAAAATTCAATATCNTCGAGCCACCTTAGCCATTCATCNGGAGTTGCNCGNAATAATCTAAATGCACGACGATCTAATCCTTCGAATAAATTATCACTAATTTCNCCCCTCTTATGCGCTTCAGTCCATTCAACTTGCATTTCACGAACTANAGCTTGTCCNGCCGCTGAATTTTGATACTGTTTTTCACATACTTCTTGTAACTCAATCAACCACATTCTAGACCCTTTGATATGAGGGTCNTCAACGAAACTGTCTGAGCGTTTCCTAGAGAAGGGCCACCAAGACATANTNNCCCCTCACAGGCAAGGCCTTTGAACCCTAAGATAAAACGATGGAGTCAAAAACAAGATATGTTTCAAAAAAAATGTGGCACGNATCAATGTTCACNTACATGGAAAGGCCAGAGATAGTGNGTATNCTTCGNTAATTGANANATACGCCACAAGNCTAAGTGGNCGAGGNGTCAATCTAATTCGACATTCNGGGAAATTAAANTTGANNGAATATNTTTCAAAACTNGAAANGGNTGTNGGGGTNGGTCNACTGATATTNTTGGATGAAAANGGTCCAGCAANTACCACTGAAATNTTCGTCAAGAANTGGNATTTATGGAGANGTGGAACNNANACTGTGCANCTCGCAATCGGNCCNGTTGATGGNTGGGGAGANAATATCGAAATNGNNCANGAAAAATTGGGNTTGGGGCCAATGACNNTGACATATGAAATGGCNGCAGTTGTTTTGTTAGAACANCTTTATCGATCNTCTGAAATCGAAAGGGGNAGTNANTACCATCGTCAATAANCAATCNAATTCAATNCAGCACTATTCCTCCATTAATGTTGGATTGAATTCAATAACCCTCGATGGTCGAGTTNGATAAACCTGTNAGTGGCCCTTCGACATTCGGTCGAGGGAGGACCGCAATGGGGGTGAAGCCATGGCCAGACGCGCGACTAGCACAATGAAGCAAGCCAGTATTAGCGAATTCTTTGAGAAAAANAAGCATTTTTTGGGTTATGACACATTACAACGTTCTGTCATTACAGCAGTAAAAGAAGCCATTGACAATTCACTTGACGCATGTGAAGAGCATCGGATTTTNCCTACAATTTCCATAGAATTACGAAAAATCCCCGATAAAAAAGACCGTNTATTGATGATCTCTCAAGATAATGGACCAGGGATNCCTGCAAAATCAATTGAAAAGGTGTTTGGTTCACTCCTTTTTGGATCTAGATTTCATACAATTCGACAAACTAGAGGNCAACAGGGGATTGGAATTACAGGAGTTGTNATGTATAGCCAATTNACAACAGGAAAAACCACTCATGTTGTTTCAAAAATCAAAAAAGATGCNACNGCATTNAGAATGGATATTGGATTAGATACNAAGAAAAATGCAGCNATTGTTTCAAACCGAGAAAGAACTCATGATTTCTTGGATCACAATGGACTCCCTGTTGAGCATGGNCTTCGAATAGAAGCGCCAATGAAAGCAAAATTCCAAAGNGGAAAGAAAAGTGTTGGACAATATCTACGAATGACTGCAATAGTCAATCCTCATGCAACAATTAGATTTCANGCATACGATGATGAAGATGAATTGATTGATAGTTTCGTTTCTGAACGTGTAACTGACCGATTACCACGAGCAGTCAGAGAAATCAAACCTCATCCNCATGGTATCGAAATTGGNGCTCTAAACCGNCTACTAAGAGATTCTACAGAAAAAAGGATGAGTAGTTTCCTAAGACACACATTCTCAGGGATTCCNATGAGAGCGATGAAAGAAATTTTGTCTTCNGCAGATCTTGAGNCNCAAACNATTCCTGGAAATGTAACTCCTGAAGAAGCCCAAAAAATCCTCACNGCGTTCAATCAAGTTAGATTAATGGCTCCACCAACAGATTGTCTTTCTCCAATTGAAGATTTGTTAATCAAAAAAGGATTAGAAAANGGNGTAGATTCAGCATTTGTTTCTACTTTAACCAGAGAGCCGAATGTNGCAGATGGNAATCCATTCCAAGTTGAAGTTGGACTAATCTANGGTAGTGGAGATGTGCCNGCAGATGGGCCAATCGAAGTTCTACGCTTNGCAAACAGAGTTCCNCTAATGTATCAGCAAGGTGGGTGCTTACTAACTAAAGCAATTGAAGCGGTTAGTTGGAAAGGATATGGNTTGGANCAACCAGGTGGAAANGGCGTTCCGAAGGGGCCGGCTACAATTTTNGTCCATCTTGCAAGCACAAATGTTCAATTCACGTCAGAAGCAAAAGAAGCGGTTGCTGATAATGAAATTGTAATGAATGAAATTAGAAAAGCATTACAAGAAATNGGACGNCATCTGAAAAATCATAAGAAGAAAAGTGCTCAAAAAGCAAAAACAAAAGAAAAATTCGAATTNGTGAATGAAATANTGCCAGCTATTGCTACAAAGGCATCTTCATTACTTAGTCGAGAGGAACCTGANTTGGCNCCCATTATTACAAAAATAATGAATGCTGTCTTCTGTGAAGATGAAGTGATTTGGGATAAAGAATCTAAATTTCATCGGTGNGAAATAAAAATACACAATTATTCTGCACGCCCAAGAGCATTNTCTATTCTNGCCCANTATCCNGAAAAAGAGGGTGTNGAATTCATTGAAAATGAGTTAGGCGGAAAGCGTGAAGTGAAAGGAATTTGGTGTTGGAAATTAGATACCATTCCACCAGGNGAAGCAGGNACGATTCAATTTTCACTNAAAGGTTTAGAACACAATGAGTGGAATAGTACAGAGGTGTTTTTCAGGGGTNCTGGAGACATTATTGGTGCTTCAAAAATCGATGAGGAAATTCTCGCAGAAATTCAAAAAGAAGAGGAGAGGNTTTTGGAAGATGCCAAAGAACAGGCATCATTGNTTGCTGAAGATGCAATGGCATCGGATGTAGATAATTCNGGTGATTTAGATTCCACTGAATTATCNAATGCAATGAGTGGTGTTCTTGGNGATGNGTTATCCGAAAAAGANCCTGAAAACATAATCANGACACATGATCAAGACGATAGNGGCACACTTGANCANGATGAAATNAAAAAAGCNGTGATNGATACNAATGAATCTAGGCAAACGGGATTAAATGAATGGGGTGATGAATAATGTCTGAAGCAAAAAATAGGGAAGAAGTGATTCAAAGTTTAAACGANGTTGCTGAAGAAATGCATGATNGGATGCTTAAGGGATTGCCGCCAACAATGACNTTNCCAGTTAGAGCAAAAACCAATATTGAATTCAACCAAAGATTNGGTGTATACAAATANGGGAANAAACAAACAATTCGTGATGCTACTAGTTTAGGTTCAGCAAGNCAATTACTTCGCGCATTNCATGTAATTGAGTTCATTGAAGAAATGATTGATAGTGAGAAATCTTCCACATTAAGAGAAATGTACTACATTTCAGAGGGNTGGGGNCTTGGNAAATTTGGNACTCAAAANGAAAGTAACAANCTNGCTGAAGATCTTGAAATTGTAACAAAATGNATGAGGGAGGATTTCAAATTAAGACCAGAAGAAGATGGTGCACGAATGATTGGAAACGTNACNATNGAAGAGAGNAATCGTCGTGGTGAATGGATGAGAATAAATTGTAGNGATGATGTTGGNGATTCTGGATATGGTCTNCCATACAATGTAGAACCNGAAAAAATCAGATTAATTGATGAAGATATTGACTATATTATGGCAATTGAAACAGGTGGAATGTTTGACNGATTGGTCGAAAATGGATTNGATGAAGATTCAAGGTGTGCATTAATTCACTTGAAGGGGCAACCTGCTAGATCTACTCGAAGAATGATAAAACGNATGTCTGAAGCATGGAATAAACCTGTAATGGTCTTTGCNGACTGTGATCCTTGGTCATTCAGAATNTTNGCNAGTATNGCATATGGNGCAATTAAAACAGCACATATTTCTGAATATCTTGCAACAACTGGTGCAGAATANCTTGGAATTACTGCTGAAGATATTGTGGCATATGACTTACCAAGTGACAAATTGACTCCGAAGGATATTGAAGCTCTAAAGGCAGAATTATCTGATCCTCGATTTTCAACTGGAGCCTGGCAAGATCAAATCAATATGATGCTGGAACATGGANTAAAGGCAGAACAACAGTCACTAGCAAAATATGGATTAGATTATGTTACAGATGAATATCTACCTCAAAAATTGGCAGAATTTGGTCTTGGTGGATGAAAGAAAACTAAGAAAGANGGGGGNTATTCAGTTTCATGGCCATNGGTGAAGACAGGGGGCGGCCATGGGGCAAATGGTTAGCTATGATTGCAATNGGACTAATTACAATCTCAATAATCACCTTCACAAATTCGATGGAAGATATTGAAGATTTATTGGATCCTGAACTCAATAATATTGGGGTAATTGAATCGAATACGAATAAATCAATCGAATTAGAGTCGGTTAGAATCTATACAATGTTGAGAGTNATCGATGAAATTGGNNCNGAAGCNANNCTTGNNGTNACNATTCTTGATTCTCAAGGAAATGAAATTACTGTNGNNGAGCCAACATGGATGCAGCCTCAAAGAACTGGTNCNGGTGGGNCTGTAATTTTTGATCCAATTGGAACTNTTTCATTAGAAAANGGNGNNGTGNTTGATTTCAAAAATCTAAACACTACATCAAACATATACTTGGTAGATGATCAAGCTGTTGATTTACAAGCAATGCAACAACCTGGAATTTTGATTGCTTTATCTTCNTGTTGCTTGGGCTTACTTATTCTACCAATCTCCCTAATCGTACACCTACTGATTGGAAGCAAAAAAGTGGAACAGAAAGTGAAAGTTACTGGTTTACCGACNGNTCAAATACCNACTACAGATGAATTGTATAGNATTCGTGAAGGAAAAATGGACCCNTCGGATGTAAAGGGAATNAAACAACCTNCAAAACGTGTTCCTGCTCCTTTTGTTAATCAAAATACTAAATCCAACAAAGCAATTGGTGATGAAAGAAATCCATCGACNATTGTTCAAAATATNATCNTCAAAGATTCNGTTGTTATGGGCAATGTAGGTGCAACAGATAACGATGAAGATGGAGAAGATTGGAAAAATTGGGATTCCGGTTAGATNTTAGAGATTCCCCATTGAGTTTTTACGAGAAGGGTGACTACCTAACCTTAGGTTGGGAAGACGTGGTTGACTTCGATTCTGCGATTGAGATCCTTAGCAATCCAACTCGTAGAGAAATTCTCAAGCGATTAGTAAGGGAGCCNCATTATCCTTTACAACTCTCAGAACATTTGGATGTTAGTCAACAAGCAATTGTAAAACATCTCAANGTATTNGAAGAAAATGGCTTCGTAGAATCAGAAAAAGTTGCTTCAGAAAAAGGTGGGCCTCCTAAGAAAATTTACACNGTTCAACAATCCTTCAGTCTTAGAATGGATTTAGGGCCTGATTTNTTCCGAATGAAACATACCCCATTACCAAAAGGTAGTCCAGTAAATCTCTCTACATCAAAAAATTTGTCTGACCCTGCGATGAAAATAGCAAATCGAATTAGTNGAAGAAAGAAAATGTCNATNTCTGAAGGAGCNGGATATATTGCNCATATACAAGGNATGTTNGATGATATCGATACAGAACGAGATGCNTTGGTTGCCCTNCANCAACATGTATTGAAACGTGTNTCAAAGACTGTTGANGGNGAATTCGAAACATANGGTGANCGGTCAATAGTNCACACAATTCTAGACAATCCAAGTCGTCCATTNGATTTAGATCGNATTGCAAGAGATTTGTTGATNCATTCCAAAGANATGAATATGGTAATTGAAGGAATTCGNGGNCATTTAGCCAATNCANACNCNGAAGATGCNTTCATCCCNGCAGATGCTTCTACNCCCCTTCCTTGGTGGATTCAAGGGTAGNTTTCTTCCTTGGATATTACTTNTGANTTTCNNTAATCTCTGANTTTTCANNATTGTTTTCNAATGTGTCTAGAAGCCAGAANAAACCNGCCCACACCCCATCAATAGCTTCATCATTTTGACTCATGTTTACCATCATGAATATNTCAATAACTCTCCTCCANCGAGANGCAAAGANTCGAACATANACTCCGCAAAAATCNTCNACNAAATCAAGAGAAAGGTGNCCATTTTTGGCCAAGACTCCNATGTTGTTGAAGCCNATCATCATAGCATTCATGGCATCTTTTTCTTCNCGACTGANGGCNGCAAGTTCNTGTGGAGTAAGTTCATCATGAAGTTTTGTAGTNCTTACTGCGAATCCTCTGTGAACAAGTGGGTTGTTCATNTGATTNGCAAGATCNCGTCCGATTTCATAGCGNCGATTTGCATTCCAATACTTNATTTGACGAAGACTNAACAAGAGTGTGAACAGGATNGCAATACCACTGACTGCTTCNCCAATATTGGCCGCTGTTTCAATGTNCATTGTTTAGGGCCACCTTTTGATNGGTTCGTCAATTTCAGAAACGGGCTTCTTCATCNACTCCTTGTAGAAGGCTGCTCTGCTCTGCAACTCGATCCAATGCTTCCTTTCTGCGAGAAATCATCATCAATCCTGCAACTCCAAGTAAACCAACAGTTGCTGCCATGATAATNGTTGGAACTGACCATTTGCCAACAACAACCATTGCAACATCAATTACTGGATTATTGGATTGTANNTTCTCTTCAACTTCNAGATAATTGTCNTCATCACTAACTTCAACAATATTCAATTCTGGATCAATTACAACAACAACTCGATCACTNCCAGCTGTTACTGGATAAAGAAGAGTGATTGTAACGCCTTCATCAGTATCTTCTGTNGGCATTAAAGCTCCAATTACTCGACGATATACTACNTCTTCTTCTTCACAACCATCACTTCTAATGTCGTCAATTTTACCTACACAAAGGATGATNTTGATATCNGTAGCNTGAACNTTTCCGGTGTTTTGAATTGTAACTTGAACTGGAATCATTTCGCCAACTGCAGCGGATGCTTGTTCTTCTGAAATCTCAACATTGCCAACGAAAACTAGGTTTGGNGCNCTCAANCGTAATGTAATGATTTGTTCATTTGTATCACAGCCTAAATCAAAATCTGGTAANCCGTCATTATCTGAATCAATNGTACAAGCATCNGCCCATTCAGGTGTTTCNTCATCATCNCCTCCATCTAATGAACTACCAAAATCAGAAAGTGTCTTAATTCCAATATTTCGATTNCCCAAAGCCGCATCAGANCCTACATTGACTATTGCAACNATTTGGATTGTAGAATATGCTGGCATTGGNGGGAATACCCAGGTTCCGGTGAATACATCGAAATAACANTCAAATTCTGGCTTTTCTTCATCTGTTTGTATCTCAATACATGGCCTCTCAACAGGATACTCTGTTTCAAATCCATCAAGAAGTGCAAATTCCACTGCATGTGGGTTTGCCCAGCCTGCNAGTGCATTCATTCCTGGCTCTGAATCCCATGTACCATCGCCTTTCACAGTNTGATTGTGCATTGTAGGGAGATCTGGAATATTTCCATTNTTNGTTAAATTCATGATGAATCGAACTGTCCGACCTGGTGCAGTTGTCTTTACTGCACTCTCGACATAAGGATCTAGCGAAATTTGCATATCATGGAATTCATTCACATTAATTGTCAATTGAATCACATCACGAAGTCTAGTGCCTTCGAAGGCCTCTTCCGAAAAGATAGATACTGTGACTTGATATTCGCCTGCAGCTACCTGATCTGGAGTGTTGACATGTATCATTACTGTCTGATTTTCATCACGTTGTAATTCAGTCATATCTGAACGGAATATTTCGACATTCCAAGGTTGTGCCAAACCATTTGAGTCAGAAATCGAAGTAATACGCATATCGTATCTATCAGGACCGTTGCCTCCATTGGCAATATCTACTGGAACTGCCCAAGTTTCTCCTGGATTCATGTCATTTTCAAGTGATTCTGTTGTAGCATCAAGTTCGTAAACGTGCTTTACAGTAGTAGAGAGTATTCTCTCGTCCGATACCTTTGGTGAACCTTGCAAATAGGCCTTCACTTTCACAGCCGGCCCGATTCCTGCATCAGCATTTACTGGAGCGCAAACAGTTGCAACCACATCATATGGAACCGCTGTTTGGGACCAAAACCGAGGGACGGATGGATCATAGCGTGTTTCTTCAGTATAATCAGGAGCGTTCTTGAAATCTAACTGAACAAACCAATTATCTTGGCGCCATTGAGAAAGTGGAATACTTGTATTCCATTCTTCAGGACCGCCGGGTGTTGTGAAAATCAAATGCCCAGGTGCGAAGTTTTTCTTCACTTTGATTGTATAAATTGCACAACCCTCATCCATAGACAAATCAGAATTTAGATCACCTGGCAAGACTTCTTCTGTAGTATCAAATATCTCAAATTCAATATTTCCAGAAGACCGGATTGAGACATTTATCCACAATTCAAGAACATCGTATGTTCCCTTCTCAACGGATTTTACCGGTTCTCCAGTAGACCATCCCTTAACGAAAACCACCCATGTTCCAGGTTCTTGTGTAGTTGGAACATTTACTTCCAAATTCTTGGTTACTGATGCACCTGGTTCCAATGAAACACTGAGAGGGAATTTAATTCCCCAACCATAAGGTAAGAGCCATTCTTGTTGGCCTTCTAATGTATTTGGATCATAGAATTGGAATGTATCGTATACGTTTCCTGTATTAGTAATAGTAATCGAGAATATCGCTGTTCCGCCTTGTTCAATATCGCTTTGAGTATGGCTTGTATCAAGCTGGATTCCGTGAACTACATCCATTAGTGTACTAGTCAATCGATCGCTACGAATTGCAGGATCTTTGTACGATATTGCAGACACAATGATGTTTGCTACTTCATCCTCATTGGCTTGATAGATTGAAGGTGCAATCACACGCATGTAAATCTCAATCTTCTCTCCACCCTCAAGATAAATTGGAGTGTCTGGGAAAATAGTGGTATGGTTGTTGGAGAAATACACTGTTGCTGACCAATTTAGTGGAACGCCACTGAGATTGATTGAGAAAGTATCTGCAACAAGGTCTGGGGGTCCAGGTGTTGTATTATTCACGGTTAAATTGTACATGGTTTGTTCACTTGGTTCAATTACATGATAGAATGTTTCACCTTCTTGGAGTCCTACTTCTACCTGACCTGTCAAAACATGAACATAACACAATGTGTAGGTATTCTGATTGGATTCATCATTACATTTGTTAGTATCAGACCAAGCGATATGAGCGCCGCTACCTAAGTCGTTAGCAAACGCTGGTGGTTGACTTAATTCAGGAGCGTTGCCTGAATTTGGTCCCAATTTATCTGATTGCCAAGTAGTAACTTCTGTTGGATCCCATGGATCCAATACAGCTGATGCGATCGAATTTAACGGCCAAGAAGGTTGGTCGTTTGTGTGATTTAATCGCGCATACATTATCGCTTCACCTTGAGATGAATTGCTATTCTCTAACCAAGTGATGTGGACATTGTCTCGAGCATCAGTTAGGATTGCTGGCATGTATGAAGAGGGGGCAAATGGAGTGCCCTGAGGTATCCCATTAGGCCCTTCAAAATCAGAAATTCGAGTGTCTACTATTTGCTTGATACCGTATGACGGAAGGCCTCCTTCAACTCCATCCCATGTTGCTGCTCCACGTAATCTTAGACGAGTATAGAATACCTCGTAATTGACATTCTTTTCGAAACCATAGCCTCTACCATCCATCCATACAAGGTGAGTATTTCCTTGACTATCTACATCAATTGATGGGTGGAAACTGAATGCGTCATCCAATGTAATTCGAGTATCATTTACAACTACTAAGTGACCATAACCGTTTGAATCCATTTCTGGACCAATATCTTCAGTGTAAGCATTACCTGATGTGCTCGTTGCTGAGGTGCCTTTCGTCCATCCAGGTGATGGGTTGTCCAATAATGCATGTGGGGCAAGGACGGTCATGAAAATCTCTCTAGAATTGTTGGTTGCTAGATAGACCATTGCTTCAACGAGTAATTGCATTTGTTGGGAACCCCCTCCAGAGGCTGGGAAATTGTATACTTCTCCACCTGCGTCTGTATTTCTAACAGTGGTACCTGGACAAATCCGTGGATTTGTATTGACAACTCCATTTGGACAATTTGCTAAATCGGACATATGGGATTGAATTTGTGTTCCTCCTCCCCAAGTGCTTCCTGCCATTGGTACTGGGATTACTCCTGCACGTACACACGCATCGTGTGCTTCATTGATTGATGCAGTGTCGTCAGCTTGTTGTGCAGGATCTCCGTTTCTTGGACCTTCGTCAGAAATTGGGATTACGATCTTGGTTGCATTTGGATTCCATTTGTGGTCTGAAGATGTTGGAGGGTTGCCTGGTACATTTCCTCCTGCATCCTTCCATGAAAGACAAGCCCATGTCGAGGATGGGCCCCAATCTTCTCCTGAACTACCAGTAACAGAACCACCATTGAAGATGAAATTCTGAAGTTTTCGAATTCCGCCACTATCATCTCCAGGGTATTGTCCCAAGTGGGTGTTTCGTGGTCCTTGTGAACCACTACCTCCAGTTTGGTATGCTGTAGAACAAGTATTACTTTGGCCCGCTGATGGGATTCCATAACCAAGAATTGCGTAGATTGTCTCGTATACTGTGATGTTGGCATCTTCTAACATAGGTTTGATTCCACGGAAATAGCCACCACTACTGAAACTACCACCATAGAATACAGTACATACATCTGCCCACTCTGAATACATAGAACCTGAAGTATCGATTGGAACAACCATTTCGACCTTACCACCACGCGTATCATCCCAAACAATCTGAACATAATCATCAGCATCTACAGCAACATCTGGATGGCCTTTGTGACCAATGACTGGTGTAATCATTGAGTCATCAATGGCAGTGAATGCATCGGTTCCATCAAATTCAATCATAGAATAGTAAATCTGTGGTTGGAAGTAAAACTTCTCTAAAGGATCGAAAGAATCCTCCCATACAATGTGGGCATTGTCCATTGAATCTACAGCAATGGCCGGCCAATCACGATCTTGTTGTCGTTGACTTACAATCATGTCGTCAACAACTGAAATTACATTCTCGTCAGCTTGTGTTCCATCTTGTGCATGAAGAGAGGGGTCCAAAACGGTGTACTTGATTGCGTGTTGGCTGGACTTGTCTGTCCAAGTAACGTGAACTCGGTCTTGAGTATCTATTGCAATATCTGGGTGCCAAGCACGGTGAGATCCGGGATTCGAAATTTGTGTTACATCAATTAGAGGGTCTGCCTGTCCATCACCATCAATATCCGCTCTTGGATCTAACATTGTATAGTACAAATGTTGAGTATTTCTACTCCAAACAAAGTGAATATTTCCTTCACTGTCTGCCACCATAGATACCATTCTTTCATTCATTGGGCCTCCATCAACGATGCGAACTGCATCAGTGATCACCACTTCTGCAGCTTCTACCTCTTCAGAGGGAATAATCAGAGTAGTGCTCAAAACCATCTGGATTGTGAGCATTAAGGCATTGGTCTTCATTCTGTACTTCATAGTGGACACCTACGGTTCAGTAAGCATCGAACAGTCTTGACTTATACTTAAGCGAACCCTCTTGAGGTCAAATATTACCCATTAAACCCATTCATCTACATCAAAGGAAGAACCAAATGACATCTCATCCTTTAACTGAACTTCTGGTGTTTGATTTGGATTGGAGCCAGGGGCTTGATTTTCCCAGTCATCAACTGGACCTGGTTTTCCTTCGCCTTGTCCATAAGAAAAACGAATTTCATGGATAATTGCTAATTTACTTAGCCATATTGTGCGAAGTGTATCCAATAATCTNTGTTGAGTTAAACCATCAAACCAAATCGGGCGNGAAATGTTGAATGCTTGAAGTGGNCCACTATTCTCTGATTTTTTTCCNATATGTAATGTCCAATCAAAACCTCCCTTGATTAAATCAAGTCTAGCTTGATGTANCCACTCCTCCCAAGCNACGGGTTCTGCTTCNGAATGNGAGGTCATTTCTCGTTGTTGNGCAGCATCTACTCGAGTGACTGATCCGACAATTACTANAGANCGNTTCTTGGGAATTACCACATTNAAAAGATGTCCGTTTCTTGTAGGNGGATAGCGNACATGAAGATGCATTTCTGCACGNTTGTCGGAAAGCGACTTNGATTCAAGGCCTTCTTCCATTAGCCATTTCTGAACAGATTTGATGGCTTCGCTTGGCCCCATGGTGTTTGGGTAATGCTCGACCTATTTCAGGAATCCNAGTATGAGNGAGATATCATCAGAGATTGTTTGNGNGGCGATTCTTTGCAATTTTTTCCGNGCAAANCCNGTTTGAACATCACATACNGCATCATACCCTACTAGGAAAATTAGNTTNCCAATATGAAGAAGGGGGATNAGNAGGATGCTCAANANAATTGATGTAATGTAAACTANATCNGGAGTGANATTTAGTGCAATAAATATNGAAAGTGGAATAGTNAAGAAAGGCCAGATAATTATTGGNGAAAATGTAACCGCCAAAACATGAAATGTACTTCTCGCATCTAATCCTTCATCAGAATTATTTCCCAACCACCAAGCCAACAATGCTTGGGGTAAAGTCATGATAGAAAGTGGAATCATNGTGNCCATCAANATCAANCCCAATATNCCCTTNATGGNNGTTCCAATACTGGNTGATTTAATTCCNNTAGAATCTATTGAACGNGGNTCTAAGCCATGAGTTTGCAATTGTTTTTCTATCCTAGATGCTGGNGCCATNATCTCATCAGATAANTCTCCAGATCTGATTCGATCTCTAACAGAACGGATTCCATGNACTTCTTCACTCCATTTCTTATGGGGTTGATTTTGATGNGATTTTTCAATATGAGAAATNACAGACCAAGAATGNAATTGGNCCCANGAATCTGCATCTGGAGTCATGATGTCNAATGATTTCTTGATTCGATTACGNAGTTCGTTTACATTATCNCTTGAGGGTTCTGCCCAACGACTATCCATCAATGACTCTACAACAGATTCATCCACTAAATCAGAGATTTCGATTTCTTCGCCAAATTCAACATAACAATCTGTTCNAAATTCCCATGCTGTCCTAAAATGNAGCCCTACNGGNCTAATTGAAGGNAGTTTGCGATTCTTAGATTGAGCGGCNGCNGCAGCATTCAANGCGATTCGCATTGGGCCTGAACGTAAAGGCATCATTCTTGGTTCAATTTGACTNGTGCCTTCAGGCATAATGATGCANCCNTGTCCTCCTGAAATTGTATGNGCAACNGTTAGCAAACTTCTGTCATTNATGTGTTTAGCAAATTCTGGTTCNGTTGTNCCTTCATCGATTTCTCGTTGACGNAATACTGGTTGAGCTCCAATTGCACGAGACCANGGNCCCAATATTGGGCGAGTCATCAAATCATGTCGNCCCACCATGATGAATTGTTTCTCACATGATTGTACAATTGCCATTGGATCAACTAANCCAGCGGTATGCCAAGCTAATGCTACCATTCCTCGATCTTTTTCTATTTCTTCAGCNCCNGATTGTTCTCTTGTTCGAAATTGTGTATACCACGATAATCTCAACATNGAACGGAGGGTTTTCCAGGCTAGNTTCGAGCCAGGATGTTNGCCATCATGNCGCCATCGAATTTTNTTCAATAGGGCNTTTTTGTTGAGACGTTTNGATGATGCNGANGANTCAACTTGNGGGTCATAGGGTGCTGATGTTCTTTCAATATCCAAACCTGATGGNGANTGCATGTATTCACCTCATTTTATNCTAATNTGATTGTAATTTCTTAGAAAGTGATGCAAGTGCTTCAAAATCNGGATCTGATGAANTTTTNGNCNTGTTCCAAAGTGGTCGNGATGTACCAGATTTAGTACGTGGGATAATATGAAAATGTACGTGGGGGACTTCTTGNCCGGCAAGAGNNCCATCGTTAACATTGATGCTGAAATCCGTTGTTTCAAATTCTATTGATAGNCNTCGTTGTACCTCTACTACGCCGTCCATCAAATCTCTTCGACTCTTAGAAGACAATTCTGCAACACGTTGTGCTTGTTCTCTGGGNACNACCAATGTATGCCCTGGTCTTTGNGGATTAATNTCGAGGAATGCATACCACGTATCTCCTTCNGCAACCTTCGAAGANGGGATTTCACCTTGAATGATTTTGGTGAACAANGTTGGTTCNGTCATNAACCTGCGATNGAGGTTGTGCGGATGAATGCGACGGAAGATAGGATAGGTTTGATGCNTCATAACTTCTAGGGTGAATTCAATGTCGTTGCCCCGTCAAGCCATGCAGCAGATGGGATTNTCGATATGNTGTCTTCTTTGTGATGCTCCAGATAAAGAAGGAACCAAGAGATGTAAATCNTGTATTTCNGCACACAAAANGGTCAGAGATAGAGTNAGTGGAGAAGNAAATGGNCCAATNGAACAACTAGCAAAAGACCTGATNATATTCACAACTGAACCNCACCGACATGATCACGATCCAGTTCATGGCCCATTTCTGAAAGAGGCTGCNAGATTGATGGCAGCCCATGCNGGTCAACGTCCTCCNCCCACTGAAGAGGAAATTGCACAAGCATTCGAAATTGCACGCAATACCAACAAAAGAAATATTCTTCGAGAAATTAGAAACNCCGTNCCAGAANAAATCGACAATGTNGATTCTGCTATTGATTTGGTNGATGCAATTCCTCCACGATTGGATGATCATGGGGTTCGTACAAACCCATCTAGAGNAATACCNAAAACAGACCGTTCAGATCGATTGGGNGAAGACCGAGAACTCATTGATAGATTCAGAGCAGAAGAAGAAGCAAGGAAGAAAGGNGAAGANGTTACTGANCCAATTGTTGAAAGGATTATCGATGAACGAAGAGCAAGAAGAGATGAATTATTGGATCTTTTGNGTGATGTTGANCAACTCATTGAGGATGAAAATGAGTGATGNATGATATTGTNTNGAGTNGGATAATATGAGCTTTCGAANATNGNTTTTGTCCTCNCTNATTCGTCCNAATAAATTGNTNTATCGAATATTTCGNCCNTCTCCGAAAATGATTCGATTGGGNGTTCATCCGCNTGCTTGGTTGGGTAGNAAAATACTCAGCCCATTCACATCACAAATTGANCGTACNAAATTTGGAGAAATCTCNGGNGTGACNTTTATTCCAAAAAGAAATGTGAAANAAAATTCTNTGATNGTATATCTNCATGGNGGAGGNTATTGTTTTGGNTCATCATTNACAACNCATAGAATNGGTATCTCCAATTTGGCNAAAATAACAGGNAGAATNTGTCATTCAGTAGAATATCGNTTGGCTCCTGAATTTCANNATCCNGCAGCATTAGATGATGNNGTAGNTGCNTGGAAANATATAGTCAATGAAAATTCANANTCNCAAATTATACTTGCAGGAGATTCNGCNGGNGGNGGATTGAGTTTGGCNTTAANCATGTATTTACGCGACAACAANGAGAGACTTCCTGATGGATTNATTTTATTTTCACCGTGGACCAATCTCAATTGTAATTTTGAAACATATNATNCAAGGGCNAAAGCAGATCCNATGTTTTTNCCAAAAATGCCCAGNGATGCTGCNAAGAATTACGTCCCAGAANNNATNGACAAATCAAATCCNTATATCTCACCAGTATTCGGAGATTTTAGTGGNCTTCCAAGCACTCTAATAATTGTNGGTGATCAAGAAATTCTACTTGATGATAGTCGTATTGTTGGANAAAANGCAGCAAANCATGGNGTNNATNTTGATGTTCGNGTTTGGCCAAAAATATTTCACGATTGGTGGTTGTTTGGACCNCTGCTTCCNGAATCNAAAAAATGTCTNCTTGAAGTTCNAGANTGGATNGAAAATCTAGNTTAGNGTGCTTCTTTCTTTAACAAAATCAACTGCATTCTGGAAAATAATGAGGCCNTCNCCTNCNCCNTGTTCAGTNGGTTTCAATTCTCTAGTCCATGTTGCNCCCAACCAAGTTGAATGNTTNGCTTCNGGGTGNGGCATCAGACCAAACACTCTCCCTGTAGGGTCGCATACACCTGCAATATTCCTCATACTCGCATTTGGTGATATAGGATAATCCAGTAATTGATCTGAGGAAGATGGATAGGTATCATTAGAATCAACATACTTAACGACAATTTGACCGTTTTCAGCCCAATGATCCAATAATGTTGAGTCGGTTGTAACGAACTTTCCTTCGCCGTGCCTAACTGGAACGCGGATGCGTTCAATTCCTTTAGTCCAAACACAATGCGAATTTTTATCAAATTCTAAAGTAACCCATCTGTCCTCATAATGACCTGAGTCATTCAATGCCAATGAAGCACTTTGAGTCAAACTAATTTCATCATCTCCTGGTAAAAGGCCCATTTTTACCAACACTTGGAACCCATTACAGATTCCAATAGCTAATCCACCATTTTGGATGAATTCTCGAACCTGTTCTCTCATTCCGAAACGAAGGCGATTACCCATTAAACGGCCACTACCTAAGTGGTCGCCAAACGAAAAACCTCCAGGAACTGCCATAATATGGTAATCACTGAGTTTCTTTTCACCGTTTACAAATCTGTTAACATGAATTCGTTCAGATTCTGCGCCAACCATCTCAAAAACAGCTGCTGTTTCTCGATCGCAATTTATCCCGAATCCAGTAAGTACTGCAACCTTAACACTCATTTTGAAGCACCTCCATCCAATGAGCCCTTCCAAGTAGAACATAATTCAACAATTGATTTGGATAAAATATTGGTGCCACGATCAGTTATGATTAATTCTTCTCCATCACTAACTTTTCCAATATTTGTATAGGAAATTTCCTGCATTGCAATCTCAAATTCATTGATGTTTTCTGGTTTTACACTTACAAGAATGCGGCCTAGACTTTCACCAAATAATGCGCCCCACTTGTCTAATTCATCATCATAACCACGCAAGGCAGATATCTCAATATCTGCACCCGAATCTATACCAAAACAAGATTCTGCTATAGCTACTGAAAGCCCACCATCTGAACAATCATGAGCACTTGCCACCAATCCAGAATGCATCGCTTTGGTAAGGGCTTTGTATGCAGATAAATTACGTTCAGGCTCTATTGAAGGTACAACCCCACCTATTCCACTCAAACCATCTGATTCATCACGGAACATGTAGGCTAATTCACTAGCACCCAATTCCTGGCGTGATTCGCCAATCAAGTAAATTGAATCTCCAATATTTTTGAAATCTGAAGAAACAGCATAACGAACATCAGGATGGTCGCCCATTAAACTAAACAATAGAGTGGGTGGAACGCTAATTTTCTCTCCATCCAACGTTGCATCATTCTTCATCGAATCCTTTCCCGATATGCAAGGTAATGCGTATGCTCTGCATACATCTTCTAATGCTCGATTTGCACGAACAAGTTGTGCTAATTTGAATCGTCCATCAGGGGTTTTCTCACTTTGAACTGGATCTGGCCAACAAAAATTATCCAAACCTGCAATGCGATTCAAATCTACACCAACACATACTGCATTTCTTACTGCTTCATCTATACTTGCGGCGGCCATTGCATAAGCATCAATATCAGAATAACGTGGTACAATTCCACAAGAAATCACTGCGCCTCTTGTATCACCATGGATTGGAGCAATTACTGCAGCGTCACCTGGGGCATCGTGATTTACCCCTCCAAAGGGCTTGATGACTGATTGAGCAATTACTTCGTGATCATAAGAGCGGACCCACCATTCTTTGCTAGCAATATTGGGTTGCGCCATCAATCTAGAAAGTATAGAACCCATCTCTTCAGGCCCACATTCTTCTGGGTAAATGATCGGTTTATGTGAGGGGGGAGTCCATTCTGATTCCAATTCTAATTGTGGGCACCCTTCATGCAAAAATTCAATGGGCAAATCAGCAACAACAGATTCACCGTTACGGACCAAAAATGTGCCAGTATCTGTAAAGGTTCCAACAATTGTTGCTTCAACTTCATGGAGATCTGCAAGTTCCTCGAAACGTTTTGAATTCTCTTCAGTTACACCAACAGTCATTCTTTCTTGAGATTCTGATACCAATATTTCCCAGGAACTCAATCCTTCCTGTTTGAGAGGCACTTTGGACAAATCGAGATCCGCCCCCCCAGTTAATTCTGCCATTTCACCAACACTTGATGATAATCCACCTGCACCATTATCTGTGATCACTTGGATATATCCTAAATCTCTAGCTTCCAACAACATGTCAACCATTTTCTTTTGAGTAATTGGATCGCCAATTTGGACTGCGCTACTAGGGCTTTCATCAGTCAATTCCAAACTCGAAAATGTTGCACCATGTATACCGTCACTACCTACTCTTCCTCCAACCATGTAAACCAAATCACCAGGACTTGGTGTCTTGATATGGCTCTCTCTGCCATCAGGAAGGTAGCGGGGGAGAATGCCAACTGTACCACAATAAACTAGGGGTTTTCCAATATATCTGTCATCGAAAACTATTGCTCCATTTACAGTTGGTATTCCGCTCTCGTTTCCACCAGCTCTAACCCCTGCATGGACTCCTCGCATTACTCTTGAAGGATGAAAAAGACCCTCAGGTAAATGTCCATCATAATCAGGTGGGCCAAAACAAAAGACGTCGGTATTTGCAATCGGTCGAGCACCCAATCCTGTACCCAAAATATCTCGATTTACGCCAACAATTCCAGTCATTGCCCCACCGAATGGATCCAAGGCAGAGGGTGAATTGTGGGTTTCTGCCTTAATGCAAAGACTCCATTCTGGAGTCCATTCAATAACTCCTGAATTATCATGAAAAAGAGATAGTAACCAATCAACTTCCTCTTGCATATCCAATGCTGGCCGCATAATATAGGTCTTGAAGAGAGAGTTGATCTGTGTCTCTTCACCTGTTTGTGTATCTATATGATTTATCTTAGCCGCGAAAATTTTGTGTTTACAATGTTCAGACCAAGATTGTGCCAAGCATTCTAATTCAACATCTGTTGGTGCATTAGGATGCAATCCCCTGGACTTGCGAACTGATTGTATGTTTTCGTCTCTATAATGAGATTGTATGGCCTTCATTTCTACTAAATTCAACGCCAATAAACCTGTTTCACTAATTTGAATTAGTTCTTCATCAGACACTTCCAAATCAATGATTGAAGGTGCTGTTTGCTCTAAATCTGGACGATTTGGAAAATCCAATGATGGCCATGGAACTGCTTGATTGCTTCTACGATCTGTTGATTTTGCTCGCTCAATAAGAGGGTTGCAAAGTTGACCAACCAACCAATCACTATTCACTGAAGATGGGACATTCC
>PBDV01000031.1 GCA_002718215.1 Methanobacteriota archaeon
CAATTTAGCAATACTCTCGGCATTGAATGAATCCAAGTTTTGGTCAACCTCATCGAAGTAGTAAAACGGAGATGGTTCAAAATCTTGAATCGCGAAGATAAGGGCAAGCGCAGCCATTGATTTTTCTCCGCCTGAAAGAAGGTTGAGGCGTGTCTGATTGCTCTTTCCAGGAGGCATTGCCCACATCTCAAGACCTCCGGAGAAGGGATCATCGGGATTCTCTAATCGCAAATCGCCCTTACCACCTGGTTGCAATAACTTGTAAACTCGTGTGAAATTCTTTGAAACTTGGTCGAGAACCTCTGTTAATCTTAGACGACGTTCAGATTCGAGTTGTTCAGCAATCCCAATGAGATCAGTGCGCCTTTCTCTAAGTGAAGAAGCGTCTTGTCGAAGTTGTTCGACTCTTGAAGCAGCTTCATCATACTGCTCGATTGCAAGTTGATTGACGTTTCCAATTTGACTGATTCTACGCTCAAGTCCACGAACCTTAGATTCAACTTCTGTGAATGCAGGGATACTATCACCTTCTTCAGGAATTGAGATATTCATCTCTGCCATCTCAGAAGATAATTCATTGAGCACTGAATGCTTACGATCTATCTCAGAATTAAGTTCTGTAATTCTAGCCATCATTGTTACTCTCTTGGAATTCATAGTCTCAAGGTTGGCACGAATTGTAGCCCTCTCATCAACATATTCAGTTCTTTGATCATCCAGAGCCTTGTGTTCTTCACTAACTTGAGAATGTATTTCACGCAAGCCTTCAAGTTCTTCTCCCCATTCACCTCTATTGGATTCCAAAGACTGAATTTGCTCCTTATTTTTCTTGGAAATTTCAAGAGATTCTACTTCTCTCTCTTTCAACTTCTTGATTTCACCTTGAATTATCTCTAGACGTTCATTTCCAGTTGCCAATGCAGATTCTGCCTGAATAGATATCCTAGATGCCTCTGTGAATGATTCCTGGGCATCTCTCAAACGCGTGGATAAATGTTCAGGAGTTTGGGAACGAAGTTGCTCCATTAAACCATCACGATTCGAAACCGCTGCAAGATGTTCTGCTTCGGCCTTGGCATTTGCAGTTTCGCAAATTTCAACATCTTTCGCTTTCTTCTTTAATTCAGCCTCTGCATCATTAAGACGTTTCTTAGTTTCGGATAATCTTGATTTAGCCCTATCAAGGTCTCCTTTGAGTTCCCTAATGCGCATAGAACCGTCTTCTTGAGTAAGTGAATTAATTCGAGAACGGATTTCTTGCTGTGATTCTTGATTCTTTACGACAGCCGACTGTACAGTCGAATGAAGAATTTCGGCAGAATCCAACGAAGAGGATGCTTTCTCAACAATGGAAAGACCGAGCGCTTTTCCTCCACCAAATGACGCGGAAGGTGTTCTACTAACTCCTCCAACCATAGCACCAGACGCTTCGAATACCGTGCCATCCAATGTAACCATTCGAACTCCGCCCATATTTCCACGAGCTATGTCCATATTCTGAACAATTAGAGTGTCTCGAACCGCAGTTCTTACCGCATCCTCTATTTCAGGATCAAAATCCAACAAATCAGCTGCAAAACCAACTACACCAGTTTGACGAGACACCATCAATGCTCGCCCGCCTGCCCTCCTCACTTGCATCTTATTCAGCGGAAGGAAAACTGCACGCCCCAAACGCCCCTCTTTTAGTCGACGGATGCAAATAGATGCAACTTCATCGTCTCTAACCACAATGTGATTCATTCCACCTCCAAGAGCATGAGAAAGTGCGAGAGCATGCGATTCATCTTTGGGCACGCATAATTCACTCAATGGGCCAAGAATACCATCAATCTCGGATCGATCTCTAATGTCGCAAATTGCCTTAACAGCTTGAGCTTGATGGGATGAACGTCCTGATTTCTGTTCCATTTCCTGACGAGCACGAACCAATTGGCGCTCTGCCTCATTCCTAGCATTCCTAGCATCTATCTCTTCTTGACGAAGTGTAGCCTCTGCCTTCTGCAAACGAATTAACTCTTGACCGAGGCGCGAGCGTTCTTCTCCTGAATCAACTCCACCTGATTCTTCAATTTCCATTTGTAAATCATTGACTTCCATTTCTGCTTCTCTGTGGGAATCTTGCAAATCTGCAACTTGGCCATGAGCGATGTCTGCAGACTGTCTAGCCCTCTCTGTTTCTAAAGTCTGAACCTGAAGTTGGTCTGAAAGTCTAGTTGCCTCATTCACAGCCTTTCCATAAGCACGATTTAGGTCCATTGTTGCCTTATCGCCCTGCTCCATGGCTTTCCTTGCTGCGGCTTCATCAGATTCTGCCTGCTTCATATCTAACTTAGCCGCTTTAAGACGATTTTCAGCATCAGTAATTCCCTTCAAATGTTTTTCAATAGAGGCCTTTGCTTGACCTATTTCTTTCTCCAAAGTCTTGGCTTCAACTAATGCTCTTTCAGAAGCATTATTCAATTCAAGAATACGATCTCCCGATGCCTCAATATCTATTTCCAAGCGACGAATTCTCTCTAGAGTACCTCGTTCTGAAGAACCTAGAAGTGCCTCCATTTCTTTCTGAATCCGTACAATTTCATCTTCCAAATGTTGAAGTCTGATTTCGGATTCTTCGCACGAATCTTTGAGTTCATCAGAAGAAGCGATATAGCGTGTACGTTCTTCACCCAACATCCGAATTTCTTCGAATTGAGACCTATGTTTCGATTGCATTAAGAGAGATCTAGAATTGTCTAATTCGTTGATAAGTTCGCGATATTTCAACGCCTTTTCTCTTTCTTTTTCTAGTGATTCAATACGTTCTACCTGTTTTTTTTCGAACACATCAATCATTTCTAATTGAGATTCGACTTGTTTTCTTTGACGGTCTGCCTTACGTAATTCTTCGTCATATTGAGTAACGCCGGCTACATCTTCGAGGACACGTCTTCTCTCCAAAGGAGTCATAGTAGAAAGGCTCGCAACATCACCTTGGAGTACAATATTGTAACCATCGCCTCTTGCTCCCGCCTCAATCAANAGACGCCTAAACTCTGANCTNGTAGAAGNCCGANCATTCAATCGATATGANGAAACTGCTGCGCCTTTNNGAGTTAATCTAACTGCCCTAGTAAAACAAACTTCATCGGCATCAACTTTCAAACGACGTTCGCCAGAATCATTTTCGGGATTATCAAAAATAAGTGTGACCTCGCAAGATTTNGCNGCTTTGCTTCTACTCCCNCCATTGAATATCAATTCCTTAACATTCTGAGCNCGCAATGATTTGGTTGAACGNGTNCCTAAAACAAATTGAATTGCGTCGCCGCTATTCGATTTNCCTGAACCATTTGGCCCAGTAATTGCAGTAAAACCTTCCTCAAGATCTATTACNAGTTCNCCCATAAAAGATTTGAAATTTTCAAGTTCAATCCTTTTCAGATGCATCGTTCCACCTCATTAATCCCATCCATAATCGAGCACCTCGATGAGTTACTGCGGACTTGAGGACACTTAAACCAACACGGTCAGAGAGATTCGAATATTNGNATTTTCAAAGAGTCTAGAAAANGCCGAATTCAAATTGANCCAGATGAANCACACTCAGGACACCCTGCCCCATTACAATAATGACAAACACGACCAACCTTTTCCTCGAACTCATCGGAAGAACCCAATTGGAAAACATCCTCTAAGATATCCAANCCCAATATTCTCCTCATTTGNCCGACACTCATGTCAGAACCGTCAAGTTCCATAGTCCCTCTGTACCTCACTCTTCCAGAATTTGATTGAGAAATAATCGTAGAATGGTTATTCGAACCTCGGCGGAATAACAAGACACCNANAATNATNAATAATANATTAACCAAAAATGAAGGAATNCCAATNATTTCTCGCCATTCAATTTCTTCTGAAATTCCAATAATCTGAATTAGGCCAAAAATTCCGATTNTTGCNCCCCCAATCATTGAAGCCCAAGAACGTCNTCTTGATTNGCCACGTGAACTCAAACGGATATTCAGTGCNGAAGTCAATCCAATGAATGCTAANNTTGCCCCAANNCCTCCGACTAACAAATCTGGAAGAGCATAATTNCCTAGTGGATGCAAACAAGGAGATTGTCCAAAAGTCACATTTTGAGNATCATAAGTTCCATTNAGTTGAGCAAGAACTTCTGCTTCAGTACAAGAAAAAGTAACCAAACCAATCAGGTCTACCTTCTGACTGTANTCAGNATGATGTGACCATAATCCCACTTCTACATTGTAAATTACAATGAANANAANAAAGCATCCAAATNCGGAAAGGACGATTCGAGANGCCTTCGACACAGNCCTCCNTCNCAAAGACTGGCTATTCACGGTATCGCTATNGANCAANTGTCTNGCACGAATGTTCATGCATACATCCCATCAGCNACGACCATGGCACAGAGGACTTACCGGTTCGATGTGGTGGTGATTGGTTCAGGAATCGCAGGNCTAACCATGGCAGTTGGCTTAGCAAGAGAAGGNCGAAATGTCGCTTTAGTAACCAAGAAANAATTGGAAGATTCCTCTACAAATTGGGCTCAAGGAGGCATAGCTGGAGTNCTTGATACAACNGATAAGGAAGCCATNGAAAAACACATCCANGATACATTGAATTCTGGGGCAGGATTGTGNGATGAGGANGTAGTTAGAAGCGTTGTAATGGAAGCAGCAGATAGAATACAGGATTTGNTNAATGAAGGAGTTTCATTTGACCGTTCTAAAGATGGAACATTCGATTTAGTGAGAGAAGGAGGGCANCAAGAGAATCGAATNTTGCATGTTAAAGATAAGACTGGTGCAGCNATAGAAGGGNCACTAATCAAACGATTACATGATGAANANGTCAGTATNCTAGAANGATGGATGGCTATTGATCTAATCCTAGAAGANAGAAACNACCCNTCGAANGGCGTCAANGGNNTATGGTGCCTTGANNCAATGGGNGAAGTTCATTCAATCNCCAGTAGTNCAGTAATTCTCGCTACTGGNGGAGCNGGNAAATTATGGAGAGANACGACAAATCCTTCTGTTGCAACTGGAGATGGAGTGGCGATGGCTCATCGAGCATTTGCTAGAATTNGAGACATGGAATTTGTTCAATTTCACCCAACTGCCCTAGCAATTCCNGGAGATAGNCCGTTTCTGATTACAGAAGCACTAAGGGGTGCTGGTGGNGTCTTGATGACTACAGAAGAATACACAAATTACAGAAACAAAGGAGGAAAACCTGANAATTATTCATANATGAAAAATGTAGATTCTAGAGGTTCNCTTGCAACAAGAGATATNGTTGCACGTGCTACAGATCGAGTACTCAAACTTACAGGAAAACCACACGTCTTATTGGTCACTGAACATTTNGANTCAANTNTNTTGAAAAATAAATTCCCAACAATCAGTCAACGNCTTTCGNCAAACGGAATCACGCTTGGAGTCGACCCAATTCCTGTAACACCTGCAGCACATTACATGGTTGGAGGAATAGAAGTGGATAATTTTGGACGATGTAAAAACTTAGACGGAACTACCTACAAGGGACTTTTTGCAGTTGGCGAAGTTGCATGCACTGGACTTCATGGAGCNAATAGACTAGCATCCAATAGTCTTCTTGAAGCAGTNGTCATGACTCATCGAGCATTGGAATATGCNCTAAAAATTACATCAAACAATGATGAGNNAAATAATGATGAAATCCCTCTATGGCGTGTGAAAGGNCTAGNTAATTTGGTAGAGCATGCCCCCCTNAAAGCAGATTTGGAAACTTTACAATCAATTATGTCTGATGACGTAGGNCTACTTCGNAGAAACGAAAGGCTCCAAAGAGCACANAGNAAAATAGAACATATTGCCAACGAAATTGACCTAATATGGAGAAGATGTACCCCNACAAGAAAANTGGTTGAATTAAGAAACATGTCAATAGTTGCANGTTTAGTTGTTGAAGCGGCTATCTCTCGGAAAGAAAATGTNGGATTACACTTCAATCTTGATCAATAATNAGNGATTATATCGNTAAGCNACGAACTAAATCCCAAAGAGTTTGAGTTCGAGGGACTGGAATNCCATGTATTTCGGCCCTTTCCACCAATACNCCACATATCCAATCAACTTCAGTAGGATTTCCATTCATAACATCTTGAAGCATACTACAACGATTTCCAGATGTTGAGGCTAATACCTCTTCTAATGTATTNTGTAACTCANCAAAATCAANNGAAATNCCTTCCAATTCAGCTACATTCNCGCCCTCNATCATCACCGATATAGCCAAATCATGTANGGGAGGGGTTAGAAGTTCTCCNTTTCGAACTCCACAAATAGCAGCTATAGGATTGATGGCNAGATTGAGTAACAATTTCTCCCATNCAAAAGGTAGAATTTCNGGTACAAAGATTGGAGAAAGATNCCCTTCATCTAAAATTTTCANAATCTCNGATAACAATCCTTCACGTATGGAATAATTGTTTTTTTCCAAGGGGCCCAAAACAATTCGGCCAGTCCCCCCCAATCTAATTTCTCCAGGTCCAATTCGAGTNGAACCATGTGTGATACTACCNCCAAAAGTCCTCCCCCTACCTACTACAGATGCAATGCGNTTTAGATGCCCTAGACCATTCTGAATCCCAATTACGAAACCGTCACTCGCAAGATGATTCTCAGCCAACATGGTCAATTCAGATACTGAATCTTGTTTGCAACAAATAATNGCTATATCGACATTTTGNCCGCTTTCTAAAATCGAAAAATCNGAAGGTTCTAACAAATCAAAATCNGAGTCACTGGAATGTACTATCACGCCTCTCTCTAGGAGTACTTTGTTCGTTTCCCCTCTACTGTAAATNATCGGCGAGATTCCAGTTCTAGCGATTCTATAGGCAAGTAAACTACCGATAGCACCCATCCCAAATATTCCTATTCGCANTGTATCACCNCAAGCCACATTCAGTTTCAGGATAGCAAAGGGCAGCAAAATGAATTTCCAAGCCAATGGTAGAAGATTCAAACCATATTGATGNAAAACCACCAAANACATCAGGNCGGTCAGTATCGATAGATATTGAACCATTAACAGNGATATAATCAGGAATAGTAATGTTCCAAACTGAATCTAAAGGAATNGATGAATGNATAACTGGAATTATTGAAACTGATTCCNTACCCACGTTTGAAAGAACAACGGGGGAACCNGATACATCCGAATTTAGAACCATTAATNCCCCATTTACAAGTAACGANGGACCACTAGATAATTCAAAAATGGNNGNAGAAGAANCATCACANACAGTCAATATTCCAAAATNAGGAAGGAGAAGNTTTCCANNCNNAAGATCNTCAGAAAAATGGACAATTTGAGATTCATTATTGGAGGTAGATGGNCTCCANGACCAATTNCCTGAAAGCAATGTATCNGGNGATTCAGAACAAGCACTAGATTGATTCANATGCCAACCGATTGCATNTGCATTGAATGGNCTCACAGAATCAAATTCAGTNTAGTTTTCAAGAGNNACTAAAGAACGATTCACATCAACCAATGGTGCANTCANAGATAAGGAANCNCCNTCATCTGATTGGTAACTAATTGTCGGACCAAGGATACGGCCATCTGATGACTTGGAGGCCATTTGAATCGCCCCCTCTAATGGCTCTACACAAACCAACTCTGGATTCTCTTCGGTAATATTGATTGGTTCATTTACTGCGTGAACATTTCCTTGAATTAAACTCCACATAGGGTCATCCAATGTAATATTTGCAGGCAAAGATTCGAAACCTATTACCATCCTAACACAATGATTCTGATCTACATTGGAAACCCAACCTTCATCCAGAATCCTAACTGATTCAGTTACATTAACTGAAGTTCGGTGATTGATTACAATTCCATTTGTACTGTGAAATAATAAATCCAATTGTATCACTCCAGTAATCGATTCAGAAGGAGGTTCTAATCGAATTTTTATTGTCTTTGGTGATTGTTGAGAAACATCAGAATACACGCAATCGAGACCTGAGAAATTTTCTTCATCCGGACACATGATTTCGATAATCCAACCATCTATTGCCCCCGAGGGAGAAACATGAACTCTGCCTGAAAGATCAAGCAACCCATTTGTGGAAAGAGGATATTCTAAACTAGAATTATTTCCTAAAGTTATCACATGTTCAGTTATCCAATCTGATGAGTCAAGATCATCTTCCCAGTTTTCTAACGAATAAGTGACATCTAATGAGGGGCATGCAATTAATAAAAATGCTAAAATTACCCCCTGACTCCAAAATATCCTATCGCCGGAACATTCTGTTTCGTTAACCACCAAAGGAATAGGGATAGTTTCGGACTGGAAGCGCCGCCAAACTGCTAGGCTACCTATTGCAATCCATAACCAATAATCTCCTTGAAAATATACAAGGAGAGCAAAGACAACTGTAAGTAAAAGACCCCATGCTTGAAACGATGTATCCTCGCTATAATATCGACCATGGTATGCAGAGAAAACATGATCTCCAGGGAAATTCGGGATTGGAAGAAGTAAGATGAAACCTACAATCATCATACCGTGTCCAGCCAACAATAGAGGAGATGCCCACTGAACCTTGTATTGGACTGCATCTCCAATAATCATTGAACCTAATGCATCCATTAACCAATTCAAATTCAAAACAAAGGGTACTTCATCTATTTGACCTGGAGAACTGGGAGTATGGAAAAGACCTGCAAAAACAAATATGATTCCTGAAACAATCATAGTTAGAGGTAAGACCAAAGAAACTTGGGCTAGACTTTGTGGATTAGGAAATCTGATTTCATCAATTCGACGAGTTTGGAGGATTCCAATCAAACCGAAGGGCCAAATGGGGCTCAAACCAGTGATTGGAAAGGGGATGCTGACAGGTAAAAGATGGTCTACCACAACACCATGACGTCCTGCAATAAATCGTCTCAATACACTGGCTAATCCAATGGACGCCATAATCGGTAGAGCATATTGGATGGCTCCCATTTGTAGAGCGGCCCATGAAGAAGGATTCACAGTAGCATTTACTCTACCACTCCAACTTGCTCCAATTACAGTCAGAAAGGCAAAGGACAGACACCATAAGAAAAACAAAGTCCGTGAACCAATTACTGCACCCCTTACTGGATGAGGTTTAATCTCTAGAAAATATGGTTCATCTTCATCGAGAATGGGGACCCAACCTAGAGGGACCAACTTTGAACAAAGAGATTCTAAGTTTGAATCTACATCTTCTGTTATTGCATCTACATTCCAACTGTACCCAGTTTCTCCTTGAGAGATTATAACGAAATGATCGTTGATTATCTCCTCTAGAAAATCATGTTGTGACCAAGATGCTCGCTCCACGCGAATTGCCGGAACATCTGACTCCTCCAAGCCCCTCACCAATACATCGTCTAAGTCGTGAGATATGACCCTTCACATGTTAATCGGAAGATGGAAAACAATCATTTGTTCTTAAATCGCTTCAATCGGAACGTTTCTTCACGTTCCATCTCCTCTAACCTAAGCTGAATAAATGACTGGGCTTCTTGCATTTGAGGAATAACTACGAATTCTAGAGCATTTACCCTTCTCTTGGTAGCCTCTATTTCTTCAAGAAGGCGTTTCAGAGTTGCTTCCATTTCCGCTGCTTTGACAATTTTTTCTATCAGCCTAGAATAACCGTCTGCGGCCTCATCAATATATGGTGAGCCCCCAACCAAACCCATTCCTCTCTCATCCATTGTGCTTGACAGATTTTCACCTGAAACACTTGGAACCACTACACCCATGATATTTCGCCGTTCAACCATAACCTCAGGGTGATTTGAAATTGCGATTGCAGCACTTTGTACTTCGAGCCCCCCTTCAATAGCGCTAGCTAAATCAATTCCTGCTTTCGCTTCACGGAATGTCTGAACCAATTCTTCTCGGGCTGAAATCATCTCTGAAAGAAGAGTCCTAAACTCATGGAAAAGTCCATCTCTCTTCATCTTGAGTAGTTTGTAGCCGTTCTGAGTCTGTTTAATTCGTCTCTTTAGATTGATCAGTTCACTGCGTGTAGGCTTGATATCTAACGCCATGATCAATCACCTCAGTATATTTCCCAGAATTCATTCCTTCTTTTCAGTAGGGTGATACTTAGAAATTAATTCATCATCCAATCGTTCAAGATACTTTGTATCAATGTTGGATAATAATTCCCAGCATAGATTTAGTGTATCATCGATGGTTCGATCTTCATCTCTCCCCTGTCTAACGAATTTATCTTCGAAAATATCTGAAAATTTGAGATATTGCAAATCTCTTTCATTTAATGCATCTTCGCCTACAATCGCTACCAATCCACGAAGTTCTCTACCTTGAGCATAGGCCGCATACATCTGATCACTGATTTTCTTATGGTCATCCCGAGTAGTTTCTTCCCCAATACAACCCCCCATCAGACGTGATAGAGATGGAAGTACGTTAATTGGAGGATAAATTCCTGCTTGATGTAATTCACGTGAAATAACAATTTGACCTTCAGTAATATATCCAGAAAGGTCAGGTATCGGATGAGTGATATCATCACCAGGCATCGTCAAAATTGGGAACTGAGTAATACTGCCTTTCTTTCCCTTCACAATTCCTGCACGCTCGTAAAGCATTGCCAAATCGGTATACATGTATCCAGGATAACCTCGACGCCCAGGTACTTCTTCACGAGCAGCACCAATCTGACGTAGAGAATCACAATAGTTGGTCATATCTGTATAGATAACCAATACGTGATAATCATGTTCGAATGCAAGATATTCTGCCGCAGTCAATGCAAGACGTGGAGTAATCAAACGCTCCACCGCTGGATCATCTGCTAGATTAACGAACAACGCTGCATTCTCTAGTGCACCAGTTCGTTCCAAATCGGCACGGAAGAAATTGTATTCTTCAGCTGTAATTCCCATTGCACAGAAAACCACAATAAATTCTTCATCGCTGTCCTTCAGTTTTGCTTGACGAGCAATCTGCAAAGCAATATCATTGTGAGGAAGCCCAGATGCACTGAAAATCGGAAGTTTCTGTCCACGAACTAAAGTTGTACAACAATCAATTGCGCTAACTCCTGTTTGAATGAAATCATGAGGAGATTGTCGAGAATATGGATTAATTGCAGCGCCAATAATGTCTGCTTTCTCATCTGCAACAATATCTGGTCCGCCGTCTCTGGGCCTACCTGCTCCATCTAAAATTCGACCGACTAAGCCCTTGCTAACTGGTAGTTTGAATACATCTCCCAGAAATTTAACACCGGCCTTTCGATCTATTCCCTCAGTACCCTCGAACACCTGAACGACAACCATGTCGTCAGAAGTATCGAGAACTTGGCCATTCTTGGTGGAGCCATCAGTGAGACGTATTGTTACGATCTCACCATATGCTACAGGTTCAGTCTTTTCGAGGAACACCAATGGTCCCTTGATATCAGTGATTGTCTTGTACTCTTTACTTGTCATTTTTCATCCCCCCTTATTGGGCCTCCACAGAGTTGCTAATTTGGCTAACCATCTGTTCAACTAGGCCCTCAATCTTCTCAAGGTAACCTTCGGCGAATCTAGCGCGCATTAATTCAATACGCGCGGGCACGTTCACGACATCTTCTAGAACTGCACCAGCGGCCATTGCTTTCTTAGCTTCTTCTTGGAATGTAAGAATGGCGGGAGCCATTGCATATTGTTGCTCAACTCCACTGTAAGCGTCCACAGGATCAAAACCATTCTGTTGAAGGAAATATACTCGAATCATTCGAGCAACCTCAAGCGTCAATTGTTGATCCATTGGCAAAGCATCAGAACCTACAAGTTGAACAATTTCTTGCAACTCCGCTTCAACCTTTAGAAGGGCACTGATTTCTGTTCTGACCTCAGGGAAATCACTTGCAATATTGTCCCTAAACCACTGATTTAGACTCTGTGGATACAGCGAATAAGAATTCAACCAGTTGATTGCAGGGAAGTGTCGCTGCCGTGCTAGACCTGCATCTAGACCCCAGAAAACCTTCACAATACGTAGAGTTCCTTGACTGACTGGTTCTGAAATGTCTCCACCTGGAGGAGATACTGCACCGATTACAGTTACTGAACCATCATCTCCATTCAAGGTCTCTACTCGACCTGCACGCTCATAGAATTCTGCTAGACGGCTTGAAAGATATGCAGGGTAACCTTCCTCACCAGGCATCTCTTCAAGACGACTTGAAATCTCACGCATTGCTTCTGCCCAACGGCTAGTTGAATCTGCCATTAGAGCAACGTCATATCCTTGATCACGGAAATATTCCGCAATAGTAATTCCAGTATATACAGATGCTTCACGTGCTGCTACAGGCATGTTGGAAGTATTTGCTATCATTACTGTACGATTCATCAATGGTTTACCAGTATTCGGATCAATAAGATGTGGGAATTCATCCAACACTTCAGTCATCTCATTTCCTCGTTCTCCGCATCCGATATATACTACAATTTGAGCATCAGAATACTTGGCCAAAGATTGCTGAGTAACTGTTTTTCCAGAACCAAAGGGACCAGGTATTCCAGCTGCACCACCCTTAGCTAATGGGAATAAGAAATCAAGAATTCGCATTCCAGTTACCAATGGTGTATCAGGAGCATATTTCTGAGTGAATGGTCGAGGATGACGAACTGGCCACTCCTGCATCATCTGAATCTCGGTACCGTCATCAAGAGTACAGACAGTCTCTGTAACATTGAATTCACCTGATTCAATAGATTTAATCTTACCAGATGCCTTGGGAGGTACCATGATTTTGTGTGTAATAGTATCAGTCTCCTGTACTGTCCCAATTAATTGTCCTCCTGAAACTTCATCACCTACAGAAGCCGTGGATTCAAACATCCACTTCTTCTCTAAATCAAGACCATCTGCATCAACTCCACGAGTGATAAAAACACCCATGACTTCCTCTAAGGTCTGAAGAGGTCGCTGGATTCCATCATAAATTTGAGTTAGAAGACCGGGACCCAATTGAACCGACAATGTTTGTCCAGTACTGAATACTGGCTCACCAGGTCGAATCCCCGATGTATCTTCATAAACTTGAATCACGGATTGTTCCCCATGGATTTCAATTACTTCTCCCATCAACTTCTCATGTCCTACTCGGACCACTTCGTACATTCTTGCATCAATTCCAGTCGCAGTAACGACTGGTCCTGAAATTCGATAGATGACGCCTTCATTTTTGCTCATTTTTTCACTTCCATATTTTTTCTTTTTACTTCCACAAGTCTACACCTAGTGCCTTCCTAATGGATTCCCGCAATGTATTGTCTTCCTCGGTTCCAATACCTAGGAACGTTGGCGTGATACTCAGATTTACCTGATCACGAATACGTTCGGGAAGACGACTAAGGTCGCGGGAGTCTAAGACGACGATGCCGATTTCTCGATCGGACATCAACTGGCGGCACGTTGCAGCAAGTTCGTCGGTGTTTGTAGGGTTGTGAAGGTGGGTGATGCCCGCTAGTTGGAAGCCAAGTGTGAATTCAGGACTTCCGACAACAGCAATCTCCATTCATTTACCCCCTACAATGTCAAATGCGCTTCAATAATGCCTTCTGGCAAACCAGCCGCTTTACCGCGCACGAGTAAACGGAGATTTTCAACTTCGAGTTGTTTCCTCTGTATGTAATACACAATTGGAACACCCGAAATTGGATTAAGATGTGAGAAACGGAGAAGAAGTTCACTCCGTTTATGGTGGAATAAATCCACAACTGGATCCAAAGAAAATCCAGAATCTACGGCAGACAATGCTGCTTCAAGGCCTTCGTCATCAAAACTAGGTGTCCTACGAAGAGCGGTCAACAAATCGTCATTATTCTGACATGCCAACAGTGCCTTTTCCGTAGTTTTAGATAAGCCACTTCCAGGAATGAAGATTTGTGCTCTCTTCTCAGTAGACAAGCCTTGACGCATTGCTCTCATAATATTCAAAATATCTCGATGGGCAATTTCCATTCTAAGATAACGTTTGAGGCAAGAATGTGGACCTCGTGTAGGAATAGCTTTCAGTGCTTGGCGATAATAAGAGCGATCTAAAGCATCTTCATATTCAGCTAATCCAGATTCCGGAGGAACCTCAGCGAAAATTCGACTACCTAATCTCATCTTTTGTATAGATACAGCCGCTTCAGCGAGGTTAGAGGATGAATCGATGATGTTGATCCATTGCGTATTATGCGGGTTCTCCGCAGGTAACGCACCTTCGCCTACTTTGGAACCATCTGCTCCACTCTTTACGGCTCTAAGTACTGCTTTGGCCTTATTGAAATCAATTCTAAGAGCCCAAACATCGACAATATCGGCTAATTCTCCGTTACAAAAACGTTCAACTTCGTGAACTTCTCGATCTAAATTATGGCTCAAAGCGGCTTCTACCAATTCCGCACCACTAAGGCGATGCCCGTACAAATCCATATCTGCACGATAGCCTGCATCTCCTATTGTGCTAGCAATACTATCTGGTTCTAATTTCAATAATTGGCGAACTCGAGTTCGATCTAACAAACGAGATCTACGGGAACGAGCACGTGCGGCTGCATTAGCCCAATTTGCTCGCCCTAACCACATTGAAAATCACCTCATTCTCCAAATAATGTCCTAGTTACATCGCCAAGAGAATCTATCCAGACCTCTTCAAGACGATTATCAAATGTATAATCTAACCGAATGCTATTATCTTCAGCGACGAGGATGAAGCCACCTAAAGCGTCTATATCCTCTCCGACAGTAAAACCGCTGGCTTTCTGTTCCAGTGCAGCTCTATCAATAGATGCTGGAAGTAACGTCATCTTGCCGGAACTTTCCGACTTAGCCTGTTTTAACATCGAATCTAACATTGCTGATCTCTTCGCTAACTTGGGATTCCCAAGTTGACTGCGAACAGCATCAAGAGTGATGTCGATTTCTTCCCTGCGTGCTACAAGAACATCCTTCTGGTTCATTTGTCTTGCACTAGCTACCGATTCTTTAGCGATTTGAGCCGCTTCAATTTCAGAACCTGAAAGGGTTGAAGATGCATGCATTTCCACTTCTTTCTGGGCATCCGAAGCAATATCGGCTGCCTGTTTCTTAGCTTCAGCGATAATCGCCTTAGCTTCTGACGCTGCTTCCGCTGCTATGTCCTTAGCAAGTTGTTCTAAACTCATGGTACAATCCTCACAATCGTGAATTTGTTATTCGTTCCAGAATGTTCACATCAAGAACATTGCTAGGAAACCGAACAAAACAATCGTTTCAGGCAATGCTGTGAAAATTAGACCGGTTACGAACTTGTCGCCATCTTCTGCAACCATTCCTACTGCAGCGGCTCCAATCTGTCCCTGGCTTAGGCCAGTGCCGACGCCAGCAAGGCCTAGGGCGATACCTGCTCCAAGGGGCATCCCCCAAGCATATCCGCCGCTGGCCGTCGCTGCAACAGCACCTGTTGCTGCAACCACGTCTGCCATGCCAAAAA